>NZ_JBHXMA010000005.1:270889-356946 GCF_042721035.1 Streptomyces sp. NPDC058464
CCACCACCCCCCCCACCCCCCCCCCCCCAAAATTCTTTCTGCGCTGGGGGGGCCCCCCGAGTTTTTTTTTCCCCCTCCGCTTTGCCCTTGGGGGCCCCCCCCCCGGGGGGGGCCCCCACCACTTTTTCTTTTTCCCGAATAAGAGGGACCTGTCGATTTCATTTGTGGATTTCGTTGTTTCTGTGAATCCTGAAAATCTTGCACCGCCCATAATTGGACGCTGTTATCCGATCGGGCTTTCGCATTGAGTGTCAACGTTGTTGTTGGTAATGTCCGCCGCGCGTTCCCACACTCTTCCGACCAGCCAACGGATGCTTCCGTATGGCTAGTTCGGCATGCCGAAGGGGCAGTCAATGAGCAAAGAAAGAACCCGCCTGGTCCGCTCCAGGCGGACTCGTCGGGCCGTACTCGGAGCTGCCACGGCTCTGGTACTCGCCGGTGGTGGATTCGCCGTGGCGAATGCGTCCACGCCCGCCGCTGAGAAATCCGCCGCGGGCGTCCAGCGGCCGGTCGACAAGCAGGCCAAGGGCACCGCGGCCGTCGTCAGCGCCGCCAACGCCTTTCTGAACACGCTGACCTCGGACCAGCAGGCCTCGACCCTGCTGGACCTCACCCAGGCCAACGCGACCGCCTGGTCGAACCTCCCCTGCGGCGGGACCTGCCGCCCCGGCATCCAGTTCAGCACCCTGTCGGACGACCAGCTGGCCGCCGCCGAGGCCCTGTTGAAGACGGCCCTGGGCACCGGCAAGGACACCGGTTACGAGCACGTCCTGCAGACCCTCAAGGCCGACGACGTGCTCGCCTCGGCCGAGAGCACCAGCTCCTCCTCGGCCGCGCCGACGGACGCGCCCACGGCGACCGACTCGGCCTCGGCGACGGACTCGGCCTCCGCCGACCCCTCCGCCACGGCCACCGACTCCGCCTCCGCGGCGCCCACCGACGTCCCGACCGGCGCCCCGCCCTCCGGTGGCGGCGGCGCGGGCGGCTTCTCGTACGGCAGCGGCTACTACTACCTGGCGCTCCTCGGCACCCCGTCCAAGACCGGCACCTGGCAGCTGCACTTCGGCGGCCACCACCTCGCCGTGAACATCACGTACAAGGACGGCAAGGTCTCCGGCGCCAGCCCCTTCTTCACCGGCGTCGAGCCGACCAGCTGGACCGCGGACGACGGCACCACGTACGCGCCGCTGGCGAAGTTCCGCGACGGCCTGCTGAAGCTGACCGGCAGCCTGAGCACCTCGCAGCTGGCCGAGGCCAAGCTGTCGGAGTCGTTCAGCGACGTGCTGCTCGGTCCCGGCAAGGACGGCGACTTCCCGGAGACCAAGGAGGGCATCAAGGCCAGCGAGCTGTCGCCGAAGCAGAAGAAGCTGGTCCTGGCGGCGATCCACCCGTGGATCGCGGACGTGGACGACGCCACCGCCGCCCAGCTGATGAAGACATACGCGAAGGAGCTCGACCAGACCTACGTCGCCTACTCCGGCGGCACCGGCCTGGACACCCAGGGCGACTACGTGCGCATCGACGGTCCCAGCGTGTGGGTCGAGTTCGTCTGCCAGAACGGTGTCGTGTACCAGGACCAGGTCCACTACCACACCGTGTACCGCGACCACACCCGCGACTACGGGAACGAGTTCTCCTTCTCATGACCGGACCGCGAAACTGGCTGACCACCGCCCTGACACGCCTGGTGGCCGGGATCGCGATCGTGGTGCCGGCGGCGCTCCTGCTCGGGGCGTCGCCGGCCGCCGCGCATCCGATGCCGCACTCGGTGGTGCAGCTGGACGTGTACCGGTCCTCGGTGTCCGCCCGGCTGGAACTGCCGGTCTCCGACTTCTCCCGGGCCAGCGGCATCGATCTGGACGACGTCACCGGCAGGACCGTCCCGGCCGCGCGGACCAAGGCGATCCGCGCCTACCTCGGCCGGCACATCCACCCGACCACCACCGGCGGCAAGGCGTGGCAGGTCGCCGTCGGCTCGATGCACCTGAGCGCCACCCGGCAGACGTCCACCGGCCCGTATCGCGAACTGACCGTCGCCGCGGTCCTCACCCCGCCCGCGGGCGCCGACGTACGCCACTTCACCTTCGACTACGACGTGATCGTGCACCAGGTCGTCACCCACGTCACCCTCGTGACGGTCCGCCAGGACTGGGCGAACGGCCAGGTCGACGGCAAGGGCACCACCCAGGTCGGCACCATCGAGCTGGACATCCGGCACATGAAGGTCCCGGCCCTGAAGGTCGACCTCGGCCCCGGCAGCGCCTGGCGCGGCTTCGTCGCCATGGTCGAACTCGGCGGCAACCACATCCTCACCGGCACCGACCACCTGCTCTTCCTGCTGATCCTGCTCCTGCCGGCCCCCCTCGCCGCGACCGGCGGCCGCTGGACCGGCCTGGTCGGCCCCCGCAAGGCACTCGCCCGCATCGGCGGCATCACCCTCGCCTTCACCGCGGGCCACTCGGTCGCCCTGGCCGCGAGCTCCCTGGGACGGCTCGACATCCCGTCCTGGCCGGTGGAGGCGTTCATCGCCGCGAGCATCCTGGTCGGCGCGATCCACGCGATCCGCCCCCTTTTCCCGGGCCGGGAAGCGGTCGTGGCAGGCGTCTTCGGCCTCGGCCACGGCATGGCGTTCTCCTTCGTACTGGCCGAGATGCACCTCTCCACCGGCCAGTTGGTCACCAGCCTGCTCGGCTTCAACCTGGGCATCGAACTGGTCCAGCTGCTGCTGGTCTGCCTCGCCCTGCCCTCGCTCCTGGTCCTCGCCCGGCTGCGCGTCCAGCCCGCGCTCCGCCTGACCGGCGCGACGCTCACCGGGATCGCGGCCCTCGGCTGGCTGGTCGACCGCCTCGGCCTGCCCAACCCCGTCGCCCGCGCCGCCGACAGCGCAGGCTCCCACACCACACTGCTGCTGGTCACCCTCACGCTGGCCGCACTCGTCAGCACCGGATGGACCCTGGCCACCCGCCTGCGCGGCACCCCACAGGGCGGGCTCAGGCCCCGATGGCGTGCAGCCCCGGACCGGTCATGAGCCTGCGCAGGCCGCCCTCGGCCGCCGGATCCGCCGGGGTGACGGCGATCAGGCACTGGTCCGAGCCGTCGAGGGTGGCGAGCGTGTCGTAGCAGAGGGCCAGTTCGCCCACGACCGGATGCCGGATGCGTTTGCGGCCGTGGGCGCGCTGCTTCACCGTGTGGTCCTCCCACCATGCGGTGAACTCCGCGCTCCCGTCCCGCAGTTCGGCGATCGCCTCGTGCAGCCGCGGGTCGTCCGGGTGGCGTGCGAGGTTCGCCCGCAGGTTGCCGACCGTCTCACGGGCCACCCGCGCCCAGTCCAGCTGGACCTCGCGCATACCCGGCTCCAGGAACAGCACCCGCGCGGTGTTGCCGCCGAGCTCCCCGGCCGTGCCGAAGCCCGCGCCGAACAGAGCCGTCGCGGCCGCGTTGTGGGCCAGCACGTCGAAACGGAAGTCGACGACATAGGCCGGGATCAGCGGCATCCCGGCCAGCAGCACGCGCAGCGAGTCGCCGACCGGCGCGGACAGGTGCCGGGCCACCGGGGTCTCGTCCCGCGCGAGGAGATGCAGATGGTGCCGCTCGGACGGCGACAGCCGCAGCGCCTGCGCCACCGCGTCCAGCACGGCCGCGCCCGGCATGCCGACCCGGCCCTGCTCCAGCCGGATGTACCAGTCGATGCTGACGGTAGCGAGCTGCGCCACCTCCTGCCGCCGCAGCCCCGGCGTACGGCGCCGGCCCACGTCCGGCAGCCCGACGTCCTCGGGCCGCAGCCGCGCCCGCACGGCCCGGAGGAACTCACCCAGTTCCGCGCGCCGAGGTGCCCGCCCGCCGACCCTGTCCGCCATGCCCGCCATACCCGCCATACCCGCCATACCCCTCATGATCCCGACCCCGGCCGCGCGCTGTCGACCCGCGAGCCTGGTATCCCGAATGCCAGCAATCCGAGAGCCTTCCTGCCGGCGTCCCGCCTCCTTGATCGTGGTGCCACCGCAGACACCCCACCCACCACCCAGGAGGGCACCATGAGAACGTCGATCCGAGCCGCCGCCGCGCTGACCGCGGCCGCCGCCGCCGTCACCACCGGCGTCACCACGGCCGACGCCGACACCCACACCGGCCGCGCGGACGACGGAGGGTACGGCTACACCCAGGTCCGCAAGGTCGTCCCCGACTCCGCCGCCCGGTTCACCGTCACCAGCCCCGACATCCGCAACGGCGGCACCATCCCGGCCGACTCCTACGCGGGCGCCGCCTTCGGCTGCTCCGGCGACAACAAGCAGATGCGGCTGTCCTGGCACGGCGCCCCCAAGGGCACCCGCAGCTACGCGGTCACCATGTTCGACCCCGACGCCCCCACCGGCTCCGGCTTCTGGCACTGGCAGACCTGGGACATCCCCGCCACCAGCCCCGAGCTGGGCTCCACCCTGCCGGCCGGCGCGGTCGCCGGCACGAACGACGCCGGCCAGACCGGCTACCTGGGCCCCTGCCCGCCGGTCGGCGACATCACCCACCACTACCGGATCACGGTCTACGCCCTGGACACCCCGAGCCTGCAGCTGCCCGCGGCGACCCCGGCCGCACTCACCCGCTTCACCATGTCGACCCACGTGATCGGCACGGCGACGATCACGGCGACGGCGCGCAGGTAGGCCGGTCGGCCGGTCGGTCGTCCGGGGCACGGCTGCAGGGCCTCGCGCCCGCCACCAACTGACCGTCGGGGCCGCCCGCTTCTCGGCAGTGTCGTGCTTCCACGGGTCAGAAGCGTGCGAGCGGCCACAACACGGATGCCCCACCCCCGGTAGGAGGGCAGGGCATCCGTGCGCCGAGGGGATCAGCCGATGTGGTAGACGGTGACGGTCACCTCTCCGTCCGGACCGGGGATGGTGTACGCGCCGGGGCCGTGGAAGGGCTCGCAGCCCTGGGCGAGGATGTCGTCGGCGTTGATGCCGGTGTCGTCCTCGCCGACGTAGGCGCACACCTCGCTGATCAGGTGGTCGGCGAACCGGTGCGTGGCGCCTGCCTCGGGGTAGCGCGGCACGGTGGGGGTGTTGATGTCCAGGTCCGGGTGTTCCCACAGGGTGGTCTGCCGAAGGCCGTCATCCTTCACGAAGACCCGCCCGTAGGGTTCGGGAAGGTCGTTGTCGTCCTTCTCCTGGGGGTTGGAGAACTCGATCGAGTAGGTGACGAGCCCACCGGGGTACCGCGCCTGCGCAGCGGACTGCGCCTGAGCCGATCCGGCACTCACCGCTCCGGCCAGCAGCAGGCCCATCGAGGCGACGGCCGCCACGCGACCCATGGACTTCGAACGCATCCCTGATCCCCTTTCACTCAATGTAGCCGCCTGGCTACGCTTCGAAGATAGGGGAGGTCAGGAGGCCGATCGGCAAGTGCTTCTGGCAAACCACTCTGGCGGATGGCGCCGATGTTCGCCGGTCGTGGCTCAGTGCGCCGGGTCGCCAACCCCCTCGGCCGCGTGGCCGGTTCGCGCCCTCGGGGCGGACGGCGGCCGGGGATGTGCAGGACTTCCTTCGCGTGGTTGACCAGCAGGGCCGGCAGCAGCGGAGGCGTTTGGCCGACTTGTGTCCCGCCCGGTCGGGGCCGGGTCTGCCCTGCCGGGGCGCGCGTGACTCGTGGGCGTGTGCCTGCGAGGCGGGAGCGCGCCCGCCGGTCAGTTCGCGAGCTGCGTGAGGAAGCCGACCCAGGCGGCGGGGGAGAGGGCGAGGTGGGGGCCGTCGGGGGCGGTCTTGGAGTCGCGGATGTGGATGGTGTGGGGGCAGGGGGATATTTCGAGGCAGTTCCCGCCGCCGCTGTCGCTGTAGGAGGACTTGCGCCAGGTGTAGGCGGTCTCGACGCAGTCGCCGCCCCCGCCGTCGCTGTAGCTGGACTTGAACCACCGAAGGGTTCCGGTGCGGGTCATCGTTTCTCTCCTGCCAACCGTTCGATGAGGCTAACCGAGTCGTCGGTACTCAGGGCCTGTGCGCGGATCTTCGCATAGCGGTGGGCGAGTTGGGACACTTCCTCCGGTTCGCTGACCAGGATGCCCTGGTCCTCGATCTCCATGTAGACGACGTGCTCGTGGTCCGCGGTCACCACCATCTTCATGGGGCCGCGGTCACCGGCGTAGGAGCCCCGCAACCCCCGCTCCATCGGCAGCACTTGCAGACACACATTGTCCCGCCGCGCGTCCTCGACGAGCGAGAGCAGTTGTCCGCGCAGTACCTCCCAGGAGCCGAACGGCCGCCGCAGCACGCTCTCTTCGAGGATCAGCTCGATCATCGGCGTCGGCTCCCGCTTGAACAGCGCCCGGCGGGCCAGCCGCGCCTCGACCAGCTCCTCCCGCTTCTGCTCGGAGACCGGCGGGAAGCCGCCCCCGATCAGCGCTCGTGCGTAGTCCTCGGTCTGGAACAGGCCGTCGACCACGTGCGTCTCGTACGACGAGATCGTGACCGCCCCGGCCTCCAGCTCCGAAAAGCCCCGGAACCGAGGTGGGTACTTCTCCAGCAGCATGTACTTGCGGGCCTTCTCGAAGATCCCCATGCCGCCGCCGATCGCCTCCTCCAGCTTCACCAGCATCCTGTCGCTGGCGGGCTGCGCGCACGTCTCCATGGCGCTGATCGCGGATGCCGTGTAGCCGGTCCGCTTACCCAACTCCTCCTGTGTCAGCTCCTGTTGCTCCCGCAGTGCCTTCGCCAGGGCGGCCACCATCTGTGCCGTGCCGCTCGCTTCCTCTTTGTTCTCAGCCCGCGCCATTGCGGTCACCCCCGAAATCAACCGAACTCAACCGGTCACAACCAACCCACCCCGATATCCGACCGTATTCGGCGGTCGACTCAGAGTTATGGCGACGGTAGCCCCACCTCCCCAAACTGGTCCCATGAACACGCAAAGTGACCAGTTAAACCTCGGCTGGCTACCGGCCTCCGGCGTTCAACTCCGCAAGGCCGGCGTCCAGTTCGACGCGGTGCGGGTGGACGACGGGGAGTGGGGGCGGCAACTCGCCGACCGGCTCGCGGAGATGACCGGGGGTGACCCCGGACCCGTCATCGAGGTCGCCAGCGGGCGCCGGTGTGTGTACTTCCTCGTTCCGGCCGGGAGTACGGATCACCTGCCCTGGCCTGCGGAGGTGACCAGACTGACCGCCGTTCCGGCCCGGGTGTCGTACATCCCGATTCCCGCGCTGGACGACATGACGTGGCCGCTGGCCTGGCGCTATCGGCCCACCGCGCACGGGCGCTTCGTGCACACGCGATTGCTGCGGACCGCGCTTCACTCGCCTGGGTGAAATGCGTCAACGAACAGGCAGGAAAAAGGGATTGTGGCTTGCGTTCGGCTCTTTGCGAGGCCCTAAAGTCACGATCAACGAGATTGCCCCCGCGGTGCGCCAACACCCGGGGGCTCGACACCTGGAGAGAACAGCTCCGATGCGCGTTCATCGTACGGCGCCCCTGCGCGCCTTCGCAGCCCTCGCCAACTCCCGTTTCGGGGACCGACGTCTGTCCTGGGGAGCGGTAGGCGTACTGACGTACCTCTTGGGGCTGCCGAACGGTTCCTGGATCACCGAGCGCATCCTCGCGGCGCAGCGCGGCGAAGGGTGCATGTCGATCGTCGCGTCCCTGCGTGAGCTGGAGGAACGGCGGTATCTGCGGCGGGTGGTGCGGCGGGATCCGGTGACTCGGCAGTACTCGACGACCTGCGAGGTATTCGAGAGGCCGTACGAATCCGAGTCGCCTGCGGGTGAATTGCAAAAAGTTCGCCTCGTGGCGGCCTAGCTCAAAGAGAAAGGAACCCAATGACTGTCTTGCTTGAACGGCCCGAGACGGTATACCGGAGGTATACTTGCGTCATGGCTGACACCACCGTCAAGGTTGACCCCATCGTCCGCGACCGACTTATGGTGCTCGCCCGGGAGCGCGGGATGACCATGCGCGATCTGATCGCCGAGCTTGCGGGGGCCACGCCCACGCAGGAGGAACTGCGCAAGCGGTACGAGGAGACGAAGGCGTACTGCGAGACGCACTTCGGGGTGACGTTCACCGACGAGGACCACGACCGGGTGGAGAAGATCTGGCAGGACCTTGAGGCCGGTCGGCCGGTGGACAGCCTGTGAGCGCGATGAGGGCCGGTTCCACCGGTGTCGTCTTCGACGAGTCCGCCCTGCTGGCGCTGGGCTCGGGGAACTCGCTGGCCTCCCACTTCGTGGCGAACACGGAGCACGGGCCGACCCGGCACGTCTACGTCCCCGCGCTCTGCCTGGCCGCCGCCGACGGCATGCGCAAGGGGCTCGCGGAGCATGTCGGTGCGCTTCCGGCCGTCGAGATCGTGGAGTTGGACTTCGCGGGCGCGTCCACGGTCGGCGCGCTGCTGCGTGACGGCGTGGAGTGGCGGCTCGGGCACGCGGTCCACCTGTCTCGGCCCACCATCGACTGGCCCGACGGCCGTCACGTCGTGACCGTCGAACCCGACCGCTATGCCGACATGCCCCTCGTGCGCACCATCAGGCTGCCGCAGCAGAGGTGATCCCGGTCGGCCGGGGCGTCCGCCTCCCGGGCGCCCCGCCCGTCAGCTGAACACGATCATCGAGCCCTGTGCCAGACTCCGGGTCGCCGCCGCGTGCAGGCCGAGCCAGACGTGGCGTTCGCGGGCGAAGGGGCTCGGGTCGTAGGGGGCGGGGACCGCCGGTTCTTCGAGGTCCGTCGGGGCGGCGGGGGGCTGCGGCGGGGCCGGGGGGTTCGCCGGGTCGATGCCGATCGACGGGGCGACGTACTCCAGCTCGCGCAGCAGGGCGTGGGCGGAGCCCAGGGGGCCGCCGCTGGCGAGGAGCTCGTCGCTGGAGAGCGGATGCGGGAAGTCGACCGGGACGTACGCGCCCGCGTGGTCGTAGTGCCAGACCAGGTGCGACTGCTGGGCCGTCGACTCGAACATCTCCAGGAGCTGCTCGTAGTCACCGCCCAGGTCGTCCACGGGGGACACGGGCAGGCCGCAGACCTGGAGGAGATAGGCGCGGCGGAGGAAGTGGAGCGCGTCGTAGTCGAAGCCGGCCACGGGGGCGACCTCGCCGGACAGGCCCGGCATGTACTGGTACACCGGCACCGGGGGCAACCCGGCCTCGGCGAGCACCTTGTTGTATTGCGCGAGTTCCTCGGCGAACGGATTGTCGGGGGTGTGGCACAACACGTCGACCAGCGGTACCAGCCAGAGGTCACAGGCCAAAGAGGGCTCCTAGTATCAGCGCGTTCACAGCAAGTGCTCAGCCAGGTGGTCAGGGAAGAGTAATCCGTGCGGCGCCGGTCAGCTCCCCTCGTGCAGGTCCCATACCCAGACCCCGCCGGTCCACTTACCGGGTTTTCCGGTCAGGGCCTCCACCGCCTGTCGTAGTTTCTCGTCATTGGGTTGCGGAGCGACCACCAGGACCCCCGCCTTCCAGTACGCGAAGTCCTTCTTGGCCTGCGCCTTCCAGTTCTTGCCGATCACCGGCACCTTCCCGGTGTACCGGACGTCCCGCAGCATGCTGGAGGTGTAGCGCGGGACGGCGCCGTAGATTCCGGTGCGGTCGGTGCCGTAGGGGCCGTTGAAGTATCCGCCGGGGAGCTTGAAGCCGAGCCCCGCGCTGGTCTGCCAGTGCAGGGCCTCCGCGTAGCCGGGGTCCGGGAGCGGGAGGGGGACGAGGGACTCGCCCTTGCCGACGTACGACTTCCACAGCCCGCTGCTGATGAACTCCGGGACCGCCTCCCGCTGTTCCGACTTGAGCGGGGCGGGGACGATCGGGAGCAGGGCCAGGGCGACGGCCAGCAGGCCGAAGTACTGGGCGCCGACGCGGCGGGTGGCGAGGATCTTCTCCAGGGCGAGCGCCAGCAGGATGCCCAGCGCGGGGGCGCAGATCATCGCCACCCGGCCCTCGATGACGGACTCGAAGAGCGGGAACTTCCGCACCAGTGCCCAGGGGCCCGGATACACCGTCTCCGTCAGCGGGATACGGATCTCCGGGCCCAGGGACAGCACGGCCGCGGCCACGGAGGTGAACGCCAGCGCCTTGACCAGCGGCCGCTCCCACAGCCGTACGACGATCCCGAACGCGACCAGGACCAGCGGCCAGCCGTAGAAGGCGTTCTGCTCGGTGGGGTTGAGGGAGAGTTCGTTGGCGCGGCCGGCGTTCCCGAAGAGCAGCGAGCGTTCGGAGAAGCCGAGGAGGGACAGGGGGCTGTTTCCGGCGTTGTCGCCGTGCAGGACGCTGTGGTAGCTCTGCGGGCCCGTGAACTGCCAGTAGAGCGGGAAGGCGACCAGTGGCAGGCAGACCGCCCCGGCGATCAGCAGGCCCTTGCCCAGCGGGCGCCAGGCCTCCTTCGCCACCTCCGGCCGCGCGACCGCGTACGCGAGGGCGAACAGGACCATCCCCATCGCCGCCAGCAGGAACGGCTCCTCGCCCAGGAAGACCTGGTAGGCCGCCATCAGGCCGAGCACGATCCCGTCCCGCCGGACCCGGGCGCCGGTGGCCAGCCGCAGGGCGCGGTCGATGATCAGCGGGATCATGAACAGGATCACGAAGTTGGGGTGCGCGTTGGCGTGGCTGACCATCGGCGGCGCGAAGGCCGCGAGGGCCGCGCCGACGAAGGCGGCACCCCGGTGCCGTACCACCCGCTTCACGATCAGCCAGTACCAGGCGACGGCGGTCGCGGCGAGCCCCAGCGCCATGCAGACGGAGAGCGAGACGGCCGGACCGGCTATGAGCGTCAGCGGGGCGAAGGGGACGGAGACGCCCAGCATGACCGTGTTGGCCATGAGGTTCACGCCGTCGGGGAAGTTCTGGAAGTCGGAGAAGAGCGGGTTGCGGAAGTGCGCGAGGTTGTCCGCGGTCACCGCGAAGAACCACTCCCACTGGTTCTGGTCCTGGAGGGAGTCGACGAGATAGCGGTGGTCCGGGTCGAAGAAGCGGCCCGAGTAGAGGGCGACGGAGAGGGCGAGGAAGAGGACGGTGACCAGGAGGTCGGCCGGGCGCAGGCGGCGGACGCGCAGCCGGGCCAGGTCGGCGAGGACCCTCGGGTAGTCCAGCGGGCCCACCTTGGAACCGGGCTGATGGCTCCAGCGGACCGGAACCTCGGCGATCGGGTGGCCGCCGCCGTGCAGGTGCTGCAGGACCTCGACGTCGATGCCCCAGCCGTCCAGCCGCGAGTCGGCGAAGGCCTCGCGGGCCAGGTCGCCGTCGAAGAGCTTGAACCCGCACTGGGTGTCCTTGATCCCCGGCACGGCGGTCGCGCGTATCAGCAGGTTCCCGGCGCGGCCGAGCAGCTCGCGCAGCCGGTGCTGGTGGTCGGCTATCTCCGCGCCCGGCACCGCACGCGAGCCGATCGCCGCCGCGCTGCCCTCGCTGAGCGCCTTGTCCAGCCGCTCCAGCTCCTCGATCGGCGCCGCCAGGTCGGCGTCCGTGACGAGCACGCGGCTGCCGCCGGTCGCTGCGACACCGAGGCGCAGGGCGTTGCCCTTGCCCCGGTTCCGGTCGGCGGTGACCAGCCGGACGTGCGGGTGCCGTAAGGCGGCGACCTCGCGGGTCCCGTCCGTCGAGCCGTCGTCGGAGACGACCACTTCCCAGGAGCCGAAGCGGCTCTCGTTGTCGGCGAGGTAGCGGGTGACGGCGTCGAGGGTCGGGCCGAGCCGTTCCTCCTCGTTGTACGCCGGGATGACGACGGAAAGGTCGACGTTCCCCCTGTCCTCGTCCTCCGTGGTCTCCGTGGGCGCGGTCATCCGTTCTTCTCCGCCAGTCGCTCGATCAGGGCGAGTGAGTGCGTGTTGTACGCGGCGACGATCCCCCGGGCGGCCTCGGCGTCCCGGCGGGACAGCGCGTCGACCAACTCGGTGTGCCGGGACCACAGATACCCGCGTAGATCGGGCAGCCGGCGCAGATGCCGCACCGCGCACACCCAGGACTGCACGCGCAGCCGGTGCAGGAAGTCGGCGAGGTAGGGGTTGCCGAACAGGGCCGACAGCTCCCGCCAGAACCTCAGGTCGTAGCCGATGAGGATGGTCAGGTCACCGGCGGTCGCGGCGCGCTGGGCCTCCTCGCCGCGTCGGCGGACCGCGGCCAGGGCGGCCGCCACCCGGGGCTCCTCGGGGTCCTTGAAGGCGGGGTGGAGGCCGTCGGCGAGAGCCTGGAACATGCCGTCGGTGACCAGGCTGCGGGCCTCGATCATGCCCCGGTAGTCGTCGAGCGTGTACTCCGGCACCCGGAAGCCGCGGTGCTGGTCGGCGTCGAGGATGCCCTGCGCGGACAGGTCGACCAGCGCCTCCCGGACCGGCGTGGCGGAGACCCCGTACTGCTCGGCGATCTCCTTGACCGTGAACTCCCGCCCCGGCTGCAGCCGCCCGGCGAGCACCTCGTCACGGAGCGCGTCCGCGATCTGCTGGCGCAGGGTACTGCGGGTCACAGCGCCGTTGCCGGGCATCGTCGGGTGCCTCTCCTCACGCGTACGGGTGACGTGCTCGCTTACAGATACATGTACGAGCACGCCACCTTACGCGTTCGGGTTCCGGGTGTACTCCTTCTGTACCCGGGAAGCTACCCGTGGGTCGGCTGTGAGGAGCGTGAGAGTCGCGCCCCGTCAGGGGCGCGGGGAACTGCGCGACCAGCCCCCACGCACCCGCAGCCGAGAACGCGGCCCTACGCCACCGTGAACTCGTCGGCCACGCTCAGCGCAGCGTCCAGCGCCGCGAACCCTTCCTTCAGCTCCGCCTCACTCACATTGCACGGCGGCACCACATGCGTCCGGTTCATGTTCACGAACGGCCACAGCCCCTGCTTCTTCGCCTCGGCCCCGAACGCGGCCATCGCCGCGTTCGCCTCGCCGGCCGCGTTGTACGGCACCAGCGGCTCCCGGGTCTCCCGGCTCCTCACCAGGTCGAGCGCCCAGAACATGCCGACCCCGCGGACCTCGCCGACGCTCGGGTGCCGCTCGGCGAGCGCGGCGAGCGCGGGTCCGACCACCTCGGCCCCCAGCCGCTTCGCGTTCTCGACGACCCCTTCCTCGGCCATCACGTTGATCGTCGCGACGGCGGCGGCGCAGGCCAGCGGATGCCCGGAGTAGGTCAGCCCGCCCGGGTAGGGCCGCTTGCCGAAGGTCTCGGCGATCTTCTCGCTGATCGCGACACCGCCCAGCGGCACATACCCGCTGTTCACGCCCTTCGCGAAGGTCATCAGGTCGGGTACGACCCCGAACAGGTCGGCGGCGAACCACTCGCCGGTCCGCCCGAACCCGGCCATGACCTCGTCCAGGACGAAGACGATCCCGTACTTGTCGCAGATCTCCCGGACCCCCGCCAGATACCCGGCAGGCGGCACCATGATCCCGGCGGTCCCGGGAATCGTCTCCAGCACGATGGCCGCGACCGTACCCGGCCCCTCGAAGGCGATGGTCGTCTCCAGGTGCTCCAGCGCCCGGGCGGTCTCCTGCTCCTCGGTCTCCGCGTAGAAGCGGGAGCGGTAGAGGAAGGGCGCCCAGAAGTGCACGACCCCGGCGGCGGCGCCGTCGGAGGCCCAGCGGCGCGGGTCGCCGGTGATGTTGATCGCCTGCTGGGTGCCGCCGTGGTACGAGCGGTAGGCGGAGAGCACCTTCGGGCGTCCGGTGTGCAGCCGGGCCATCCGGACGGCGTGCTCGATGGCGTCGGCGCCGCCGTTGGTGAAGAAGATCTTGTCAAGGTCCCCGGGCGTGCGCTCGGCGATCAGCCGCGCCGCCTCCGACCGCGCCTCCACGGCGAAGGCGGGCGCGAAGGTCGTCATCCTCGCGGCCTGCTCCTGGATGGCGGCGACGACCTTCGGGTGCTGGTAGCCGACGTTGGTGAAGACGAGCCCGCTGGTGAAGTCCAGGTAGCGCCGGCCGTCGTAGTCCCAGAAGTACGACCCTTCGGCGCCGGCCACGGCGAGCGGGTCGATGAGGTCCTGCGCGGACCAGGAGTGGAAGACATGCGCACGATCGGCCGCCTTCACGGCGGCTCCGGCCTGGGGATTGGGCTGAGGGGTCATGGCGGGGAGCGTAGGTGTGTCCGGTACGGGAGCGGTATCGGCGACATGTTCCGTGGTCGGGGGGTGGACACGACAGTCTGTCGAATCGCTTGTCCGGGTGGGCCTTCTGCCCGATGCTCTGTTCCAGGTGGCCTTTGTGCACCAGGCCTGTTGCCGCATCGCCGCATGCGAAATCGCCAGATGCGCAGTGGCAGACCTTCCCGCGCGGGCCTTCATCGCGATGTACACGACGGGGGGTGCGCAGGTGCCGCTGACAGACCCCGCGCTCCAGCGACGCAAGCTGCGGGACCAGTTGCGCAGGTTACGGGAGTCGGCCGGATTCACCCAGCGCGAGGTGGCCAATGAGATGGAGTGGTCGCTGTCGAAACTGATCCGCATCGAGTCCGGGAGAAACGGGATATCGATAACGGACTTGAAGGCCCTCATCGCCCACTACCAGGTCACTGACCGGGCGCTGGTGGACCGGCTGACCGCCATGGCGCGGGCGGCCCGTGAGCGGCCCTGGTGGGATCGCTACCGGGACAGCGCGCCTCCGACCTTCCTGCTCCTGCTGGGGTACGAGGGCTCTGCCTCGATAATCCGCACGTTCGAGCCGATCCTGGTGCCCGGTCTCCTCCAGACCGAGGAGTACGCCCATGAGGTGCTGCGGCTGACGAGCCCGCCGGAGAAGGTGGACGAGCGGTCCGAACTCCGCCTCGAGCGCCAGGAGCGGTTGCTCCGCTCCGACGGGCCGCAGATGCACTTCATCCTGGACGAGAACGCGATCAGCAGGGTCGTCGGCGGCCCCGACGTCATGCGGCGCCAGGTGAAGCGTCTCAAGGAGCTGACGGATCACCCGCAGATCACCTTGCGGGTCCTGCCTTTCACGCAGGGGCTCTACCGCTATTTCCGGAACTCGTACGTTCTTTTCGAGTTCGAGGACCCGGAAGAGGACATCGTGCTCTACGCGGAGCGGCCGAACGGGGACGCCATCGTGCGCGAGGGCGTGGACTGGGTCGAGGACGAGGCCCCCGCGCGCTTCCTGGAGACGTTCTTCGACATGGAACAGCTGGCCAGTGCGGAGGGCGCCCCGTCAGTGCTGGATTTCGCCATGTCCCGGCTGGCGGCGATGATCCCGGCGGAACCGGACCTTTCCGACTCCGCCGAGGGCGTCGCCTAGGGGTTCAACGGGCCTGCGCCGGGTCGTCCGAGCCGGAGCGACCGGAGTCCAGGAAAGAATTCCAGGAAGGTGCGGAGAATCTCAGAAAAGGGCGGCCCGGGTCCTTTGAGTCGCGTACCAGAACATCTCGCGCAAAGGCTACTTCTACGCAGTTGGTTTCCGCGCTTCTGGTGCTCTTTCGCCACTTCAGTGAAGAGCCGGCGAGTGTCGTCATCAAATGCTCCGGTGCGATTACTTGCTTCAGTTTCGGGCGGCGCGGCTGCATGATGCGGGCGCAGAGGGGCAACGTAGCATGTTTGAAGCGGCTAATGCATGTCCATACTGCACCGAGTGAGCGTCGCCCGTTGATGAGCCCTCGTATTTACCGAGTTAGCGACAGATCGTTGACCCGAATGAGTCGACAGATCGACCGGGGGGTGTTGTGTTCATGCCGTTCCCCTCGTCTGCGACACGGCTATTGGCCAGGTGGCCGTGTGCGTGCAGCGCAAGAGTGATCGCGGCCGCAGGCCAGTCCGCTGGTGGGCGGCTGGCGATGGGCGCGAAGGCCGATGGGAAAGCGGCTATCTGCCACTTGCCACAAAGCCCCGAGGCTCAGATACTGGTGGCAGAGATATTCGCCGCCCATGTCGATGGGTGGCCGGTGTCGCAGCGGCTACTGTGACACCTGGGAGCGAATCACCCGGATCATCCTGAATTGTCGGGAGGTCCGCGGAGATTCGCTCCCCCTTTTTGCTTCGATCCACTATTGACCACTCTGGCGTGGATCCCTTATGGCGGGCAAAATTGCATTACAGGGTCACCGGGCCCTGCAAACGGTGAAGGTGTCCCGGTCCCGTCATTTCCGAAAGGAGGTGAAAACTGTGTACAAGGAACTGGGCAAAGTCGTGGTCGAGGCCATGCAGAGCTGGGGCAAGACCGTACGGCTGTGCCTGCTGATCGCGGTGGTAGCCGCCGCCGCGATCGCCGCCGCGTACGTCAGGTGAGCGAGTGCGATCCGTCCTCACGGGCGGCGAATATCTCTCAGCGGCGCTCTCGAAGCAGCCGCAGACCGGCAGCATGCCGTCCGTCCGGCGGCATGCTGACCGTCGGGCGGGCCCGGGTGCTTGTTACGTAACCGTAGACACCGCGCCGCTCGAACCACCGAACGGCCGCATTATTCTCGGCTCGATCACAAGTGTGAGCGAGGAGCGGATCTGCCATGGAGAAGCTGGGGCCGGGGGATCCGCAGCACATCGGGCGCTACCGGCTGCTGGCGCGGCTGGGGGCGGGCGGGATGGGGCACGTGTACCTCGCCCGGTCGGAGCGCGGTCGTACGGTCGCCGTGAAGCTGGTGCGGGCGGAGCTCGCCGAGCGCGAGGAGTTCCGGGAGCGCTTCCGGCAGGAGGTCCGCAACGCCCAGCGCGTCGGCGGCTTCTGGACCGCGCCGGTGCTCGACGCCGACACCGAGGCCGCCGTGCCCTGGGTGGCCACCGGCTATGTCGCCGGGCCGAGCCTCCAGCGGGTCGTCGAGCACGACCACGGGCCGCTGCCCGAGCGGTCGGTGCGCATCCTCGCCGCCGGTCTCGCGCACGCGCTCGGCAACATCCACGCGGCCGGGATCGTCCACCGCGACCTCAAGCCGTCCAACGTGATGCTCACCATAGAGGGACCCCGGGTCATCGACTTCGGGATCGCGCGGGCGCTGGAGACGCTGCCCGGCGAACGGCTCACCCAGACCGGTTCCCTCCTCGGCTCGCCCGGCTTCATGGCTCCCGAGCAGGTGCGCGGCGACCGGATCACGCCGGCCTGCGACATCTTCTGCCTCGGCTCGGTGCTCGCCTACGCGGCCACCGGCCGGCTTCCCTTCGGCTCCACCGAGGGCGGCGCACACGCCCTGATGTTCCGGATCGCCCAGGAGGATCCCGACCTCTCCGGTCTCCCCGAGGACGTCGCCGACGTCGTCCGCGACTGCCTGCGCAAGGACCCGGCGGCCCGTCCGACGCTGGAGGCGATCCTGGCCCGCACGGGCGCGGGCGACACGGTCTGGGAGGGCCGGTCGCGGGACCCGTGGCTGCCGGGCGGCCTGGTGGCCCAACTGGGCCGCCACGCCGTGGAGTTGCTGGAGGTGGAGGACCCTACGGTCTACGGGGCGCTGGTGGAGGCGCCTGTTGAGCGCCCCGAAGGGGCGCGGGGCGGTGTTGAATCTGCGGCTGCCGCCGCGGGGGCGCGACCGGCCACCACGCACCCGCAGCCGACACTCAACCCCCCGTCCCCCGAACACGCCCCCGCCCACCCGGCCTACGGCTACTCCGGCCAGCCCCATCAGCACCCGCAGCCGTACAACCCGTACACCGCGACCTCCCCCGCTCCCGCCCCAGGCTTCGACCCCACCTCCGACTCCACCCAGATCTACCCCCCCGTCCCCCCGCCTCCCCTCTACGACCCCCTCCCCGTGGACGAGCCCCGTCGCCCTCGCTCCACCGCCCTCCTCGTCACCATCGCGCTGGTCGTGATGCTGGCCGCGGGCGGCACGGTGTACGCGCTCATCAACGGCGGCGACGACGGCGCCGACGACAAGGCGGCCGGCAAGGGCACGCCCACCCCGTCGGCCACCGCCCCGACCACCTCCGGGGAGTCGACGCCCGCACAGTCGCCCTCCTCCTCGACCGCCGCGAAGGACACCGTCCCGAGCGGCTTCCTCGGCACCTGGGACACGTCGATAGACAACGACACCGGCCACAACACCCGTGAACTGACCATCCGCCAGGGCGCCGTGGGCGACAAGGTCCTCACCCTGGTGGCGGACGGCCCCGGCTACCACTGCGAGTTCACGGCGAAGCTCGCCGAGAAGCCCGGCTCGGACGGCCCGTTGGAGATCGGCCCCTCCACCGTCACGTCCGGCAAGCCCCGTTCGTCGTGCAGCGCCGGAAAGGCCACCGAGGTGACCCTGCTGTCGGGCGGCAAACTGAAGCGCGTGACGAAGGACGGCGACGAGAGCCTGACCTACAGCAAGAAGTGAACTACCGCTTTCGCCGAGGCAGTTGAACGTTCGGCGAACAACGGTGCGGGCGACCGATATGTCCCTTCACAACCGCATCCCGCCCCTTACGGTGACCCCACCATCCGACTCCGGGGAGTGGCGGGGGCACCCACATGGAGTGGCTGAGCGCGGAGAACATCGTCGCCGTGGGCACCGCGGTGCTCGGCATCGTCGCGTCCGCGGGCATCTTCTGGTACGAGCGCCGCGTCCCGCGCCGTAAGCGGATCGGCTACCGCGTCCAGATGGACAACCCGATCGGCGACGACGTCCGTTCGGGCCGTATCGGCAGACGCCTGGGCCTCTTCGACGAGGCTCCGGACATGGCCGGTGCCACCCTGGTCCTGCTGCGCATAGAGAACGACGGCTCCCAGGGCATCGGCCGGGACGACTACACCAGTCCCGAACTGCACGGTCTCACCGCCGTGTTCACCGACCGCGTCATCCGGGGCGTCTCGGTCACCCAGCCGACCGACAGCGACCACCTCATGCCGCACTTCACCGCGGAGCGCGGCTTCGGCTACTCGGGCAACACCCTGCGCATCCCGCGCGTCCCGCTCAACCACGCCGAGCACTTCAAGCTGCTCGTGCTGCTGTCCGGCGGTGACGTCGGCCGGGAGATCCGGATCGTCGGCGGGATCCACGACGGCGAGGTGCACCCCAACCGCAGCGCCACCCCGGACGACGCCACGCCCCTGTTCAGCCGCGCCTCCCGGCTGATCACCATCATGCTGACGCTCAGCGTCCTCACGCTCTCCACCATCGTCGTGGCCCGCGACGACACCCCGCCGCCGATCGGCTGCGCGAAGGGCTCGCTGCGGGTCATCGGCTCCACCGCCTTCGCCCCGGTGATGCGGGACGCGGCGAAGAAGTACGAGAAGGACTGCGAGGGCGCGTCCATCACCGTGGACGCGCGTGGCTCGACCGCCGGGATCCGGGATCTGAACGACGTCGGGACGGGTACGAAGAAGGGCTCCCCGGTGGAACTGGCCCTCTCCGACGGCCCCAAGCCCACCGACATGCCCGAGCTGAAGGAGTACCCGGTCGCCCTGGTGGTCTTCGCGCTGGTCGTGAACGACGACGTGCCGCTGCGCAACCTCAGCACGGCCGACGTACGACGGCTGTACCGGGGCGAGATCACCAACTGGAAGCAGCTGGGCGGCCCCGACCTGCCGGTGGTGCTGGTCAGCCGGGACGCCAACTCCGGTACCCGGCAGGTGTTCCAGCGCCGGGTGCTGAAGCGCGGCGAGATCGCCAACTCCTCCGTCGACTGCAGGCACAAGGACGACCCGACGGCGAAGGTGATCCGTTGCGAGCTGGACTCCACCGAGCAGGTGCTGTCGGAGGTGGCCCGGCTGAAGGGGGCGGTCGGCTACGCCGAACTGAACGTGGCGGAGGGGGCGAAGGGCCTGCACACCCTCTCCCTGGACGCCGACGCCCCGTCGGTGGACGCGATCGAGCACGGCGACAGCTCGTACCCGTACCGCGAGATCGAGTACGCGTACACCTACGGCTGGCCGGCGGCGGACTCGCTGGTGTCGAGCTTCCTGTCGTACGTCAGAACGGGGAACGGCCAGGACGTGATCCGGTCGTACGGGCATCTGCCCTGCTACATCCCGGTGGGCATGAAACTCTGCGCGTGACGCCCGCCGCCCGCCCCGGTCAGCCGAGGTCCACCCACGTCCCCTGTGCGGCCGAGCGGCTCATCGCGTCGAGGGCGGTGGCGCTGTGCACGGCGTCGTCGAGGGTCGCGCCGTGGGACGTGCCCTCGGCGACGGACCGCAGGAAGGCGTGGGCCTCGATCACCTTGAGGTCGTCGTAGCCCATGGCGTTGGCGGCGCCGGGCTGGAAGGCGCCGTACGCGCCGTGGCCGGGGCCGACGAAGACCGTGCTGACGGGCTGGTCCTGGTAGGAGGTGCCGCGGCTGACGCCCAGCTCGCCCATCCGGCGGTAGTCCCAGAACACCGCGCCCTTGGTGCCGTGCACCTCGAAGCCGTAGTTGTTCTGCTCGCCGACCGAGACCCGGCAGGCCTCCAGGACGCCCCGGGCGCCGGAGGCGAAGCGCAGCAGGCAGTTGACGTAGTCCTCGTTCTCGACGGGCCCGAGCTCGCCGCCGGTGGCGAGGGTGTGGCCGGCGGTGGCGCCGGTCGGGCGGGCCCGCTCCGGGATGAACACGGCCGTGTCGGCGGCCAGCGACGCGATGTCGCCGAGCAGGAAGCGGGCCAGGTCGACGCCGTGCGAGGCCAGGTCGCCGAGGACGCCCCCGCCACCGCGCGCCCGCTCGTAACGCCAGGTCAGGGCGCCGTCGGGATGTGCGGCATAGTCGCTGAACAGCCGGACGCGGATATGCGTCACGGTCCCCAGCTCGCCGGAGGCGATCAGCTCACGGGCGTATGCGACGGCGGGCGCGTTGCGGTAGTTGAAGCCGACGGTGCCCCGCACGCCGGCCTTGGCCACCGCCTCGGACACCGCCCGGGCGTCCTCGGCGGTCAGCCCGACCGGCTTCTCGATCCAGATGTGCTTGCCGGCCTCGGCCATCGCGACGCCGATCTCGCGGTGCAGGAAGTTCGGCGCGGTGATGCTGACGGCGTGCACCCGCGGGTCGGCCGCCACGTCCCGCCAGTCCCGGGTGGTGGACGCGAACCCGAACTGCGCGGCGGCCTCCTCGGCCCGTCCCGGCACCTCCTCGGCGACGGCCATCAGCTCGGCGCGTACCGGCAGCTGCGGGAAATGGTGGGGAACCCGCTGGTAGGCCTGGGCGTGCACCCGGCCCATCCACCCGAATCCGACGACGGCGACGCCGAGCGTTCTCACGTCCATTGGCTGCCCTTCTCCGCACCGTTGCGACTGCGCTGCTCACGATGGGGGCCCGTCCTGACAATGTCAAGACATTCGGGCGTCTGGACAAGGTCAGGTGCACCGCCGTCGTGGTTGCCCGCGCAGTTCCTCCCCCAGCCTTCGGCCGGGGGTACCCCCAGCGCCCCTGAGGGGCGCTGCAGTGAACGGCGCCACAGAGGCGCCCCCTCTTCACCTCGGTTCCGGCGGTCTCTGCCGCGGCATGTTCGGTCGCGCCCCGTTGGCGCCCGGCGGCAGGGGGAACCGCCCGTTCAGATGCCCCGCGTCCGCCCGCGGCCCCGCCGTCACCGTCGCCTGCATGCCCAGCGGCGTCGGCCCCGTCCGGAACTCCACCATCCAGTCGGCCGTCTCCGTACGGACCAGCTCGGTCACGTCCTCCGAGAACCTCCGCAGCACCCCCAGGCACCGCTCGCTCGCCTCGCTCGCCGTCCCCTCCGCCGGCCCCAGCACCTCCCGCACGCTCTCCGACGCCCAGTCGAACTGCAGCACCTGCAGCCGCCGCTGCACGGCCTGCGCGGTGGCCATGTCCCTTATCCAGCCGGACGTCACCCCGAAGAACCGGTCGATGCCGACGCAGGACACCGCCAGCAGCAGGGCGAGGTATCCCCAGGGTGCGACCCCGCCGACCACCCCGGTGAGGTCCAGCAACGGCAGCGCGGCCCCCAGCACCGCCCCCACGGCCGTCCCGCACCGCAGCGCCCTCGCCCCCCGTCGCTTCCACACCCGGTCCGCCAGATACCACGCGGCCGTCTCCAGCGCCCCGCGCTCCACCCACCGGTACAGCTCGTCCAGCCGCTCGGCCGGCTCGCCCCAGTCCCCGAGCGGGAACGGCCGCCCGGTCAGATCACCCGGCCGCGGTCCGGCCGCGCCCTCGCCGCCCCGCCCGTCCTGAGGCCGTCCCTCGGGCTGCATCTCCGGCTGACCCACCCGGCACTCCCTAACTGATCCCGAACCGATCCCGACCGGTCACGTACCGTGACGCCGACGCTGACGTCGGGCCTGACATCGGGCCTGACGTCGGACCTGGCACTGGACCTGACAATGGATGCTGACGACGGGAACCCTTCCTACCGCCCAATGGGTGGCGAAGGCCTTGCTTTCGCCTCTTTTCCGCCCGGAAGTGGGCCTTGATCAGGTATAGGCGTCTCGGGAATCTCACTCGAAAGAGTGGCGGGGCGATGGCTGCGTCGACCACGTAGGCTCATCCACAACAGAGAAAATCCGGACCCGACCCAGGAGCTGATCGTGATCCCCGGTGGTGGCCAGCCCAACATGCAGCAGCTGCTCCAGCAGGCCCAGAAGATGCAGCAGGACCTGGCGCGGGCCCAGGAGGAACTGGCGAGCACGGAGGTCGACGGACAGGCGGGCGGCGGCCTGGTGAAGGCCACCGTGACCGGCTCCGGCGAGCTGCGCGCGCTGAAGATCGACCCGAAGGCGGTGGACCCGGACGACACCGAGACCCTCGCCGACCTGATCATCGCGGCGGTCCAGGCGGCCAACGAGAACGCGCAGGCGCTCCAGCAGCAGAAGCTGGGCCCGCTGGCCCAGGGCCTGGGCGGTGGCAGCGGCATCCCGGGCCTGCCGTTCTGATGTTCGTCGCCCGCACGACACCCGTACCGCCTTCCTAGGACAGGCGGCAGCCAACTACCGTACGTACCGAAAGACTCCAGGAAGGGCAGTCCGTTGTACGAAGGCGTGGTCCAGGACCTCATCGACGAGCTGGGGCGGCTGCCCGGCGTCGGTCCCAAGAGCGCGCAGCGGATCGCCTTCCACATCCTGCAGGCGGAGCCGACGGACGTACGGCGTCTGGCGCAGGCTCTCCTGGAGGTGAAGGCGAAGGTCCGCTTCTGCGCGACCTGCGGCAACGTGGCACAGGAGGAACTGTGCAACATCTGCCGCGACGCCCGCCGGGACCCGACGGTCATCTGCGTGGTGGAGGAGCCGAAGGACGTGGTCGCCGTCGAGCGCACCCGCGAGTTCCGCGGCCGCTACCACGTGCTCGGCGGCGCGATCAGCCCGATCGAGGGCGTCGGCCCCGACGACCTCCGGATAAGGGAGCTGCTCGCCCGCCTGGCGGACGGCACGGTCACCGAGCTGATCCTGGCCACGGACCCGAACCTGGAGGGCGAGGCGACGGCCACCTACCTCGCCCGCATGATCAAACCCATGGGCCTGAAGGTCACCCGCCTGGCCAGCGGCCTCCCGGTGGGCGGCGACCTGGAATACGCGGACGAGGTCACGCTCGGCCGCGCCTTCGAGGGGAGACGACTCCTAGATGTCTGACGCCACGCTGCACGCGACCGCGCAGAACCCCGACGACTTCGCGGTCCAGATCGCCGACCAGGTGGAGAGTTTCCTGGTGGCCGTGACGGAGGTGTCGAAGGGCGACGAGCCGGACTCGGCGGTCCCCTTCCTCCTCCTGGAGGTCTCCCAGCTCCTGCTGGCCGGCGGCCGGCTCGGCGCGCACGAGGACATCGTCCCCGACGAGCGCTACGAGCCGGACCTGGGCCCGGAGCCGGACGTCGACCAGCTCCGCGAGAACTTCGCGCGCCTGCTCGACCCCATCGACGTCTACTCCGAGGTCTTCGACCCCTACGCGCCCCGCAAGGCGCCCGTCCCGGCCCGTATCTCGGACGACCTCGCCGACATCATCACCGACCTCCGCCACGGCATGGCCCACTACCGCTCGGGCCGCACCACGGAGGCCCTGTGGTGGTGGCAGTTCTCCTACTTCTCCAACTGGGGCCCCACCGCCTCCGCGGTCCTGCGCGCCCTCCAGTCCGTCCTGATCCACGTCCGCCTGAACCAGCCCCTGGAGGAACTGGACGGCCTGGACACCGACCAGGACTCGATGGGCGACGAGACCCTGGAGTTCGAGGCGGGCCAGGTCATGGAGCAGGAGATCGGCGGCTCGATGGGAGTACGGTCCTCCTCCCATTAGGACAGCCGCTGTCCTGAGCGGTCCCTAGGGTCGTCGGCGTCATCCCGACACCGACGAGAGGACCGCGATGCCCGAGCAGACCGGAAACGCCGCACCGCAGGGCTACACCACACTCGCCCCCTGGGTCGTCACCGACGACACGGGGGCGTTTCTGGACTTCGTCACCGAGGTGTTCGGGGGCGCGGAGCTGGGGCGGGTCCCCACCGAGGCCGGTTCTATCGGGCACGCCGAGATCCGGATCGGCGACACCGTCCTGCTGGCCTTCGACCGGAGCGCGGACTGGCCCGTCATGCCCAGTCTGCTGCGCGTGTTCGTCGCCGACGCGGACGACACGTTCGCGCGTGCCGTCGCGGCCGGTGGCCAGGTCGTCACCGCCCTCGCCGACCACGCCTTCGGACAACGCGGCGGGCGCATCAAGGACCCCTTCGGCAACATCTGGTGGGTGGTCGCCCACATCGAGGACGTTTCCGAGGAGGAGATGTGGAAACGACTGCGCGATCCCGCGTACACCGAGGCCATGCGCGTCGCACAGGAGACTTTCGACGCCGAACTCAGCGGCCGTGGGCAGGGCTGCAGCAGCGCTCCCGTCCAGCCTGGCGCTACAGCGGCGACCAGTTGAAGCGCTGGCGCACGAGGGCTGACGTCACCAGGGAGAAGCTGGCCTCCGCCGCCAACCACTCCCCGGAGACCGTCGCCTCGATGGAGCGCGGGGTGCGCAGGCCGACCTCGCGAGTGCTGGACGTGGCGGACGACCTGTGCGCCGCGCAGGGGATGCTGAGCGCGGCGAACGGGAGAAGGAGGCGACGAGCCTCTGGTGGTACGAAGTCGCGCTCGTCCCCGGTCTGTTGCAGACGCAGGCGTACGCCCGTGCGCTCATCGACAACCGCATCCCGCCGCTGGACGGGGAGACGGTGGAGGAGCGGATCGCCGCGCGCATGGACCGGCAGGCCATCCTCACGGCGCGGAAGCCTCCGGTGGGCCTGAGCTTCGTCCTCTACGAGGCGGTGCTGCGCAGCCCGTTGGTGGATGGCGAGCAGTTGAGCCGTCTGCTGGAGGTGTCCCGGTTGCGGAACGCCGTGGTGCAGGTGCTCCCCTTCGAACGGGCCTTCAGTGACGCGCTCATGGGTCCCCGCGATGCTTCTGGAAACCCGTGACCACGAGCGATTCGCCTTCACGGAAGGCCCGTTCGTCAACGAGCTTTCGGCTGATCCAGGGGTTGTCAGCCGCGTGACGGAGCGGCTTGGCATGATCCGCACGCAGGCTCTCAGTCCCGCTGAGTCGGCCGGTTACATCGAGCGGATGGTGGATCAGTCGTGAGCGACCAGCTGAAGTGGTTCAAGTACAGCTACAGCTACAGCTACAGCGACAACGAGGGCGGGGCCTGCGTCGAAGTCGCCCTCTCCGCCGCCGTCCACATCCGCGATTCCAAGGCCGCCGCGGGCCCCGAGCTCGGCGTCGCCGCCCCTGCCTGGGCGGCGTTCGTTTCCGCAGTTCGGCCCAGGGCTTGAGCCTCGGGCTTCGAGCACTTTCCATAGCCGCTGGTGAGGGCCGACCATGCGCCGACGGCGTGCTCATGGTCGTCGAGATCACCGCCGCAGACCGGGATACGGACTGGCATACGCGTGCGGCGAAGCCTCATGGCTACGCCGCCGTCAATGTGTGTGTCTGTGGTCGCTGGATGGGGTGATGTCTGCGGGGTTGGCGTACATGCGTGTGGCTGTCGTGCGTATGGTCCGTTTGGGGTCCCGGGATGCCGTGGTGTCCCGGCCGGGGATCGTGAGAGGCGGCGATGGCGCAGGTGAGGTCGGTTGCAGAGGTCGGGCATGCCCGCTTCACCTACCGGCTGCGTGTGTCGTCGACCGCCCGGACTGCACTTGAAGCGGAGTGGGACCGCTGCCGGTGGATCTGGAACGAATGCGTCGCCAAGTCCCGCCGGGTACACGCACACAACAAGGGCGCCCCGGACGGCAGGCTGACGTGCGGTCTGGCGCAGCTCGACAGGATGCTGACCGAGGCCCGCGCGGCGACGGCGTGGCTCCGTGACGGCGCGAGCGTCCCGCAGCAGCAGATCATCAGGGACTTTGCCAAATCCCGGTCCAAGGCGCAGAAGGACATCAAGGACCGGCTGCCCATGCACCGGCGGGCAGGGATGCCGCGCTGCAAGAAGAAGCGTGAGGCTCTGCCGACGCTGAACTACACCGTCCGGGGCTTCCGGCTCAAGGACGGACGCCTGCACCTGGCGGGCGGCATCAGCCTGATGGTGGTGTGGTCCCGTGAACTGCCGTCCGCGCCCTCCTCGGTGCGCGTGTACCGCGACGCGGTGGGGCACTGGTACGCCTCGTTCGTCGTCGTCACCGAGGCCCAGCCGCTCCCGGAGACGGGCCGTGTGCTGGGCGTGGACTGGGGCGTGAAGGAGACCGCCACCACTACCTCTGACGCACACGACCTCCCCCATGCCGGGCACGGGAAGAAGGCCCAGGCGAAACTGACCCGGTACGACCGGATGATGGCCCGCCGCCGCCCACCCAAGGGGCAGCCCGGGTCGAAGGGCTATCGCGAAGCGAAGCAGTTGCGAGCGAAGGCGCACCAGAAGGTCGCCCGGCAACGCCAGGACACTGGTTGTAAGTGGGCCAAGCGCGTCGTCGCCGACCACGACGCCATCGCTGTCGAGGACTTCCGCCCGAAGTTCCTCGCCAAGTCCACCATGGCCCGGAAGGCCGCCGACGCGGCGATCGGCGCCACGAAGAAGGCCCTGATCGAGATGGGCCGCAAGCACGGGCGGGACGTCCGCTTCGTGCATCCCGCGCACACCACCATGGACTGCGCGCACTGCGGAGCGAGAGCCAAGCACGCACTGCCGTTGTCGGAACGTACCTACACCTGCACCGCGTGCGGGCTCGTGTCCCCCCGGGACAAGAACTCCGCCCACGTGATGCTCGTCCGGGCTGGTCTCCACCCGGCTGGTGCCGAGGGCGTAAGACCTCCGGGAGCGTGGCTCCCGGAGGCAGCCTGAGCCAGGAATCCCCCAGCTTCAGCAGGGGGAGGATTCAAAGCGTCCATATGCCCTTCACCACCGCCGTCACCCCGCCCGTCAGGGCGAGGAGGAGGACCAGGCGGCGGGCGTGGTGTTCGGGCATGTGGTCGCCCACCGCTCTGCCGAGCAGCCCGCCCGTCAGCATGGCGCCGCCCACCGCCGCCCACTCCGCGCCGCTGAGGTCCGGCACCCCGTTCGCCGTCACCGAGAAGGCGTTCACGACCACGCCGTAGAACTGGGCGTTCGGGACGAACTCGCGTACCGTCCAGCCCGCGTTGAGGGCGTAGAGGGAGACCGGGGGGCCGCCCACGCCCGCCGCCGAGTTCATGAAGCCGCCCACCGCGCCGGCCGTCAACGCGCCCGCCCGGCCGCGGAGTACGGGGACCCGGGCGCCGCGCATGACCAGGAGGACGGCCGCCGTCACCAGGGCGCCCATGGTCAGGAGGAGGAACGGCGGCGGGAGTTGGCGGGTCAGCCAGGTGCCCGCGGGTACTGTGCAGGCCGCCGCCGCGCACAGCGGGACCATCGCCGCCGGGCGGACCCGGCGCCAGCCGCCCGCCAGGCCCACCACGCTGATCGCGCCCGCCGCGCAGTTGGCGAGCGCGACGCCCTCGGCGGGGCCGAGGAGGAGGATCAGGGCCGGTACGGCGACCAGCGCGAAGCCCATGCCGGTCAGCCACTGCACGCTCGCGCCCAGCAGCACGATGCCGGAGAGAAGGATCAACGCCGTCGTCATGGTGTAACTGGCTACACCAACGGTTCGGGAGCGCGCTCCCTCGTTGCGGTCCCCGGGAGACGGAATCGTTGATCTCGCCAGGTCAACTCCTCCCGGACAAGGACATCTCCCATGAAGTCGCTGCTCGCCTCCCGGCCCGTCCTGTGGTTCCTCTTCCTCTTCAACCTCGTCGTCGCCGCCGTCGCGCCCTTCGTCGTCGACGGCACACAGGGGGTGCTGACCGCCGTCGGGATGGGGGTGGTGTCGCTCGGTGCCGGCGTCAGTCTGCTGCGCCGCTGAGGGAATTGGCTCAGCCCTGCACCTGCGCTGTACGTCGGCTGCACGGGCGCTAACCGGTGGAAGGCGAGTCTTGGGGCATGAACCGAACGACACGCATACGCGCCGCCGTCGTCACCGCCACCGCCCTCGTCACCGCCGCCACGGTGAGCGCGGGGGTGAGCCAGGCCGGTGGTTCCAAGCCGCCGCACGAGCCGAGCAAGAAGCAGATCGCGGCCCTCTTCGACCGGTGGAACGCCGCCCTGCGGACCGGTGACCCCGAGAAGGTCGCCGGCCTCTACGCCAAGGACGCGGTTCTCCTCCCGACCGTCAGCAACAAGATCCGCACCGACCATGCCGAGATCGTCGACTACTTCGAGCACTTCCTGCAGAACAAGCCGGTGGGCGAGAAGAAGCGGACCATCGTGAACGTCCTCGACGCGAACTCCGCCATCGACACGGGCGTCTACCAGTTCACCCTCACCGACCCCGCGACCGGCGTCCAGCGGGTCGTCGAGGCCCGCTACACCTACGAGTACGAGAAGCGCGGCGGCAAGTGGCTCATCGTCAACCACCACTCCTCGGCGATGCCCGAAGGGTGATCCGCACCCACAGCCCGCCGCCCGGCGCGTCCCGCAGGGTCACCGTGCCGCCGTCGTCCGTCAGCAACTGGCGTACGACGGACAGCCCGAGGCCCGAGCCGGAGCGGCCGGTCAGGCCCTGACCGCGCCAGAAGCGGTCGAAGGCACGGGACTTCTCCGCGTCCGTCATGCCGGGGCCCTCGTCCAGGACGGAGAGCGTCACCTCGTCGGCGTCGGCCTCGACGCGTACGGTGATGGTGGCGCCGTCCGGGGACACCTCCAGGGCGTTGGAGAGCACGTTGTCCAGCACCTGGTCCAGGTGACCGGGACCGGCCAGCACGGCCGGCCGGCCGTCGGCGGCCGCCCTGAGCGCGATGTCGACCCCGCGCTCGTCGGCGGCCGGTCGCCACACCGAGAGACGCTCGTTCACGATGTCCAGCAGCTGCAACGGCTCGGGCGCCGTCACCTTCGCCTCCGCGCGCGCCAGCACCAGCAGGCCGTTCACCAGGCGGCTCATCCGGACCACCTCCGCCGTCGCCTGTTCCACGTCCTCGCGGACGAACTCGTCGTCGACGCCGTCCGCGATGTTGTCCAGGGACAGGCGCAACGCCGTGAGCGGGGTGCGCAGTTGGTGGGAGGCGTCGGCGACGAAGATGCGCTGCGAGGCGACGAGCGTGTCCAGGCGCTCCGCGCCCTGGTTCAGGGTGCGGGCCAGGGTCTGGGTCTCGGCCGGGCCGGTCACGGGGGAGCGGGCGGTGAGATCGCCGTCGCCGAACCTGCTGGCCATGGAGTTGAGTTCGCGCAGGGGACGGGTGATCCGGCGGGCGGCGACCGCGCCGATCGCGGCGGCCGCCGCCAGCACGAGCACGGCCAGGCCGGCCCGGAAGCCCCAGATCTGCCAGAGCCGGGTGGTCATGTCCGAGGTCGAGTAGACGATCCGTACGGCCGTGTCCCCCTCGGCGGGGACGGTGACGGTCAGGTGCTCGCCCCAGATGAAGTCGGAACCCCAGTCGGTGGTCGGGGTGTTGTACCGCACGGCCCGGGTCAGCGCCGCGTCGGCGGCGGGCCTCGGCAGGTCCGGGGCGCAGCTGCCGCCGGGGACCGCCTGGACCGTGCCGGGGGTCTCGCGGTCGTACGCCCTGGCCACCTCGGTCAGGGCCTCGCAGGAGACGCCGTCGGCGCCGCCCAGCAGCAGCGCCATCGTCTTGGCCTCGCGCAGGACGGAGAGTCCGGTGTCGTCGCGGAGCTGCTTGGTGAGGGTGAAGGCGACCGGGACGGTGAACAGCAGGATGGCGACCGCGACCAGGAGGATGTAGCTGCGGATGAGCTGGCGGTTCACGAGGTGTCCCCGGCTATCTCCAGGCGGAAGCCGACGCCCCGGACGGCCTCGATGGTGATCGCGCCGGCGAGTTTGCGGCGCAGGGCCGCCACATGCACGTCCAGGGTCTTGGTCGGGCCGAACCAGTTCGCGTCCCAGACGGCCTCCATGATCTGCTCGCGCGACATCAGCGCGCCCGGCTCCTCGGTGAGGAAGGCCAGCAGGTCGTACTCCTTGGGGGCCAGGGCGACCTCCGCTCCGTCCAGGTGGACGCGGGCGGCCTTGCGGTCGACGGTGAGCCGGGGGCCGTAGCGGTCGGGGCCGGCGTCCAGCGTCCGGGGCCGCGTCCGGCGCAGTACCGCCCTTATCCGGGCGATCACCTCACGGACCCCGAACGGCTTGGAGACGTAGTCGTCGGCGCCCAGTTCCAGGCCGACCACCCGGTCCGTCTCGTCGCTGCGCGCGCTGATCACGATGATCGGCACATCGCCGCGCTGCCGGAGCGCCTTGCAGACGTCCAGGCCGTCGGTGTCGGGCAGGCCGAGGTCGAGGAGCACGACGTCACAGGGGCCGGTGTGGGCGAGCGCGGCGGCGCCCGTGGTGACCCACTCGACCTCGAAGCCGTACCGCTTCAGGCCGCGCCGGAGGGATTCCGCGACCGGCTCGTCGTCTTCCACCAGGAGTACGCGCACGCCCCGTACCTTAATTCTTGAAACTTCATTCATGGAGTTCGCTGTGAGGCAGGGCACTTTCCGCGTGGTGCGCCGTCCGCTGGGCAGGTTCCGGTGACGGGTGCCGACGTCTCACCATGCGGGAGCGCGCTGGTGGAATTCGGACGCTCGTTAAACTGAGCCGACACAAACAAACCGAGCGAGGAGCGCACGTGGGCCTTGTCGTGCAGAAGTACGGAGGCTCCTCCGTTGCCGATGCCGAGGGCATCAAGCGCGTCGCCAAGCGAATCGTGGAAGCGAAGAAGAACGGCAACCAGGTGGTTGTCGTCGTTTCCGCGATGGGCGACACGACGGACGAGCTGATCGATCTCGCCGAGCAGGTATCCCCGATGCCTGCCGGGCGTGAGTTCGACATGCTGCTGACCGCCGGAGAGCGTATCTCCATGGCGCTGCTGGCCATGGCGATCAAAAACCTGGGCCACGAGGCCCAGTCGTTCACCGGCAGCCAGGCAGGCGTCATCACCGACTCGGTCCACAACAAAGCCCGGATCATCGACGTCACGCCGGGGCGGATCCGGACGGCGCTCGACGAGGGCAACATCGCGATCGTCGCCGGGTTCCAGGGCGTCAGCGCGGACAAGAAGGACATCACCACGCTGGGGCGCGGCGGCTCCGACACGACGGCCGTGGCGCTCGCCGCCGCGCTCGACGCCGAGGTGTGCGAGATCTACACCGACGTCGACGGTGTGTTCACCGCCGACCCGCGCGTGGTGAAGAAGGCGCGGAAGATCGACTGGATCTCCTTCGAGGACATGCTGGAGCTCGCCGCCTCCGGTTCCAAGGTGCTGCTCCACCGCTGTGTGGAGTACGCCCGCCGCTACAACATCCCGATCCACGTCCGGTCCAGCTTCAGCGGACTGCAGGGCACGTGGGTCAGCAGCAACCCGATTGGGGACAAGAAGGTGGAGCAGGCCATCATCTCCGGTGTCGCGCACGACACCTCCGAGGCCAAGGTCACGGTCGTCGGTGTGCCGGACAAGCCGGGTGAGGCCGCCGTGATCTTCCGGACGGTCGCCGACGCCGGGATCAACCTCGACATGATCGTGCAGAACGTGTCCGCCGCCGCCACCGGCCTGACGGACATCTCCTTCACGCTCCCGAAGACCGAGGGCCGCAAGGCCATCGACGCGCTGGAGCGCAACCGGTCGGGCATCGGCTTCGACTCGCTGCGCTACGACGACCAGATCGGCAAGATCTCCCTGGTCGGGGCCGGTATGAAGACCAACCCCGGGGTCACCGCGTCCTTTTTCGAGGCCCTGTCCGAGGCGGGCGTGAACATCGAGCTGATCTCGACCTCCGAGATCCGCATCTCGGTCGTCACGCGTGCCGACGACGTGCCGGAGGCCGTGCGAGCCGTGCACACCGCCTTCGGACTCGACTCCGACTCCGACGAGGCCGTGGTCTACGGAGGCACCGGCCGATGACGGGCAAGCCGACGCTCGCGGTCGTGGGGGCGACCGGGGCCGTCGGCACGGTCATGCTCCAGATCCTGTCCCAGCGGGCGGACGTCTGGGGCGAGATCCGCCTGATCGCCACCCCGCGCTCGGCCGGCCGCAAGCTGACGGTGCGCGGGGCCGAGGTCGAGGTCGTCGCGCTGTCGGAGGAGGCCTTCGACGGGATCGACGTCGCGATGTTCGACGTGCCCGACGAGGTGTCCGCGCGCTGGGCGCCGGTCGCCGCGGCCCGGGGCGTGGTCGTCGTGGACAACTCCGGGGCCTTCCGGATGGATCCCGAGGTGCCGCTCGTCGTCCCCGAGGTCAATCCGCACTGCGCCCGCAACCGGCCGCGCGGGATCATCGCCAACCCCAACTGCACCACCCTGTCGATGATCGTCGCCCTGGGCGCGCTGCACGCCGAGTTCGGGCTGCGCGAGCTGGTGGTGTCGTCGTACCAGGCGGTGAGCGGCGCCGGGCGGGCCGGCGTGGAGACGCTGCGGGCCCAGCTGTCGATGGTCGCCGGTACGGAGCTGGGCACCAAGCCCGGTGACGTGCGGCGGGCCGTCGGGGACCTCACCGGGCCGTTTCCGGAGCCGGTCGCGCTCAACGTCGTCCCGTGGGCCGGGTCGCTGCGGGAGGACGGCTGGTCGTCGGAGGAGATGAAGGTGCGGGACGAGTCCCGCAAGATCCTCGGCCTGCCGAAGCTGCCGGTCGCGGTGACGTGCGTACGGGTGCCGGTGGTCACCACCCACTCCCTGACGGTGCACGCCAGGTTCCAGGGCCCGGTCACGGTCGACGGGGCCCGGGAGATCCTGGACACCGCCCCGGGTGTCGTCCTCTTCGACAACCCGGCCGCCGGCGAGTTCCCGACGCCCGCGGACGTGGTGGGCACGGATCCGACCTGGGTCGGGCGGGTACGGCGGGCGCTCGACGACCCGACCGCGCTGGAACTCTTCGTGTGCGGGGACAATCTTCGCAAAGGGGCCGCGCTGAACACCGCGCAGATCGCCGAGCTGGTGGCGGCGGAACTGACTGGCCGTTCAGGTAGTGGGGATTTTGTGTGAACAGCCGGTGACCACGGCAAACGCCCTGTAGGCGGCCCGGGTGGGAGCGGGCCCACGGGTAGGGTCCGCGTAAGAAATGTGTCCCGGAGCATGGTCCAAACCTCTTGAACCCGCACCCGTCCGCGTTCGAAGATTTTCCTCCCCGTCCTCCGCAACCATGCGGGCGGCGGGGAGCGTCTTTGCGGTCGCCTGTCTTACCGGGCGCTTACGTGATCGGGCCTTCGGGTCCTGGGGACGCATGATCCTGGCGTGGGGACGCCGTGATCGGGGCGTGGGGACGCCCGTTCATCATGGGATACAAGGGAAGAGCGGGACGCATGACGGCAATTGAGGCACCGCCGAGTGTGCTGCCGGACGCGCGGAGAACGGCGCCGCCCGCGTCGGCCGGCCGATCCGGCGGATCCGGCGTGCGTGCCACCGGCGGGCTCGGTGTGCGCTCGTCCGACATGCCCGACGTAAAAGTGATGCCCGGCACGTACAACCCCAGCGGGGGTAGGCGTGTCCAACTGGCGTGGCAGAGGTTCTCGAACTCAGTGCGCCCCGCGGCGCGACGGTCCTGCGGCCGCCCCGCGCCGGGCTGCGCCCCCGCATGCCCGGCGCGCCCGGCGGCATGCCGGTGATCGCCCCCATGCCCGCAGCGCGGCCCACCCGCATACCCAGCCAGCGCGACGGCGCCGACGAGACGACGGCCGCGGCCGGTACCACCGTCGACCACCTCACCGAGACGTACCGGGCGCACTACCGCTCGCTCCTCGGCCTCGCCGCGCTCCTCCTCGACGACACCGCCTCCTGCGAGGACGTCGTCCAGGAGGCGTTCATCCGCGTCCACTCCGCCCGCAAACGCGTCCGGGACCCGGAGAAGACCCTGGCCTACCTGCGCCAGACGGTCGTCAACCTCTCCCGCTCCGCGCTGCGCCGCCGCATCCTCGGCCTGAAGCTCCTCTCCAAGCCGATGCCGGACGCGGCCAGCGCCGAGGAAGGCGCCTACGACCAGCTGGAGCGGCGCGACCTGATCAAGGCGATGAAGGGCCTGCAGCGCCGCCAGCGCGAGGTCCTCGTCCTGCGCTACTTCGCCGACATGACCGAGGCCCAGGTCGCCGAGACGCTCGGCATCTCGCTGGGCTCGGTGAAGGCGTACGGTTCGCGCGGTATCGCGGCCCTGCGGGTGGCGATGGAGTCGGCGGCATGACGGACAGCCCCCAGGGAGGCGACTCGCATGATCGCCACGAGCCCTACGCCTGGCACGAGCCGACAGGCGATCACGAGCCCGGTTCAGGGCCCGCTTCGAAGCCCGGTTCGGGGGAGCCGGCGCCACGACAGCACGAGCAAGAGCACACGCAATCGCACGCTGGGAACGGAACTGTGAACCACGGCCCCGACGAAAAGGGCCCCGAGGGCCCCGAGGGCCTGGGACCGGGCCCCGAAGGGCTCCGGAGCGGGCTCGGCCCCGGCTTCGGGGCAGGAGCCGACGGCCCCGACGCCCTGGACGGGTTCGACGCGGACGAGCTGGCCCTGCGCCGGCTGCTGCACTCCGCGGTCGACGACCTCGCGCCGCGCGACGGCTCCCTCGACCACCTGCGCCGCGCGGTCCCCGCCCGCCGGGCCCGCAAGCGTCAGGCCGCCGTCGGCATGGCGGCCGCGGCCCTGTTCATCGGCACCGCGGTCCCCGCCCTCATCCACGTCTCCAACTCCGGCGGCACCGACCCCAACACCTCGATGGCCGGCCAGGCCTCCCAGGCGCAGGGCGGCTCCGCCGGCGGCAAGAACCCGGACGGCGGCGCCAGCACCGCGGGCGGCACCAGCGGCCAGGCCACCGGCCAGAACCCCGGCGGCACCAAGGGCAGCGGCAAGAACGAGACCACCGGCGCCGGCGACGGCACCAAGGTCGTCCCCACCGCCAGCGCCGCCAGCAGCGCCCCGGTCTGCACCTCCGCGCAGCTCGGCACCCCGACGTCCACCGTCGACGCCCCCGACTCGACGGGCGTCGTCTACGGCACCTTCAGCGTCGTCAACGTCTCGACGACGAGCTGTACCGTCGGCGGCCCCGGCAGCGTGGCCTTCCTCGCGCAGGGCGCGGCCGACTCCACCAAGATCCAGGTCGTCCGGCACGCCTCCGGCGACGCGGCGGCCGGGCTGCCCGACCCGACCACCGAACTCACCGGCCTGATCCTGGCGCCCGGCGCGGCCTACCAGGAGAAGTTCGGCTTCGTCCCTTCGGAGACCTGCCCGACCACCGGCTCCAGCACCGGCGGCTCCACCGACACCGGCGGCACCGACGGGGGCAGCACGGCCTCCCCGAGCCCTTCCGAGGGCGCCAGCAGCAGTGCGGGTACGACCACGTCCGGGTCGGACGGCACCACCACCCAGCTGCTCACCGAGGACGGCACGGCCGACGGGAGCATCGCGGTCTCGTACACCCCGCAGGCCGGATCCCCGACCGGCTCGGCGACGGTGACGAACGCCTGCGCCGGGACGGTCTACTGGACCGGGGTCCTGCCGGCGGTGTGACCGGCGGGACCGGCAGCACTGGCAGGACCGGCAGTGTCCGTCAGACGGCGGTCGGCTGCTGGGTTTCCGCTTCCTCGTCCGGGACCAGGCCGAGCGCCGCGTCCCGGGCGAACTCCACCTCGCGGCGCAGCAGCCGGAACCACATGAACACCACGAACCCCGCGAACACGAACCACTCACCGGTGTAGCCGAGGTTCTGGAACGCCTTCAGGTCCAGCCCCGAGTTGTCCGGCGCGGTCGCCGGCACGGCCGTCATCCCCGGGTCGGCCTTGTCCAGGGTGATCCACGCGTCGTACACGGGGTACGACACCAGGTTCACCAGTGAGGCCGCGCTGATCGCCGCCGTCTGCCCCGACGGCAGCCCGCCCTGGTTGCTGACGCCGTTGTCCCCCGGCGTCTCGGAGGCCTGCAGCGCGCCGGTGACGGTGACCTCGCCGGTGGGCGCGGCGGGCACCTTGGCGGCGTCGGCCTTGCCGGGCAGCCAGCCGCGTACGACGGGCAGCGCCTTGCCGGAGTCGGTGCGCAGCAGGGTCAGGACGTAGAAGCCGTTCTTCCCGTCGACCTGACGGTCGGGCACCAGCAGCTGCTTGGCGTACCGGCCGGTGACGGTGGCCCGCTGGCCGGAGGTCGACTGGTCGACGGGGAGCAGCTCGGCGAGCGGCCGGGCCGCCTCCGTCTTCGCCGTCTCGACCTGCTTGTCGGCGCTGCGATGCGCCTCGACCCGCGCCTCGAAGCGGCTCAGCTGCCACGACCCCATGAAGATGCAGAACGGGATGGCGAGCAGCACGAAGACGTTGATGCCCCACCAGCGGGGTGTCAGCAGGAAGCGGTACACGCCGTCCACGGTACGGGGCGGTTCATGGCGGTTTACGGGCGGGGTGGGCGCGGCCCGGCGGGTTTTCCGGCCGGCCTGCGGGCCTGCCTGCCGGGTGGGTGCCGGCCCGGACGTCCACCTGGGGGTTCGCAAAGTTATCCACAGGCTGCGGACGCCCCTCGACGCATTGTGGGTGCGGACGGGCACTATGGGGCCATGACTGCGGCCATGAGTGAGAGCGACATGCCGGACTGGGAGAAGCGCTTCCGCGCCCCTCGGGTCTCCCTGCCGGACTGGGCGGAGGACGCCCCCGACCGTTCCCTGTTCGTGTCGAACGCGACGGGGACGTACGAGCTGTACGCCTGGGACCGCGCGAGCGGGGAGCAGCGCCAGGCGACGAACCGGCCGAACGGCACGACGGACGGGCTGCTCTCCCCGGACGGCGCGTGGATCTGGTGGTTCGACGACAAGGACGGCGACGAGTTCGGCGTCTGGCGCCGCCAGCCCTTCGGCGGCGGCGCGGACGAGGAGGCGACGCCCGGCCTGGAGCCGTCCTACCCCTCGGGCCTGGCGCTGGGCCGGGACGGCCGTACGGCGGTCGTGGGCCGCTCGACGGACGACGAGGGGACGACGATCTTCCTGGTCAGAGCCGATGAGCAGCCACTGGAGATCTACCGGCACGCCGAGTCGGCGGGGGTCGGCGACCTCTCCCACGACGGCTCGCTGATCGCGATCGAGCACACCGAGCACGGCGACGCGATGCACTCGGCGCTGCGCGTGGTCCGTCCGGACGGCACGACGGTCGCCGAGCTCGACGACACCGACGGCGGCACGGAGGAACTCGGCCTGGAGGTGCTGGGCTTCGCCCCGGTCGACGGCGACCCGCGCCTGCTCATCGGCCACCAGCGGCGCGGCCGCTGGGAGCCCCTGGTCTGGGACGTCGTCTCCGGCGAGCAGACGGACCTGACCCTCGACCTGCCGGGCGACGTGAGCGCGGAGTGGTACCCGGACGGCGGCTCGCTGCTCGTCGTCCACAGCCACAAGGCCCGCAGCGACCTGTTCCGCTACGACCTGGCGACGCGCGAGCTGGCGCGCATCCCGACCCCGGCCGGTTCCGTCTCCGGGGCCACGGCCCGCCCCGACGGCACCGTCGAGTACCTGTGGTCGTCGGCCGCCGAGCCGCCGGTGGTCCGCTCGACGACCGGCGAGGTGGTCCTCGACCCGCCCGGGATGAAGTGCCCGCCGTCCGTCCCGGTCTCGGACGCGTGGGTGGAGGGTCCCGGCGGCCTCATCCACGCCCTGATCCAGAAGCCGGCCGGAGCGACCGGCCCCCTCCCCACCGTCTTCGACCTGCACGGCGGCCCGACCTGGCACGACAGCGACGGCTTCGCGGCGGGCCCGGCGGCCTGGGTGGACCACGGGTACGCGGTGGTCCGCATCAACTACCGCGGCTCCACGGGCTACGGCCGGGCCTGGACGGACGCGCTGAAGCACCGGGTGGGCCTGATCGAGCTGGAGGACGTGGCGGCGGTCCGGGACTGGGCGGTCGCCTCCGGCCTCGCCGACCCCGACCGACTCGTCCTGACCGGCGGCTCCTGGGGCGGCTACCTCACCCTCCTCGGCCTGGGCACCCAGCCCGCGTCCTGGGCGGTGGGCATCGCGGTCGTCCCGGTCGCCGACTACGTCACGGCGTACCACGACGAGATGGAGTCCCTGAAGGCGATGGACCGCACGCTGCTGGGCGGCACTCCGGAAGAGGTCCCCGACCGCTTCGCCGCCTCTTCCCCCCTCACCTACGTGGACGACGTCAAGGCCCCGGTCTACATCTCGGCCGGCCTCAACGACCCCCGCTGCCCGATCCGCCAGATCGACAACTACGTCAACCGCCTGGCGGCCCGCTCGGCCCTGCACGAGGTCTACCGCTACGACGCGGGGCACGGCTCCCTGGTGGTGGACGAACGCATCAAGCAACTCCGCCTGGAAATGGAGTTCGCGGAACGCCACCTCACACCTACGGCGGCAGCGCCGACAGACTGACCCCGCTTTCCCACCCACCCGACTCGGTTCGTGAAGCAGCGAGGCCCACACCCGCGCCGGCGCACGACAGGGACACGGCGCACCGCCGAACAAGCAGCGCTCACACGCCCGTGAGGTGAGGCGCCCCGAAAGGGGCGCGGGGCTGTTCCGATATGCGGCTCCGCCGCGTGGGCGCGACCAGCCCCCGCGCACCCGCAGGGACTCACGCCACCGCAACCCGCCCACCCCTCCTAGCCCTCAACCGAGCGAGTCGGGTGGGTGGGTGGGCGGTACCCGGCGTCCGGACAACTCGGCCAGACCCCTCCGGGTGGCGACCACCACCACCCGATCCCCACCCCGCAACACATACTCCCCGGCCGCAACCCCCGGCCGCCCCTCGAGCGCCAGCACCCGCCACGCCCCCGCCCGAAACGCCCCCTCCACGGTCCGCCCCTCCAACTGCGGATGCCCGCTCACCTGCACCGCCGCCACCAGCAACACCTTCCGCTCCACCGGAATCGCCCCGAGGATCTGCCGCCCCAGCATCGCCCCCGCGAAGGACGGCGCCGCCAGGTACGAGACGCTCCGGCTCCGGGTGACGGCATCCGGATGCGCCGCGCGCAGCGTCCGGTACACGGCGGTCGCGAAGTCGTCGTCGTACAGCCGCAGCACCGCCGTCAGATCGGGCCGCACGGACCGCGCGTACAGCACGGCCTCCAGATTCGTCGTGTCGGCGCTGGTCACCGCGAGCAGCGCCTGCGCCCGATGGATCTTCGCGGCCTCCAGGACCCCTTCCTGGGTCACGTCCCCGAGCACCACCGGCACCCGCAGCCGCCGCGCCACCGCCAGCCCGCGCGCCTCGGGATCCGACTCCACGCACACCACGGGCACGTGCAGCTCCCGCAACCGCGTCAGCACGCGCGTACCGATCTTCCCCAGCCCGAGGAGCACCACATGCCCGCCCAGCCCCCGGGGCGGCTTGCGCAGCGCGGAAGCCGTCCGGAAGGTCCCGAGCGCCTCCAGGACCGCCGCCAGCAGCACCGGAAGCAGCAGCAACCCGACCAGCCCCGTAAGGAGTTGCAGGATCTGTCTGCCGAGCGGCGCCCCGATCGCGGGGTCGTCGATGGCGAACAGGTCGAGGAGCGTGTAGTAGAAGGCCCGTACCGGATGGAGGCCCGTCACCACCGACAACGCGATCGCCAGCGCGACCACGCACGCCACGCTCCCGGCCAGCGACCACCTGAGCCGCCGCGAGAACAGCGAGGCCAGCGGCGGTACGACCCCGACCCCGCGCCCGGCCGGCTCCGCCGCCCCCGCGGACGACGACACGTGCTCCAGCACCATCACGCCACGCTCACCCGCGGCCGCCCGCACCTGCTCCCCGTCCGGCAGCATCAGCGGTCCCCGGGCCCGGACGCCCTCGGCCGGCTCGGGCCCGGTGCTGTTCGGCGAGAGCAACGCCAGCGGGAACAGCCCCCGTTCGGCGGCATTCTGCCCCGCGTCGGCACCCGGCGGCAGGTCCACCGCCCGCAGCACCAGGCCCTCCGTGTGGATGACCTTGCCGCGCCCGGCGAGCGCGGTGGCGGCGAGCGCCGGCGCGGCGGTGTCGGCGTCGGACAGCACGATCGTGGAGGCGTCCCCCACCGCGCCGCCCCCGCCGCCGTCCGCGTCCCCGATCGCCAACGCGGCCGCCTGGTCGAGGAGTTCCTCGATGTGCTGCCCCAACCGCCGGTTGTACAGGCGCAGGACGAGCCGCAGGCGCGGATTCAGCCGGCGGGCGGTGAGGGCGGCCCGGATGTTGGTCTCGTCGTCGTCGTACACGAGCGCGAGCGCGGCGGCCCGCTCCACACCCGCCTCGGCGAGCACCGCCTCATTGGCCTCGACGGCCTCCAGCACCCGTTCCCCGCGCGGCCCTTCAGCGACACCGGCGACGCCACCGGTAGCCGTACCGGTACCGCCGTTTCCGCCACCGCCGCCGTTCCCGCCGCCGTTCCCGCCCGTCCGTCCCACGGTCGCGCTGACCACCCGGTCGAACAGCGCGGCCGAGGCGGCCCGGGCGCGGCCGACGACCGGCGGCCGGGCGATGCGCACGTTCGGCGGCACGACAAGGGTGACCTGTTCGCCGTAGACCGTGCGCAACTCGGCGGCCAGCCGGTGCGCGAGTCCGTCGTCCCCGCACACCACCATCTGGGCCGGACCGCCACCACCTTGATACGGAACACTCGCCACAAGGGAAAAGACTGCCTCAACGGGACGCATGGTTCCAGCAACGAAGTGAACAGCCACCCCTGACCGCCCGTAGGGAAGGGGAGGGAGCATAATCCCCGATCTGACCGAAGTGCCGGAGGTATCCGACCCGTGGCCATCACCGAGAAAGCCGCCCCGCCCGGGGCCGCGCCCGAGGACGGGACCCCCGGCGCCGACGGCACCGGAACCCCGCCCGACAAGGAGGGCTGGCACCTCAACTCGCCCCTGGCACTGACCCTGCTCCTCCTCCTGGTCGTGGTCTTCCAGGGCCCGGTGCGGGGCGCGCTGTCCAAGCCGGTGATGCAGAGCTGGATGACGGTGTTCGTGGCGGTGGTCGTCCAGGCGCTCCCGTTCCTCGTCCTCGGCGTGCTCCTCTCCGCGGCGATCGCGGTCTTCGTCCCGCCCTCCTTCTTCGCCCGCGCCCTGCCCGGCCACCCCGCCCTGGCGGTACCGGTCGCGGGGCTGGCCGGGGTGATCCTGCCGGGCTGCGAGTGCGCGTCGGTCCCGGTGGCGGGCGCCCTGGTCCGCCGGGGCGTCACTCCCGCGGCGGCCATCGCCTTCCTCCTCTCCGCCCCCGCCATCAACCCGATCGTGCTGACGGCGACGGCGGTGGCGTTCCCGCGCAACCCCGAGATGGTGGTGGGCCGGTTCGCCGGCAGCCTGCTGGTGGCGTGCGCGATGGGCTGGCTGTGGCAGCGGCTCGGCCGCACCGACTGGCTGCGGCTGCCGGCGCACGCGCACCACGAGGGCGAGACCAAGGGGGAGGCGTTCTGGTCCTCCGTCCGGCACGACACCATGCAGGCGGGCGGCTTCCTGGTCCTCGGCGCGATGGCCGCGGCGACGCTGAAGGCGGTGGCGCCGGCGGAGTGGCTGCGTACGGCGGCCGCCAACCCGGTGGTCGCGATCCTCGCCCTGTCGGTCCTGGCCGTGCTCCTGTCCATCTGCTCGGAGGCGGACGCGTTCGTGGCGGCTTCCCTGACCCAGTTCTCGCTCACCGCGAAGCTGGCGTTCCTGATCGTGGGCCCGATGATCGACCTCAAGCTCTTCGCGATGCAGGCGGGCACCTTCGGCCGCGGCTTCGCCCTGCGTTTCGCCCCGGCCACCTTCGTGGCGGCGATCGCGGGCGCGGTCCTGACCGGGGCGGTGCTGCTGTGAACCGGCAGGCACAGGCGGCGGTGATGTTCCTGGTCGGAGGGGCCCTGCTGCACGCGGGCGGGACCGACCTCTACCTGCGCTACGTCAAGGCGGGCCTGCAGCCGCTGGTGCTGGCCGCGGGCGCCGTCCTGATCGTCGCGGCGCTGGCGACGGCCTGGTACGAGTGGAAGCGCGCCCGGACCCGGAAGGGGGCCGCGCCCGAGGCACACCCCGAGACCGAGGCGCACCCGGACACGCATCCGGAGGCACATGCCCACCCCGAACCCCGCATCTCCTGGCTGCTGGTCCTCCCCCTCCTCGCCCTGATCCTCGTCGCGCCGCCCGCGCTCGGCTCCTACAGCGCGCTGCGGACCGGTACGGCCCTGCAACAGCCGTACGGCTACCTGAAGTTGCCCAAGTCCGACCCGATACCGCTCAACCTCGTCGACTACGCGGGCCGCGCGGCCTACGACCACGGCCGTTCGCTGGCCGGCCACCAGGTCCGGATCGAGGGTTTCGTGGCCGTCGACTCGGCCGGCACCCCCTATCTCGTCCGCATGGCCCTCAACTGCTGTGCGGCGGACGCCCAGCCGGTGAAAGTGGGCCTGACCGGCAAGATCCCCCCGGTCCTGCAGCCGGACGCCTGGCTCCAGGTGACCGGCACCTACACCACCAAGCGGACCCGCGACCCGGTGAACAACGGCCCGATCCCGTTCCTCCAGGTCACCGACGCCAAGCCGATCCCGACCCCGGCCGACCCGTACGACGAGACCTGGAACAACTGACTGGCCTGGCGGTGGTGACGTAGGCGGTGTTCGGCTGCCCGCTGTCGTGGATGGGGCGCGCGTGTCACGGGCTGTGGTCGCGTCCGTCCTGCGGGGCGAAGACCGTGAGGGCGTCGGCGTCGGTCGCGCGTGCGTGCAGGAAGTAGTCGGCCCATTCGGTGATGTCGGGGTAGGACGAGTCCTGGCCGAGCCGGGTGACTGCGTTCTGGATATCGAAGTTCGTGGTGCGAAGTTCGACTCCCGGACCGAGGAGGGCCCAGTGTGCTCCGGTTCGTCCGTAGGGCATGCCGATGCTGCCTGGGTTGATCACGAGTCGGCCGTGGGCGAGACGGACGAACGGCATGTGGGTATGGCCGCAGACCACGGTGCGGATGTCGGAATCGAGCCCGTCGAAGACTTCCCTCCAGCGGTCGAGGCGGGAGTCGACAAGGACGACCTCTTCGTCGTCGCGAGGGGTGGCATGGCAGAACAGCACCATTCCCAAACCGTTCACGGGCAGGGAGAGTGATCGTGGCAACGAGCCGAGAAGGTCCAGATGGTCCTCACGGAGCTGCGAGGCCGCCCAGGGGGCAATGGGATCGGGGATGGTGTCGCGTTGCCCCCGCCGGAATTCGAGGAGTTCGCGGTCGGCGTTGCCGCTGACCCAGATGACGCGGTCGCCGAGGCCGGTCAACAGGTCGAGCACCTGGGTCGGTTGCGGGTCGGCGGTGATGTCGCCGGTGAGCACGATGCGATCGGCGGTGCTGACGTCTGGTTCGGCGAGTACGGCCTCCAGGGCCGGCAGTACGCCGTGAATGTCGGACAGGACGGCTACTCGGTTCAGCATGGTCACCACCGTGAGGTGAAGGCAGCCGCGTGGTGCGGTCTTTCGCCCGGCGCGTAGCTCAGACTGATCGACGGGTCGAGGCCCTCACGGCCAGGTGCGCTCGATACGGTCGTGGCGCACCGCGTACGCCGCCGGGCCGCCCTTCTCAAGGGCCCGGTGGATCGCATCGACGCGTGCGACGAGCCGTTCGACCATCTCGCTGCTGCGAAGCTGCTGGTTGTCGAGGTAGAACAGCACCGCTTCACGCTCCAGGACAGGCCGGATCTCCAGGTCCCTGGCCTTGATCCGTCCGTCCTTCGAGAGCGGGACCCAGGCTCGGTCGAGACCGTAGGTGATCCACTTCTCGTCGGGAACGTCCTGCCCGTCGTCCGGGAAGACGTCTCCGATCCGGTGAACCGTCCACCCGTATGCCCTCAGCCCCTCGGCGACACGACGACCGAGATTCCGGTCGAGGAAGAACTCAGGCGGCAAGGTGCACCACTGCCTGGCAGAGGGCATCCACCTGCTCAGGCGTCATGTCGTAGTCGTAGGCGATGTCTTCGACCGTTTCCCCGGCCTCCCAGAGGTCGGTGATCGCCTTCACCGTGACGCGGTTGGCGGCCACCACGGGGAGACCGTGGCCGAACCGCGGATCGATCAGGACGGGGACGGACTCCGGATACTGTCGCAGCCGCAGGCTGGAGGGGAAGTCCTCACCGGGCTCCCAGGTGAGGTAACGGAGGTGGTCGGAGACGACCTCCTTGATGGGAACCTGGCCGTCCCGGGCTCTTCGGAGATCCCCCCACCCGTGCTCGACGAAGATGTCCACACCGTCCGTGGCGATCCGCTTGGACACAAGACCGTACGGGGTGTCGAAGGCGTCCCGTACCGCGGCGGCCGCCTCCCTGATCTCGCTCATGCGAAGACCCAGCGAACGCAGAGAACGAAGGACGTGTGCCTCGGCCACTGCGATGAACGGAACGGAAGGCTGCCCCTTCCGCACCGGCTCCACCTGGTGGACCAGCGGCGCTCCGGCGGCCTGACCCTTCAGCCACGTGGCGAGAGTCGACTGTGGAATCTCAAGGTAGGAGGCCGTTTCCCTGGGTGTCAGAAGTCCGTCCATGAATCTGTCGACCATGCCCCACCTCCTCCTGATGCCGGGTTTCGCATCGTTGCACACCAAGCCTCCCACCTGCGGGTGGACCGCACACCCGGCCACCGGCTCAACCGGCCGCACGGAGATGGTTCCCGGCCCGGCAGTCCCGGCAACGTCCGCGTTCCGGCGCGCGGAACGCCCGGTCGCAGCCGTCGCAGGTCTGGAAGGGCGGGACGGTCGGGCGGTCCGTGAGGCGCTTCGACGGGAGTGGGGGCGGGGCCGGAAGGGGCGTCTCGCGCAGGCGGAAGGCGAGGATGCCTGCCGGGCGGGCCCGGAAACGGTCGGGCAGCCTTGCGGTGAGGAACTCGGTGAGCCGGTGCGCGTCGACGCCGGCCGCGAGCCATGCGGAGACCGCCGGTGCGAGTCGTGCGGCCTCCTGCCCGGACAGGATCAGGCGCGGATCGACGCGGCGCAGTGCCGTGAGTACGGCGATGGCACGAGGGTCGGCATCGGCGAGCGAAGCCGACGTCTCCGTCTCCGGTCCCGCCTCGGACGGTTGGGGTGTGTGCGCCGCTGGCTGCGCGGTCACCGGGCCACTCGCGGGCCTCGTCCTGCGGGGGTGGGGCGGCTTCGGCGGCTCGGGAGGCTCCGGGGCGGGAGAGCCGCCGGGGACGTCGTAGAAGTACGTCCGGGTACGGATCTGCCCGGAGGGCAGGCGCTCGCGGCGGCGCTCCAGGTACCCGGCCTCTTCCAGTTCCCTGAGCGCTCGCGAGATGAGGATCTCGCCCTCGTCGAAGTGCTCGCACAGGGCGGTGATGGTCACGGCGGTGCCGTCGGGCAGGGAGAGGATGTACGTCGCCACTCCGACCGTGACCGCGCTGCCGCGCCGTTGGGCGAGGGCGTTGGAGATCACGGTGAAGTCGGCCGTGAGGCGGGTACGGACGTGGATCACGCCGGAGGTCGGAGCTCCGGCGTCGGCGCGCAGGCGCGCGTTAGACTGCGACTCAGCCATTGGGAAGGTTGGTAGCTTCCTGATCGGTCAGGCCCTCGTTCGGGACGGCAATCCCGGCCGGGGGCCGAAGTCTGTGTGCGGTTGTCGCGGCGAACGTAACGGTCCGTGTCCCGCCCCTGCAAGCCGGTCACTCGGACGGGTGACGCGGGCTTCGGCGCGCGGGAGGGTGGGCGGGCGGGGGGTTCTTTCCCCCGGTTCTTTCCGGAGGTCAGCGGCCCGCCGGGCCCTCGCGGACAAGGATCCGGCGGACCGGGAAGGCGGGCCGTGACCGGGACCCGGCAGGCTCGGACGCGGTCATGCCGGGGCGCGACTTCGGTCTCCGGCTCGCCCTCGACTCCGCGGCGGGGGTCTGGTCCGTGTCGAGGTCGCGGATGCCGAGGCGGTGAAAAGGCCGCCCGCCGCCCTGCCCTCGTGCACTCCTGACGGGGAGTCGGGCCGCGGTCTGCTCCTGGTGGATGCCCTGGCTCTGCGGTGGGGTTTCACGCCTCGTCACCCCGTGGGCAAGACGGTGTGGGTGGAGGCGCCCGTCGCCTCGCCGTGACCGGGGCCCGCTGAGCCCGGTCACGTCCGGCCGACCGTGTCCTGGTCGTCGACCGGAGCGGCCGGGGCGGCCGGGGCCGGGACGGGGAGGGTCTGGGTGGTTCTCGTGCGGGCGGTGAGGCGGCGGGCCACCGGCTCGGTGTAGCGGGCGGTGAGGGGGCCGAGGACGACGAGGATCAGGACGTAGGCCGTGGCCAGGGGGCCCAGGGAGGGTTCGATGCCGGCGGTGACGGCGAGGCCCGCGATGACGATGGAGAACTCGCCGCGGGCGACCAGTGTGCCGCCGGCCCGCCAGCGGCCCTTGGCGGAGATCCCGGCGCGTTTCGCGGCCCAGTAGCCGGTGGCGATCTTCGTCAGGGTGGTGACGGCGGCGAGGGCGAGCGCGGGCAGCAGGACCGGCGGGATGCTCGACGGGTCGGTGTGCAGGCCGAAGAAGACGAAGAAGACGGCGGCGAACAGGTCGCGGAGGGGAGCGAGGAGGTGGTGGGCGCCCTCGGCCACCTCGCCGGAGAGGGCTATGCCGACGAGGAACGCGCCCACCGCGGCGGAGACCTGGAGCTTCTGTGCGATGCCGGCGACCAGCAGGGTCAGGCCCAGCACCACCAGGAGCAGCTTCTCCGAGTCGTCGCTGGAGACGAACCGCGAGATGTGCCTGCCGTAGCGGACGGCGATCAGCAGGACCAGCCCGGCGGCGCCGAGGGCGACGGCCAGCGTGAGGCTGCCCGCCGCGAGGCCGGCGCCGGCCAGCAGCGCGGTGATGATCGGCAGGTAGACGGCCATGGAGAGGTCTTCCAGGACCAGGATGCTCAGTATCACCGGGGTCTCCCGGTTGCCGAGCCGCCCCAGGTCCCCGAGCACCTTCGCGATCACCCCGGACGAGGAGATCCAGGTGACGCCGGCCAGCACCACGGCCGCCACCGGGCCCCAGCCAAGGAGCAGGGCCATCGCCGCGCCGGGCAGCGCGTTCAGCGCCGCGTCGACCAGGCCCGCCGGGTACTGCGTCTTCAGGTTGGAGACGAGATCGCTGGCCGTGTACTCCAGGCCGAGCATGAGGAGAAGGAGTACGACGCCGATCTCGGCGCCGATCGCGACGAACTCCTCACTGGTGCCGAGCGGGTAGAACCCGCCCTTGCCGAAGGCGAGCCCGGCCAGCAGGTAGAGGGGGATGGGCGAGAAGCGGAGACGTCCGGCGAGCCGGCCGAGCAGGCCGAGGCCGAGGATGATCGCACCGAACTCGATCAGGAAGACGGAGGAGTCGTGCACGCGGACTCACTCCCGCCCGAGTATCGCGGCGGCCGCGTCGACGCCCTCACGGGTGCCGATCACGATGAGCGTGTCGCCGCCGGCGAGCCGGAAACCGGGCGTGGGGGAGGGCACCGCCTCCGCGCGGCGCAGCACGGCGACGATGGAGACGCCGGTGTCGGTCCGCATCCGGGTCTCGGCAAGGAGCCGGCCGTTCCAGTACGACGTGGCGGAGAGTTCGATCCGCTCGGCCACCAGCCCGAGGTCGGTGGTGGACAGCAGGTTCGGGCTGTGGTGGGTCGGCATCAGCGCGTCGATGAGCGCCGCCGTCTCGCCCGAGGACAGCCTGAGCGACAGGGCGCAGGCGTCGGGGTCGTCCCGGTGGTAGGCGCTCAGGATCCGTGAGCCGTCCCGGTGCGCGACCACGGACACCCTGTCCTGCTCCCGCGTGGTGAGGTCGTAACGGACCCCGATTCCCGGCAACGGCGTCCTGCTCAGGCGTGGAGCCCCCAAGGCTGTCTCCCCTGTCTCGTCGTGTCGTCGCGCAGGTTCTTTGCGCTTTCTTTAACAACACCCTAACGGGGGAGGGGGAGAGGCAGGTCCTAGGACGGGTAGGGGACGTAGCAGTCCAGCGCCGGGTGGTACAGCACGTGCCAGGTGCGGCCCTCGACGACTCCGCTGGCCGGCAGGCCGTGGCAGGTCTGGATCCACTCGATCTTCTTCTGCAGGACCGTGCCGTAGAACCCGTCGGCGGCGACTTTGGGCGGCTCCCCGCCCCACGCGTTGCTGAGGCACTGCGCCTGTCTGACCGCCGCTCCGGTGGCGCCGTACGCGAGCGTCGGCCGGTAGCCCGACGCCACGTAGGCACAGCTCTGGCCGGAGGCGGCCGAGGCGGTGTGGGGCACCGCCGGGCCCAGGGCGACGGCCGCGCCCAGTACCGCGGCCGAGGTGAGCAGTCGGTTTCGTCTCATGCCCGCTCCTTCAGGGGGCGACTCGACTTCTGCCCATGGTCGCGCGGGAGCGGTGACGCCCGCGAGTCGGGAGCCCCCGGTCACCCGGAGCCGGGGACGCCTGCCATCTCCGGTGTTTCCGGTGTTTCCGGTGTTGCCGTCGTTCCGGCCGGCTCGGCGCGTGCCGAGCGCCGGTCGCGTACGGCGGTGAGCGCGCCGAGCAGCGCCATGGCCAGGCAGCCGAGCACGACGACGGTGGACGACGCCTTCAGCATCGCAAGACCGGACCCGGTGAGCAGCACGACCAGGGCCCAGCGCACCGTGGATCCGGCGACCCGGCTGGAGACGAGGGACCCGAGCAGCACCCCGGGGATCGCGCCGATCAGGAGCGTCGCCGCGAGCCCCAGGTCGGCGTCGCCGACGAGCAGGTGGCCCAGGGCGGCCGCGGCCACCATGGGGATCGCCTGCACCAGGTCCGTACCGACGAGGTGGTTGGCCTTGAGCCGCGGATGGGCCAGCATCAGCATCACGATGATCAGGGAGCCCGAGCCGACCGAGGTCATCCCGACGATCACCCCGCCCACCAGGCCGATGAGCAGCGTGGCCACGGGCCGTACGGGGACCCGGGCGTCCTCCCCGTCGCCCCCGCCCATGCCGTCCGCGGCGGTGCGGCGGCGGTCGAGCCACATGCGGGCGAGCATGCCCACGACCGCGAGCATCAGCGCCGTACCGACGACGTACTTGACGCGCTGCTGCAGGTCGTCGCCGTCGCCGAGCGCGCGGAGCAGGAACACCCCGCCGAAGGCGGCCGGGACGGCGGTCGGCAGCAGCCAGCGCACGATGTCCCAGCGCACGGTCCCGGCCCGCTGGTGGACCACCGCGCCGAACGGCTTCATGAACACGGACGCGGCCAGGTCGCTGCCGATGGCCGCGGTGGGATTCACCCCGAACACCATCACCATGATCGGCGTCATGAGCGCTCCGCCGCCCATGCCGGTGAGCCCTACGGCGAAGCCGACCAGGGCTCCCGCGATGACGATCGGAAGGGTGGAATCCATGGTGGGGGACCTTAGCCACCTTTCCTATGGGAAATGTATGGAAGGCCGCCGGTTTCAGTGCTCCGAGGCCGTCCCGCCCGGCTTCGGCCCGGCTGAAACCGGACTGAAGCCGGGCTGAACCGCCGTGGCCGCACGCTCTGCGGCATGACGACGAACGAACACGAGCAAGGACGCGAACTCGCGATCGCGGCCACCGGGCTGCGCAAGGCCTACGGGGACAAGACCGTCCTCGACGGCATCGACATCGGGGTGCCCGCCGGCACGATCTTCTCCCTCCTCGGACCGAACGGCGCCGGCAAGACCACGGTGGTCAACATCCTGTCCACCCTGATCTCGGCCGACGGCGGCGAGGCCCGGATCGCCGGGCACGACCTCACCGCCGAGGCCCAGCGGGTACGGGCCGCCATCGGGGTCACCGGTCAGTTCTCCGCCGTGGACGGACTGATCACCGGCGAGGAGAACATGCTCCTGATGGCCGACCTGCACCACCTCTCCAAGCAGCGGGGACGGCAGGTCACCGCCGAACTGCTGGAGCGGTTCGACCTCACCGAGGCCGCGAAGAAGCCCGCCTCCACCTACTCCGGCGGCATGAAGCGCCGCCTCGACATCGCCATGACCCTGGTCGGCAGCCCGCGGATCATCTTCCTCGACGAGCCGACCACCGGTCTCGACCCGCGCTCCCGCCACACCATGTGGCAGATCATCCGCGAGCTGGTCTCCGGCGGCACCACCGTCTTCCTCACCACCCAGTACCTGGAGGAGGCCGACCAGCTCGCCGACCGCATCGCGGTGCTCAACGGCGGCCGGATCGTCGCCGAGGGCAGCGCCGAGGAGCTCAAGCGGCTCGTCCCGGGCGGGCACGTCCGGCTGCGGTTCTCCGACCCGGTGGCGTACGAGCGGGCGGCGACCGAGCTCCGCGAGACCACCCGCGACGACGAGGCCCTCACCCTGCAGATCCCCAGCGGCGGCAGCCAGCGCGAGCTGCGCGCCATCCTCGACTGGCTCGACGCCGCCGGCATCGAGGCCGACGAACTCTCCGTGCACACCCCCGACCTGGACGACGTGTTCTTCGCCCTGACCGGCAGCCCCGCCACTTCGACCGACAAGACCGCCAAGAGCGCCAAGAACGCCAAGGAGACCGTCCGATGAGCACCGCTTCCTACGCCCTCCGCGACAACCTCACCATGCTGCGGCGCAACCTCCTGCACGCCCGCCGCTACCCCTCCCTCACCCTGAACCTCCTGCTCACCCCGGTCATCCTGCTGCTGCTCTTCGTCTACGTCTTCGGCAACGTGATGAGCGCCGGCCTCACCGGCGGCCACGCCGACCGGTCCGCGTATGTCGCCTACCTCGTCCCCGGCATCCTCTTCCTCACCGCCGCGATGACCTCGCTGGGCACCGCGGTGGCGGTGGCCACCGACATGACCGAGGGCATCATGGCCCGCTTCCGCACCATGGCGATCTCCCGCGCCTCGGTGCTGATCGGCCACGTGGTCGGCAGCGTGATCCAGACGATGATGGCGCTGGTGCTCGTCCTGGGTATCGGACTCGCCATCGGGTTCCGGCCCGATGCGTCGCCGGTGGAGTGGCTCGCGGCGGCCGGACTGATGGCCCTGGTCAGCCTGGCGCTGACCTGGCTCGCCGTCGGCATCGGCCTGATCAGCCCCAACGCCGAGGGCGCCAGCAACATCGGGACGCCGCTGGTGATGCTGCCGTTCCTGTCCAGCGCGTTCGTGCCGGTGGACGCCATGCCGGGCTGGTTCCGCTGGTTCGCCGAGTACCAGCCCTTCTCGCCCTTCATCGAGACCCTGCGCGGTCTGCTGCTGGGCAGCGGGATCGGCACGAAGAACGCGGTGCTCGCCCTCGCCTGGGGCCTGGGCCTGACCGTCCTCGGCTACCTGTGGTCCAAGGCGCGGTTCAGCCGTGAGCCCCGGCAGTGAGCCCGTGCAGCGCCTGCCGGGCCGCCGCCCGCAGCTGATCCGGCCCCAGGGCCGCGTACCCCGACCTCGCGTCGGCGTACGCGGCCCTGTCCGCGTTCTCGGCCGCCTGCCGGGACCGGGCCGAGGAGAGGGTGGGCAGGTCCCGCATCACCGGCAGCTGCTCCGCCAGCGCCAGCAGCCGTACCGCCGCCGTGTCGCCACCGGCCAGCCCGGCGTGGCCGAGCGCGAGCAGCACCGCGCCGTAGACCGGCAGTTCCAGCAGGTCCCCGGCACCGGAAGCGTCGCCGGACAGCATCCGGAGCAGGCGTTCCCGCAGCTGCCCGGCCAGCTCGGCGACCGGTTCCAGCCGGCCGTGCTGCGCGTGCGCGGCGAGCGCGGCCGCCTGCAGGTGGAGGGACCACGAGTCCAGGAAGAGGTCGTCCGCGGCCTGCGCACTGGCCTCCCGGATCCCGAGCGCCGCCTGCCGCCAGAGGCCGAGGCCGACCTCGGTCAGCCCCCGGGCCAGCGCGATCTCCGCCCGGGCCTGGAGCAGTTCGGGCGTGAAGACCTGCGGGGAGTCGGGCTGCCGGTCCGGGGCGGCACGGCCCAGCCAGTACTCCGCCTCCTCGATCTCCCCGCGCTGCAGGCAGGCGGAGACCAGCGCGAAGCGGACGCCGATCGCGTCCGACCAGGTACCGGCGTCACCGAGCGCGTCCGCGGCCCGGAGATGGTCGTACGCCTCCGCGCCGCGCTCCGTCTTGAGGCACAGCTCGCCCATCCGCCCATGGCTGAGCAGCAGCATGATCGGGTTGCCGAGCGGCTCCACCACCGTGACCATCCGGCGGGCGTACTGGAGCGCGCGCTCCGTCTCGTACGCGGACTCCCACAGGTAGCTGGCGACGCCCGCCGCGATGCCCGCCAGCAGCGGCTCGTCGGCGTCGCACAGCTCCTCCAGCCGCTCGTACCGCGGCGGGCGCATGTCCGGGACCGCGCACAGCACGGCGGCCAGGGCCCGCGGCACGGTGTCCGCCGGGACGGTCGGCAGGCGGCGCAGCGTGACGAGCTGGCGTACGGCGTGCGGGCCGTAGCCCATGAAGAGACCGGCCGCGCAGACCGCCGCCGCGCTCCGGGCCGCCTCCACGTCCTCGGGGTGCTCCGGTCCCGGGCGGAAGTGGGACAGCGGCCCACCGGTCTCGGCGGCGAGGGTGATGAACCGGCTGTAGCTGTTGCCGACGGACCACAGGGAGGCGAGTACGGCGGTGACGGCGGCGGTGGCCGGTCCGTCGGCGCGGGCCAGGGCGTGCCGCAGCGCGAGGACGAGGTTGTCCTGCTCGGCGCGGACGCGGTCGAAGGAGGACAGCGCGTCGGTGCTGTACATCCAGGCGTGGTGGGCCCGGCCGAAGTCCCGGGCCCAGGCGAGGAACCGGCCCGTCACGGCCTCGTCCTCGCCCGCCTCCGCCCGCCGGGCGGCGCCGAACTCCCGCAGCGTCTCCAGCATGTGGAAGCGCACCCCGGCGGGCCCCTCGCCCACCTTGATCAGCGACTGACCGGCCAACTGCTCCAGCAGCTCCATCGCGTCCAGGCCGTCGCCGTCGCCGTCGCCGTGGCCGTGGCCGTCTCCGTGGCCGTTGCCTTCGCCTTCGCCGTCGGTGGCCGTGACCACGTACTCCGCCGCGGCCGCGTCGAAGCTGCCGGGGAACACCGACAGCGCCCGGAGCGCCGCCCGTCCCTCGGGCTCCAGCAGGTTCCAGCTCCACTCGACCACGGCCCGCAGGGTGCGATGCCGCTCGGGGGCGTCCCGGGCGCCGCCGCGCAGCAGCGCGAAACGGTCCCGCAGCCGGTGCGCGATGTCGGCCACGGAGAGCACCCGCACCCGGGCCGCGGCCAGTTCCACGGCCAGCGGCAGCCCGTCCAGATGACGGCAGATCTCGGCGACCCGGTCGGCGGGCAGCTCCACGCCGGGCCGGGCGGCCCGCGCCCGCTGCCCGAAGAGCTCCACGGAGGTCGCCAGGGACAGCTCCGGCAGCGCGTACACGGACTCCGAGGTCAGGCCGAGCGGGGCCCTGCTGGTGGCGAGCACCCGCAGTTCCCTCGACCGTGACACCAGTGCCTGTACGAGAGCGGACGCGCCGGCGATCACGTGCTCGCAGTTGTCGAGGACCAGCAGCGCGGGACCCGGTCCCAGCGCGGCGACGATCCCGCTCACCGTGTCCTGGCCGCCGCCCGGGAGCTGGCGGCCCTCCCCGCCGCCGACGGCCGCGGCGACCTCGTCCGCCACGTCGTCGTCGGTGACACCGGCCAGGGTGACGAAGTGGACGGCGGGCTGTTCGGCCGCCCGGCTCACCGCGTGCGAGAGCCGGGTCTTGCCGAGCCCGCCCGGGCCGACGACGGTGACCACCCGGGCGCCGCGCAGCAGCCCGGCCACGGCGGCGACGTCGGCGTCCCGGCCCAGCAGCGGGTTCGGCTCGTGCGGCACCCCGTGTCGGACCGGCACCGCGTCCGCACTCAGCAACTCCTGGTGCACGGCCCGGAGTTGCGGCCCCGGGTCACTGCCCAGCTCGTCCCGCAACCGGCGCCGGTAGCCGTCGTACCGGGTCAGTGCCGCCGCCCGCCCCGCGCCGGCTGCCTCGCAGCGCAGCAGCTCCGCCAGCACCTCCTCGTCCCGCGGCAGCTCCCGGTTCAGCTCGGTCAGCGGCGCGGTGGCCTCGGCCCGACGGCCCAGCCGGGCGAGCGCGAGGGCGTGGGAGCGCACCAGCGCCCGGTACGCCCGCACCCGCTCGGCCCGCAACGCCGCCACCGGGTCGCGCAGTTCCTCGTCCGCCCCGGCGCCCACGCTCCCGTCCCACAGCGCCAGCCCCGCGACGGCCCGCGCCAGGGATCCCTCGTGGTCCCCGGCCCGGGCTCGCTCGGCGGCGGCAGCCTCGTGCACAAGGAGCGCGGAACTGTCGACCGCCATCTCCTCCAGCCCCAGCCGGTATCCCGTCGGCGTGCTCAGGATCAGCTCGGCACCCAGCTGCGACCTGAGCCGGGACACCAGGATCTGCACCGCCTTGCCCGGCCGCTCCGGCAGTTCGTCCGGCCAGAGCCCCTCCACCAGCCGCCCGGTGCTGCAGCCGGTGCGCAACTCCGCCGCGAGCAGCGCCAGCAGCCCGCGCAGCCGGGGCGCGGTGACCTCCCGTCCACGACAGGCGACTCGGGGCAGCAGGGTCAGCTCGGTGGTATGGGTGGTGGTCACCCGTGCAGAGTAGGCGGCTCGGGCGAAGTCCGCTGCGGTTCGGCAGCGCCCCGTCAGGGGCGCGGGGCTGTATCAATATGCGGCTCCACCGCGTGGGCGCGACCAGCCACGACGGCGCGGCAGTCGAACAACTACCGCGTGGTCCGCTCGAAGGCCACAGAAGCCGCCTCCTCGCGCCACTGCACCGCGGCCTTCGTGCTCGCGTCCAGCAGGCGCCGGCATTCCACGCCCGGCGCCCGGCCGCTCCCGGGCAGCTGCCCCGCGCAGGCGGCGACCGGACGGTAGCCGTCGCGCGTCGGGTTGCCCTGCCAGAGGCTGCCGCCGGGCAGGAAGGCGTACTCCAGGGAGGCCCGGGCCAGGTCCTTGAGCTCCGGGTACGTCAGGCCGTAGGTCTCCGCGGCGTACTGGTACTCGTGGCTGATGTCGGTGCGGGAGACGCCGGGGTCGTCGGTGGCCAGGACGACCGGCACCCCGTACGACCGGTAGGTGTCGAAGGGGTGCGCGGCGCCGCGCACCCCGAGGATCTGGGCGTTGCTGGTGAAGGGCACCTCGACGGCGATCCGCCGGGCGGCCATCGTGCGGGCCGTCCGCTGCCAGTCGTCCTCGTGGCGGAGGTCCACGCCGTGGCCGACGCGCTCGGCGCCGGCGATGTCCACGGCCTCCCGGATGTGGAACCGCAGGTCCTCCGGCGGCACCAGTCCGGGCCGCAACTCGCCCGCGTGCAGCGTGACACGGGCCCTCGGGTAGACCGTGTGCAGGTACCTCACCATGCGCATCTGCAGGGTGTAGTCGGCGAGCGCGACGGGCCCGTCCTCGGGCTGGACGAGGTTGACGGCGAGGAAACGGGGATCGCGTTCGGCGAGCCGCATGCCGAGGGCCAGTTCGGTGAAGACGCGTTCCCGGGACTCGCCGCGGAAGGCCTGGTAGACGAAGCGGACGGTGAGCCGGCAGCCGGGGCGGGGGCGGTCGGTGCCGCAGCGGGCGGCGGCCCGGAACCCGGCGTCGGCGTCGTCCGTCGCCCGGCGCGCGTCGGCGACCACCTCGTCGAGCCCGCCGCCCTCGACGAGCCTGGCGTGCAGGGCGGCGAGGTCGGGGTCCCAGCCGACCTCGTCGGCGAGCTGCTCGGCGCGGTCGGAGGCCGGGTTGACCATGGTCTCCAGATAGAACTGGTGCTGCGCCGCGACCGAGTCGGCGACCTCGGCGAGCACCTTGCCCGGATGGAGCGAGGGCACCAGCCCGAACTTGTCGAACGTGGCGAAGAAGTGGTCGTGGCCGCTCTGGTCCGGCGGGAAGCCGTACATGGACCAGGCCCGCAGGATCGCCTCGCGGAAGTCACGGTCGTCACGGGCGTCGGCGGCCGGCCGGGTGCCGGGGCCGCAGGGCGGTACGACGGCGGTCAGCGTCGCCGTGTCGACGCACAGCCCGTCCTCGGCGGCGAGCGCGATCAGGTACTCGGTCCTGACCGCACCGAAGAGGTGGTTGTGCAGGTCACCGCCCTTGGGCAGCTTCCGGAAGAACCTGCGCAGGGCCCGGGGGTCCTGGGCCGTCCGCAGCGACGCCAGGTAGGCGTCGGTGCGGGCTTCGGCATCCGTCGGCGGACGTGCTGCCGACCGGGCCCCCGCTTGTGGGGCCGCGGGGGGCGCGGCTTCGGCTTGTGCGGCCGCGGGTGGTGCGGCCGACAGGCAGGTCAGCAGGGAGCAGCAGAGCAGGGTCAGGGCCGCGGCGAGGGCGCGGGCGAGAGGGCGGGCGAGGGCCGGGTACTGGGCGGCGGCTGCGACGGCGGGCGCCGTGCGGCGTGGTTGGCCGGCAGTGCGAGTGCCGTCGTAGGTCGTCACGGACCGATGATCATCAAGTCGGCCCGGCCGGGACGGGACAGCCACGCGGCTCGCACCGCGGAGCCACCCGAGCGGGCGCAGCGGTGCGTGCGGTGCGGCTGTCCCGTCCCGTGGTCGGCATCCGCTCCGCCGCCCCGTGTGCGAAGTCCAGCCGTTCCGGAGCGCGGGCGTGCAGGCCGGCGTTGGCCCGGCGGGCCCGCTCCAGTTGCTCGGGGTGGATGTCCAGACCGGTCACGGCGGCGAACCCGAACTCCTCCAGCGCGAGCGCGGCGCCGATCCCCGGCCCGCAGCCGACCTCGACCGCACGGGCGTCCGTCCCGTCGAGGGTGCCGAGCACGCGACGGTAGAGGTTGCGCCGGCTGCGGACCCGGTCCTCGGCGGTCAGCGGGCGGTCCAGCGGGATCCCGTCCCAGTGGCCGAAGTTGATGAACCCGCCTCTGAACGCCGGGGCGGAGCTGAGGTCCTGGGGCCCGTAGACGGCCCGCACGGCGGGTGCGACGGCGAGGTCGCGGGTGGGTTCCACGTGATCCTCTTCCACGATGTCTCCACGGCGAACGGGTCGGACCCGGACGTTCTCCCCCGATCGGCGCCCAGTCAGTCCGCGTCGTGCATGGGCCCGTGCCCGTGCCCGTGGTCGTGCTCGTGCCCCTGCTCCCCGTCCTCCGGCGAGCCCCCCATCATCCGCAGCATCGCCGGGCCGCCGGTGCGCAGGAACCGTACGACCAGCGCGGCGGCCAGCAGCAGGAAGGCGATGTTGAGGTACGTGGTGTAGTTCCAGCTGATCCCGTCGTCGGGGATCTTCGCGTCGGCCTGGTCGGGGACCAGCCCCAGCCCCCCGAAGACGAGCTCCACGACATAGCCGGCCACCGCCATCGAGACGAAGAAGGTGCCCAGCAGGAAGGCGGCCATCCGGGTGCCGTAGTACTTCCGGTAGATGTTGAGGATCGGCAGGATCAGCAGGTCGGCGTAGATGAAGGCGATGACGCCGCCGAAGCTGATGCCGCCCTTCCAGAGCACCACGGCCAGCGGCACGTTGCCGATCGAGCAGACGAACGAGGCGATGGCCACCAGCGGCCCGATCAGCGGCCCGGTCAGCTTGGCCGCGAGCGGATGGCCGGACAGGAAGAAGCTGCGCCAGAAGTCGTCCGGCACCCAGGCGGCGATCGCCCCGGCGATCAGCAGGCCCGCCACCAGGTCGCGCAGGATCGCCGCCCACTCCATGACGAAGATGTGGGAGACGGACGTGAACCCGTCCCGGGAGAGCAGCCGGCGCACGAAACCGCCCTCGCCGCCCACGGACATGTCCATCGCCGCGTGCCCCTCCATGGAGCCCGCGAGCCCCCGGTCCGCCTGCTCCCGCGCCTGCCGCAACAGCCGCTCCCGCAGCAGGACCCGGAACAGCACGGCGAGGACGACGATCATGATCGGGCCGCCGACGAACTCCGCCGCGGTGAACTGCCACCCCATCAGCAGGGCCAGGATCACGCCCAGCTCGATCACGAGGTTGGTGGAGGCGATCTCGAAGGCCATGGCGGCGGTGAAGTCCGCGCCCTTGCGGAAGAGGGAGCGGGCGAGGGCGACGGCGGCGTAGGAACAGGACGAGGAGGCGGCGCCGAACCCCGCGGACAGCGCGAGCGTACGGGGCCGGTCGTCCCCGAGCAGCCGTACGACCGTCTCCCGGCGCACCACGGCCTGCACGACCGCGGAGAGCGTGAAGCCGAGGATCAACGCCCAGGTGATCTCCCAGGTCATCGATCCGGCGATGGAGAGCGCGTGCCCGATCGCATGCATGGTGTCCGCCCTTCGCAGCCGATCGCGACCATCAGGTTATATACCCCTGGAGGGTATGAGGCCAGTGAGGCCACAGCATCCGGGTGGCGCGCCCCTCCTGTTCGCGCGCCGACGGCAGTACACTCCGGCTGCCGTCCCGGCTGCCACGGCCGCCAGGGGCTTCGGGGTCTTCGGGGTCTTCGGGGTCTTCGGGGGGAGAGTCACATGCTCTGGTCTCGGTTCCGCCGTGCACGGTCGGCCCCCAGGCTCCCGCTGCCCGGTCCGTGTGGGCACCAGCGGCACACCCTGCGCACGGAGCGGCTCCTTCTCTACACCCCGGAGACGATGCTGGACCTCCTCGCCGCGGTGGCCGCCGCCTCGGACCCGGAGGCCCAGCGATGGCTCGGCTGGGGCGTGGGCAACCTCGTCGGCGCCCGAGCCCGCAAGGATCTGCTGCGGCTGTGCCCCGGTGACACCGACGCGCTACGGGCGTCCACGACGGCCGGGCACCTGCTGGCCCAGCCCTACCAGCCCCGCCCCGGCGGGGAGGAGATGCTGGTCGGCGTACGCCTGGACGACGGCAGATACGCCGGTGCCACGGGGCTGTACCCGGGCACCGGGGAGGTCGGCGGATGGCTGGCGCCCCACGCCCGTGGCCTGGGGCTCGGCACCGAACTGTTCCGGGCCGCCGCGGTCTTCGGCCACACCCACCTCGGGCTGCGGACGCTGCGGGCGGGATACGAGCCGGCGAACGCCGCGAGCGGCCGGGCCCTGGCGGGCGCCGGCTTCTTCGCGGCCGTCGGACCGCCGCGCCACACCCTCCCCGACGGCCGCGAGATCGAGGCCCGCTGGCTCCGGCACACGACGACGGCCCCGCCCGCCCGCTGCCCGGGCGCCGCCCCGCTACCTGCGTGAACCGCAGCCCGGGCAGAAGGCGGCCCCGTCCGGCACCGCGGCGGAACAGGAGGAACACCGCTCGGACTGGGCCAGGTGGTAGCCGCAGCCCGAGCAGAAGGCGGCGCCGTGCGTCTCGGTGCGGCACTGCGGGCAGACCAACTGGCGGGGCGTGCTGGGGTCGTAGCCCTGCCCGGCCTGCTGCCCCGCGGCGTACGCCCGTTGCGAGGCCATGTCGTTGAGGCCGCGCTGCTGGGCCGCCATGGCCTCGGCCGCCGTGTCCGGAGCGCACCGCAGACACAGCCCCTGGGCCGCGTTCCAGCAGCGGCCGCACACGTAGTCGGTGCAGCGCGCGCAGCGGTTGAAGTGCCCCTGTGCGTTGTCGATCGCCCGCTGGAACGCCTCGTCGCGGGAGCGCCCGTAACCGGCCCCCGCCAGCCCCTCGGCCGCCGACGACAGCCCCGTCCCGGTACGGCCGAGCAGCCCCCAGGCCACGTCGGCCCCCTTGCGGACCCAGGTGGCGGCCCGCTCTCCGGTGTAGGGCTCGAACGGTGAGCGCCAGGTGTCGTAACAGCGTGAGCAGGAGAACTCGAACTGGAAACCGGCACCGGTCCCGTTGCGCTCGCACAGATCCCGGTAGTTGTTGCTGAAGTAGATCTCGGCGCTCATGTGGTCCCCCCACAGGTCAGGCCATCGGACACATGCCGTACGACGCAGGGGGGACGGTACTGGTTCTGGCCAAAGGCGCCGAGTTCAGGACATGACCTCATCATGACCTCGGCATGACCTCAGGGCGTACTTCGGGCCGTACCTCAGGGCGTACCCCAGGCCCGGTCCGCCAGCAGGCGCAGGCCGTTGAGGCCGACGAGCACGGTGGAGCCCTCGTGCCCGGCGACGCCCAGGGGCAGGGGCAGGTCGCCGGCCAGGTCCCAGAGGACCAGGCCGGCGATGAACACCCCGGCGACGACGAGGTTCTGCACGACCAGGCGCCGGGCCCGGCGGGAGAGCGCGACCACGGCCGGGATCGTCGCCAGCTCGTCGCGCACGACGACGGCGTCGCCGAACTCCTGGACCAGGCCCTGTACCACGTCGAACACCTCGGGCTCGGCCTGAACGACGCCCCTGCCGGGGACGCGGACGCGGACGCGGAGCCGGAGCCGGAGCCCGGGACGGTCGGCGCCCCCACGGCCTGACGGACGGGAGACGAACGGGACCGGACCCCGGCCCGGTCCCGTTCCGCCGGGTCGCTCACCAGCCGACGGCGACCAGGAGCCACTGCGGGTCGGCGTGGGAGACGAACGAGGACTGGCCCGCCACGTCGTCGTAGGGGAAGCCGTAGGCGAGGTGGTTGATGGCGTTGTCGTGCCAGAACTTGGCGTAGTAGTTCGCGGGTGCCGCCGTGTAGAACTGGGCCGGGTCGGACTGCTGGGAGGCCGGCAGGGTGGCGACGTGGCGGTTGAGCGCGGCGCACGTGTTCGGGTCGGCCGCCAGGGAGGCCGCGCAGCCGAAGATGTCGGAGGTGGCCGCGGTCACGCCCACCGACTGGGCGTACGAGGTGAAGTAGTTCGCGTTGGCGCCGCCCGCGCGGAAGCTCGGGTCGCTGCCGGGCGCGATGATCCGGTACGGGGCCTGGGTCTGGGCCAGCACGTCGAACTGGGACGGCACCGCGTCGACGAAGCGCTGGAAGGTGGTGGCGCGGTCCTCGGCGAAGGTCTGCCGGTTCTCGCCGACCTCGACGTCGTAACCGTCCTTGCTGTGCAGGCGCATGGCCAGTTTCAGGCCGAAGGCGTCGACCCGGGTGGTGTTCCCGTTGAAGACGTTGTTGCCGACCGTGAACTCGATGAAGTCGTAGTACGCGCTGGTGGGCGAGCCCAGGTAGAAGTACATGCGGCCCGCGGAGTTGGCCGGCATGTCGAGGTAGGGCTGCTCGGCGATGGAGTGCGTCTGCCCGTTGAAGCTCCAGTACACCTGGCTGTCGGGGTACTTGCCGTTGGTGCGGTTCAGGATCTTCACCTCGACGGCGTTGTTCGCCGCGGGGATGTCGCCGGTGCTGCCCCAGAAGTCGTCCGGCGGGGTGGTGGACCCGGGGCCGTAGACCTGGAACTCCCACAGGGAGTAGCCGTACGGGGTGCCCCGCGCGGTGCCGTAGAGGCGGACGTAGCGCCCGCTGCCGGTGACGGCGAGGCTCTGGCTGCCGCCGGTGGCGGTGCTGGTGGAGTAGACGGTGGTCCAGGTGGTGGCGTCGGTGGAGGTCTGGATCTGGAAGGCCTTCGCGTAGGCGGCCTCCCAGTTCAGGGTGACGCTGCTGAGCTGCTGGACGGACCCGAGGTCGACCTGCAGCCACTGCGGGTCGGCGAAGGCCGAGGACCAGCGGGTGCCGGTGTTGCCGTCGACCGCGGCGCTCGCGGGGAAGGACGCGTTCTCGGTCGAGGAGGCGGTGGCCGGCCTGCCCTGGGACAGCAACTGGTCGGCGGCGTGCACGGGCGCCGGTGCGAGGACGGCGAAGAAGGCGGCGATCAGGACGACGACCAGCCCGAGCGCCGCGCGTGGGCCTACGGCGCCGGCCGGTGGTCTGCGGGTGGGTGCGCCGACGGGACTCTGCATGCGGGTCTCCTCAAGCCGGTCCGGCGTGCGTGGGGATGGAGCAACAGCAGACATGAGAGCGCTCCCTCGGGTTGTAGACCCGCCCCTGCCCGCCGTCAACAACTGAAGCCGAAATCGGTCGGGTTGAGCCCCCGCAGCCGACGCGGCGCAGATCCCGGCCCTGCCACGGCGCACGACGCGCCCACCGGATTCGGTTTCCGACTGCTCGGAGGGCTCCGGGCCGCCGCGTTTCTACAACCCTTGGACCAACCGGTACGGACCTTTCCGCGCCACCGGGCCGATCAGCCCTTGTCGTCCTCGCCGCCCTTGTCCTTGCCCTTCTTGGGGGCCGGCTGACTGCCCGGGCCGCCGTCGTCGCCGGTTCCGGGCTTCTTGCCGCCGGTCGCCGGAGGGTTCAGGGACGAGGGCGTGCCCGGGGCCTGGTTCGTGGTGCTGGACGGATCGGTCGCCGGTGTGTCCGCCGAGCTGTGGTCGGGGGAGAACCACGCGATGCCGACCAGCAGCGCCCCGAGGAAGATCACCACGGCGGCGACGGTGCTCACCGTCCTTGAACGGCGTGCGGAGACGGTGCGGCCTCCCGTCCGCTGACGGCGCCGCCCCCGGTGGGCCGGAGCGGTGCCGGCGGCGGTGGACGGGAAGGCGTAGGTGGTGACGGAGCCCGGCGGCAGGCCCGTTTCGGGCCACGCCCCCGCCGGTGTCCCGGAGGTGGTCGCACGCGGCTCCGGCGCGGTGCGCGGTGCTGTGCCCGGTGCGGTGCGCGGTGTGGCCGCCGGGAGGGGCTCGGGGCGTCCTCTCCAGGAGCCCGCGGCGAACCACTCGGCCGTCTGACGCGCCGTGGGACGGTCCTCGGGCCGCTTGGCGAGCAGGCCGAGCAGGTAGTTCTCGAAGGCGGGCGGCAGCCCGATGCCCAGCTCCCGTGGTGGCACGGGGGGCGTGTCGAGGTGGTGGTGGAGGACCGCGATGGCGCTCTCGGCGTTGAACGGCACCCGTCCGGTGAGGAGTTGGTAGAGCACGCAGCCGAGCGAGTAGACGTCGGACGGCGGTCCGGCGGGCTGCCCCAGGGCACGTTCGGGGGCGATGTACAGGCTGGTCCCGACGATCTGGCCGGTCGCGGTGAGCGCGCCACCCGGGTCGTCCATGAAGCGGGCTATGCCGAAGTCGCCGATCTTCACGGACCCGACGGCGTCGAGGAGGAGGTTGCCGGGTTTGATGTCCCGGTGCACGATGCCCTGTTCGTGTGCGACGGCGAGTCCGGCGGCCGCCTGGGCGGCGATGCGGGCGACCTCCTCGGCCGGCAGGGATCCCGCCTGGGCGAGCACGCGGTGCAGACTGTCGCCCTCGACCAGCTCCATCACCAGGAACAGCCGGCCCTCCTGCTCGCCGAAGTCGACGACGCCGACCACGTTCGGGTGCTGGAGCCGGCCCGCGGTCTGGGCCTCCAGGCGGAAGCGGGCGGCGGCGGTGGGGTCGGTGTGCTGGGCGAGCAGGAGCTTGACCGCCACCGGTCTGCCGAGCATCTCGTCGTACGCCCGCCAGACCTCGCCCATCGCGCCGCGCCCGATGGCGGTCTTCAGCCGGTACCGGCCCGCTATCAGCACCTTTTGCTTCATCCTCACACAGTGAGACGACTCGACCGCTGTCGGCCATGTCCCTGTGAGAGGACGGATGTCGGTGGGTCGCCGCAGCCTCCCCACTCTACTGGCGGCCCGACCACGACCGACCACGAACGGGAGTTGCTCCCCTTTGATCAGCTGTTGAGCTTCTTCGGGGCGCGGGCGGTGAGTGCCACCGCGATCAGCACCGCGGCCGTGCCGGAGACCGCGACGGCCACCTTGTTCCGTGCCTTGTTCCGTACCCGTTCCGGCGCCGAGGGGTGTGAGCTGAACCGGGACGTGAAGGGGCCGTCAAGATTTCCGGGATCATGCGCTGCGCGGTCGTCGTCGCGGTGTCACCCTTGCGGCTGCGGCACACGAAGCGTGGCCGTCGGGGGATCTGCAGAGGCGGGGCGAGTGCAGTGGGGGACTTCCTGGGGGCGGTCACGGCGTTTCCGACCGTGGTCTTCACCTTCGCGCTCGTCGTGGTCGCGGTCTACTGGCTGCTGGTGCTCCTGGGGGGCGCCCATTTCCACGGGGCGCGCGGAGGACATCACGGCCACGGGCACGGCCACGGCCATGGCGGGGGGCGCCACGGGCGCGGGCGCGGCGGGGGGCGCCACGGCCACGGGGGACTGCAGAAGGTGCTGGGCCTGGGCGGGGTGCCGATCACCGTGGCGGTGTCGCTGGTGGTCGCCTTCGCCTGGTTCAGCGCGCTCAGCGGCAGGGTCGCACTCGGCAGCGGGCACGGGGGAGTCCTGCTGCCGGTCGCCCTGGCCGGCGGGTGGGCGGGAGCGCGGCTGCTGGCGTGGCCGCTGGGGCGGCTGATGCCGGCGCCCGCCCCGCCGCCGTCGCGCCGGGACTTCGTCGGCCTCGGCTGTGTGATCCGCACCGGCCGGGTCGGCCCCGACTTCGGACAGGCCGAGGTCCGTGCGGCCGACGGCTCCTCCGCCGTCGTACAGGTCCGGCAGAGCCTCGACGACGCGGCCGGGCCGGGCGGCGCGCTCCGCACCGGGGCGTCGGCACTCATCTACGACTACGACGACGCGGGCGAGTACTTCTGGGTCATGCCCGCCGTGCCGACCACCGGCTGACGCGACAACACCCCACGCTCGTCGGCGCATTCGGGCGCTCGGCACGCCCGTCGCTCACTCATCCATCCACGGCAAGGTCGTCCAAGGGAACAGCCATGTCTGTCGTCACCATCGGAATCGGCGTACTCGTCGCCGTCCTGCTGCTCATCGGCCTGGGCACGCTGCTGCTCTTCGGCCGGCTGTTCCGCAAGGTCGTCCAGGGCGAGGCCCTGATCGTCTCGCGGCCCAAGAGCGTCGACGTCACCTTCACCGGTGCCCTGGTGCTGCCGATGCTGCACCGGGCGGAGGTCATGGACATCTCGGTGAAGACCATCGAGATCATCCGTACCGGGCGGGAGGGCATGATCTGCAGGGACAACATCCGCGCCGACATCCAGATCACGTTCTTCGTGCGGGTCAACAAGACGGTGGAGGACGTCGTCAAGGTCGCCCAGGCGATCGGCACGGAGCGGGCCAGCCATCAGGACACCCTCCAGAACCTGTTCAGCGCGAAGTTCGCCGAGGCGCTGCGGACCGTCGGCAAGCAGCTCGACTTCGCCGACCTCTACACCAAGCGCGAGGAGTTCAGGGACCGCATCGTCGCGGCCATCGGCACCGACCTGAACGGCTACCACCTGGAGGACGCCGCGATCGACCACCTCGAACAGACCCCGCTGGGACAGCTCGACGCGTCCAACATCCTGGACGCCCAGGGCATCCGGAAGATCACCGAACTGACGGCGCTGGAACACATCCGCACCAACGACTTCCAGCGCAACGAGGAGATGGAGATCACCCGCCAGAACGTGGACGCGCGCGAGGCCGTCCTGGAGCTGGAACGGCGGCGCGCGGAGGCGGAGATCCGGCAGCGCAAGGGCATCGAGACCCTGCGCGCCCAGGAGGAGGCGGCCACCGCGCAGGTCCAGGAGGAGGAGCGGCTCAAGGCGCACAGCGCGCTGCTGCGGACCGAGGAACTGCTCGGCGTGCAGCGGGAGAACCAGGTCCGGGAGATCGCGGTCGCCGAGAAGAACCGGGAACGGGTGCTCGCGGTGGAGAGCGAGCGCATCGAGAAGGACCGGCTGCTGGAGGTCGTCAACCGGGAGCGGGAGGTCGAACTCGCCCGGGCGGAGAAGGAGAAGCAGGTCGAGGTGGAGCGCCGGAGCGTGGCCGACGTGGTGCGCGAGCGGATCGCGGTGGACCGCACGGTCGCCGAGCAGGAGGAGGAGATCAAGCGGGTCCGGGTCGTCCAGGAGGCCGAGCGCACCCGGCAGACCGTGATCATCGCCGCCGAGGCGGAGGCGCAGGAGCAGCTGGTCAAGGACATCAAGGCGGCCGAGGCCGCCGAGCAGGCCGCGCACCTGCGGGCCAAGGAGCAGCTGGTGCTGGCCGAGGCCGGGCAGAAGCGCGCGGAACTGGAGGCCGCGGCCAACATGCGCCGGGCGGAGGGCGAACGCGCCCTGGCCGGGGCGGCCGGCCTGGCCCAGGCCGAGGTGGCCGAGCGGCAGGCCATGGCCGAGGCGGCCGGCGTGCGGGCCCGGTTGGAGGGCGAGGCCGCGGGCCTCAAGGAGAAGGCGGACGCCGTCCAGAAGGTCGGGCTCGCCGAGGCCGCCGTCGCGGAGAGCAAGGCGAACGCGGAGGCGGCGGGCATCCGGGAGCGGCTGCTCGGCGAGGCCGCCGGTCTCAAGGAGAAGGCGGCGGCGATGGCCGCGCTGGACGAGGTGTCCCGGACCCACGAGGAGTTCCGGCTCCGCCTGGCCGCGGACAAGGAGGTCCGGATGGCCGCGCTGGAGGTCCAGAGCAAGGTGGCCGAGGCCCAGGCGGCGGTGCTGGCCGCCGGGCTGGAGAGCGCGGACATCGACATCGTCGGCGGCGACAGCGTGTTCCTGGAGCGGCTCGTCGGCGCGGTGTCCTTCGGCAAGGCCATCGACGGCGCCGTGCAGGGATCGGAGACGGTGCAGACCCTCGGGGCGGACTGGCTGAACGGCGAGAAGAGCTTCAGCGGCGACGCGACGGAGGTGCTCCGCTCGCTGGCCGCCGGGGGCCCGTGGAACCTGGCCCTGCTGATGAAGCTCCTGAGCGGCCAGACGGACGGCAACACCGTCCCGACCGACCCGGTACAGCTCGCCAACGGCACTGCCAAGTAGCGCGACGACGAAGGCGCCCCTTCGGGGGCGCCCCCGAAAGGGGCGCGGGGAACTGCGCGACCAGCCACGACGGCGCAGCAGACGACTGACGGCGCATCGCGGCAAGGCGCGGGGAAGCAGCGCCCCGAAGGGGCGCGGGGCTGTATCGATGTGCGGCTACCGCCGCGCGGGCGCGACCAGCCACGACGAAGCAGCGCCCCGAAGGGGCGCGGGGAACTGCGCGACCAGCCACAACGGCGCCGCGGACGAACGACGGGCGCAACGCGGCCAGGAGGAGCGGACAGCAACCATGGGCGTCGAAGACGGCACCTACCAGATCCTGCGGGCAAGGCTCGCTGACCGCGCGGCGGAACTGGCCCGCAGGGCCACCGCGCTGAACTCCCGTCGGCAGGACGCCTTCGGCTCCCGCCCGCTGGAGCTGGCGGGCTCGTCCCGGCCGCGCACCGCAGGCGAGGGCACCGCATGCGGAGTGGTCGCCGTACGCCCCGACGTCCTCCTGCTCGGCACCTCCGCACCCGACCTCGACGCGGGCCTGCTGTCGCTGCACGCCGTGGACGGCTCGCCCCTGGGGTCCGAGAAGGTCCCCGGCCTGCTCGACGACGAACGATTCCACCGCGACCTCGCCGAGCTGCTGCGCTACTACCGGGACGCCCGCCTCACCGACCTGCGGCGTACGGCGTCGGGGCGGCTGCTCGCGGTGTTCCGCACCGGCGAGAACGAGGGCGATCTGCGCGTCCTGAGCTGGCAGTTGGGGACGGACCGGGTCGGCCGGGTCGAGTACCTGGGCAACCACGGTGAACGCGACCTTCCGCAGCCGCCCGGCTCCGAGCTGCCGTGGACGACGACCGGACGCGAGCACCACGCGGACGGCAGGATCCTGATCGAAGGCGGCGAGGGCGCGGTCTCGGTCGCCACCACCGGCGGCAGCCTCACGGTCCGGGCCCACCCCGGCGACCGGCAGCTGTTCCAGGAGCCGGTCGACGAGCCGCTGCAGAGCCTCGCCGACGCCACCGTCGCCTACGCGGCGACCGGCCCCCTGCTGCTCCTGCGGATCCGCCCCTACAACGAACCCGCGGACCGCTACCTGGTCGTCAACACCCGTACCGGTTCGGTCCGCCGCCAGGACTCCCTCGGCCGCGGTGCCAGGCTGCTCCCCGCCGAGCAGGGCCTGATCTTCCCCGGCGGCTACGAGCTGGCCGACGGCAGCCACCGGGCCTTCCGCATCGGCGGCGGGTCGGGAGGCGCCGCCGCCGACGCGGGCGCCGATTCCGCCGCGGACGAGCTGCGCTTCGACGCGGTGCTCCCCTCGCCCAACGGCGAGGACCTGCTCTACGTCCTGCGCCGGCCGGGCCGCGCCCAGGTCCTGCTGCTGCCGTGGAACACGGTCCGGCGCGAGGCGGCGAGCGCCCTGCACGGCGCGGCGTACGCCCTGCTGCCGGACGGCACCCTCGTCCTGCTCAGAGCGGACCACGAGCCGGTGCGCACGCACGAACTCCAGCTGTGGAACACCCCTTTCCAGTCCGCCGACCACGCCGCCGCCCAGCCGGTCGACGACGGCCCGCTGGCGCGGATCGGCAACGCCGACCTGGTCGCGGGCATCGCCGACTGCCTCGACGTGGTCCGCGGCGCGACCGCCGCCGCACAGAAGAACCAACAGGAGAACCCACAGGAGAACCCACAGGAGAACCCACAGGAGAACCCACAGGAGAACCAACAGGAGAACCCACAGGAGAACCAACAGGAGAACCAACAGGAGAACCAACAGGAGAACCAGGCGACGGCCTCCCCGGAGCTGATCCTCGACGCCTGCGCCAAGGCGGCGGACCGCCACTACTGGCTGGCCGACACCGGCCTGCTCGAACCGCTCACCGAACTACGGGCCACCGCTGAGCAGTTGGCCGCCGAGCAGGCCAGGGTCCGCCGGCTCGCCGCCCGCGCCGCGCAGGCGCTGGACCAGGCGCGTACGGAGGCCGCGGCCCTCGTCCGCCGCTCCCACGGCGAACCGCCCGCCGACGCGGACGCCTGGACCGTCCTCCTCACCGAACTGCGCCGCGCCCAGGGCCGTACCCGCACCCTGCGCGAACTGCCCCAGCTCGACCTGGCCGCCCTGGACCGGGTCGAGGCGGACCTGGCCGCCGAGCTGGCGGCGGCGACCGAGCGCGCCTTCGCCTTCTTCGCCGGACCCGACGCCTTCGCCGCCCCCCTCGCCGCCGCCCGGCTCGCCGCCGAGGAAGCCGCCTCGATCGCCACCGCAGGCGAGGCCGCGCGGCTGGCCGACCGCCTCACCGAGCAGGCGGACGCCCTGGCCACCGTCACCGACCTGGTCACCGGCGCGGCCGACGCCGACCCGGGCGCGGGAACGGCCGTACTGCTGGCCATCGGCGAGGTCCTGGCAGCCGTCAACCGTGCCCGGGCGATCCTGACGATCCGCCGCCGTGCCCTGCTCGACGCCGAGCACCGCGCCGCGCACGCCGCCGAGTCGGCGCTGCTCGCCCAGGCGACGACCGCCGCCCTGTCCGCCGCCGACAGCCCCGCCGCCTGCGACGACCAGCTCGCCCGCCTGCTGCTGCGGGTGGACGCGCTGGAGGCCCGCTTCGCCGAGGCCGAGGACCTCGCCGCCGACCTGGCGCTGCGCCGGGAGGAGATCCGGCAGGCGTTCGCCGCCCGCCGCCAGACCCTGTTGGACGAGGCCGCCGCCCGCGCCGATCGGGCCGCCGCCTCCGCCCGGCGGGCCCTGGAGGCGCTGCGCCGCAGGTTCGCCGGGCTCGGCTCGGCGGCCGACATCCACGCCGCACAGGCCGCCGACCCGATGGCGCTGCGCATCCGCGCCGCCGCCGGGGAACTGCGCGACCTGGACGACCGGGTACGCGCCCAGGAACTGGAGGACGGCCTGCTGGGCGCCGTCCGCACCGCCCTGCGCGAGTTGCGCGACCGCGCCGACCTGTCCGAGGACGGCGGCGCCACCGTCCGCCTCGGCCGCCACCGCTTCGCCGTCCGCCGCGAACCGGTGGAACTCACCCTCCAGCCGGACGGCGACGACGGCCTGGCCTTCGTCGTCACCGGAACCGGCTACCGCCGCCCCGCCGACCTCCCCGAGCTGCTGACCGGCCGCGAGTTCTGGACACAGCCCCTGGTGAGCGAGTCACCGACGCTCTACCGCGCCGAGTACCTGGCCGCCTCGCTGCTGTCCACGGCCACCGGGGAACCGCTGCTCGACCAAGTCCGCCGCGCCGCCGAGAGAGGCTACGACGAGGGGTACGAGCGTGGCGTCCACGACCACGACGCCGCCGCCATCCTCGGCGCGCTGCTGCGACTGCGGGCCGGTGCCGGTCTGTTGCAGCACCCCGCCGAAGTACGCGCCACCGCCCAGCTGTTCTGGGCCCACGGCACGACCGGCTCCCGGCGGGCCGCCTGGCAGCGCCGCGCCCGCTCCCTGGCACAGGCCCGCGCCCACTTCGGCCCCGAGGCCGCGGCAACGGCCTCCTCCGACCTGGCGGCCGAACTCACGGACGCGGTAGCCGAGTTCACCGCCGCCACCGGCCTGCCGCCGGCGCCTCGCGCGGGCGACTACCTCCAGGAGGAACTCGCCGACCCACACGACGGATTCGCCACCGGCGTCGCCGCGCGCACCCTCCTGGACAGCTTCGGCCACACCGCCGCCGCCCCCGCCCTCACCGCGGACCTGGCCGCGCTCGCCACCGACCTGCCCGCACGGCACCAACTCGCCGCCGCCTGGCTGGACTCGTACGCGGCCACGCACACGGACAGTGAGGGCGTGCCGGAGGCCGTGGCACACCTGTGCGCACCCGACCTGCCGCGCTACGAGATCGCCGCGCCCGTCGGCGAGACCGTCGACGGCCTCCTCGGCACCCACCCCCGCGTCCACGAGGGCCGGCTGACCGTACGCATCGACGAACTCCCGCACCGGGCCCGGGTGTTCCGGGAGGAACGGGCCCCGGCATTCCGGGCCTTCCAGCGTCGGCGCGCGGACGTCCTGGCCGCCGAGCGGACCCGGCTGCGCCTGGACGACCACCGCCCCCGCCCGCTCGCCGGCTTCGTCCGCAACCAGCTCATCGACCGGGTCTACCTCCCGCTGGTCGGCGACAACCTGGCCAAGCAGCTCGGCACGCTCACCACCACAGGCCCCACTGCCGCCACCGCCCCCACTGCCACCGCCGCCCCGACCGACCGCAGCGGCCTGCTCCTGCTCCTCTCCCCGCCCGGCTACGGCAAGACCACCCTGCTGGAGTACGTCGCCGACCGCCTCGGCCTGCTCATGGTCCGCGTCGACGGCCCGGCGCTCGGCACCGGCACCACCTCGCTCGACCCGGACCGCGCCCCCGACGCGGCGGCCCGCCGCGAGGTCGAGAAGATCGTCTTCGCGCTGGAGGCGGGCAGCAACGTCCTCCTCCACCTCGACGACATCCAGCACGTCTCGGCCGAACTGCTGCAGAAGTTCATCCCGCTGTGCGACGCGCAGCGCCGCGTCGAGGCCGTCAGCGACGGCGTGGCCCGCAGCTTCGACCTGCGCGGGCGCCGGTTCGCCGTCTGCCTCGCCGGCAACCCCCACACCGCGAACGGGCACCGCTTCCAGATCCCCGACATGCTCGCCAACCGCGCCGACGTCTGGAACCTCGGCGAGGTCCTCACCGGCCACCAGGACCTGTTCGCCCTGTCCTTCCTGGAGAACGCCCTCGCCGCCAACCCGGTGCTGGCCCCCCTCGCCGGATCCGACCCGGCCGACCTCGCCCTGCTGACCGCCCTCGCCGACGGCGACCCGGCGGCACAGGCCGACCAACTCGCCCACCCGGTACCGGACCTGGACCGCGTACTGGCCACGCTCACTCACCTGCGCCGCGTCCAGCGGACCGTCCTGGCCGTCAACAGCGCCTACATCGCCTCCGCGGCCCAGGAGGACACCGACCGCCTGGAACCGCCGTTCCTGCTCCAGGGCTCCTACCGCACCATGGCCCAGCTCGCCGCCCGGATCGACCCCGTCCAGAGCGACACCGAGGTCGAGGCCCTGCTCGACGACCACTACCTGGCCGAGGCCCGGACCCTGGGCAGCGCGGCCGAGGCCAACCTCCTCAAACTCGCCCGGCTCCGCGGCCGTTCCACCCCCGAGCAGACGGCCCGCTGGCACGAGCTGTGCGCCGCCTACCCGTTCCCGTTCCCTGCCCGCCGGTCCGCCGACTGATCCGGCCACCCGAGCAGCCGCGCACCGAACACCGCCGTCTCCAGGGTGTAGCGCTGCAGCGCGTCGTCCGGGTCCAGCCCCGTGAGCCGTACGATGTGCGCGAGGCGGTACGACAGGGCGCGCACACTCAGTCCCAGCCGCCGGGCCGCCTCCGCCGAGACGTAGCGCGACTCCGCGTAGGCGGTCAGAGTCTCCAGCAGCAGCTGAGCCCCGCCACGGGCCGTCCGCAACGGACCCAGCACCCCGCGCACCAACTCCTCCAGGGCCTCGCGGTCCCGCAGCAGCACCGGCAGGACCAGCAGATCGGCCGCGTTCAGCAACTTCCCGTCCAGTCCCAGCTGGGCGGCCTGCTCCAACGCGTTCCGCGCCTCCTCGTAGGAGTGCACGACACCGCCGGGCCCGCTGTGCGGCCGGCCCACCACGACGCGCCGCCCCTGCGTCAGCTCCGCGAACGCCCTGACCGCCGGGGCCTCACCCGGTCCGGCGGGCACGATGCACACCAGCCGCCCGTGCTTCACCGCCAACAGGACCTCTTCCTCCCCGAACCGGCCGAGCAACTGCCGCTCCAGCGCCCGCACCTGGGGATCCTCCAGGTCGTAGCCATCCCCCTCGGCGACCGCCACGACATGCGCACACGCCAGATTCAGCCCGAACCGCTCGGCATGCTCGGCCAGCCGCCCCAGATCACTGCGGCTGCTCAGCAGGTCCGCCACGAACTCCCGCCGCCCGGCCTCCTCCCGGCGCAGCCGCTCCCGGTAGGCCCGGCCGTGCCCCGCGGCGAGCGCGGCCACCGCCGCCCGCAGCGCCGCCATCGACGCCGCGTCCACCGGCAGCCCCTCCCACACCGTGCCGGTCACGGCCAGCCGCTCGTCGACCAGCTCGGCGAGCCCCCGCCCCTCCTCGGCGGCCCGGTCGCCGTACTCGCGCAGCGACTCCAACTCCGCACGCCGCAGCCGCCGCCCACTCCTGGCCACATCCTCCAGCACCCGCGCCCACGAACCGTCCTCGGATACAGCGCCCCCACCCGAGTCCGCCGCTCTGCCCGTAGCCAACTCCCGCTTCCTCCCCCGCACCCTGCGACAGCGACCTGCCAGAGTACGCCGCACGGCTGAAACACAACACCTGAGGTGGCGTTCTCGCGCACGGCACATGGTCCTGCGTGTCGGCACGGGCGGCGTCGACCTATCCGCGTGCGACGACCTTCCCGAGCCCGAGCCACGGCCTCAGACCCCGCAGCACTTCCCGCAACACCTCACTCCGGGGCAGCTCGTCAGCCCGTTCGACCACGACGAGACCCCAGTCCTGGTCCCGCCGACGGATCGCGCCAAGCGTCACCGCACGCTCCCGCAGCAGATACCTCACCGCCGAAGCCAGGTCGGCCACCGGAGGACTGACCGCATAGTCGGCGAGTTTCCCGACGTACCGGTCCAGCCACTGCGCGCCTTCCCTCGCCGCGGCTCGGGACAACGCGGACTCGGCGTTCCCGTCGAGAAAGACCATGACAGGCCGGACCGGTGCGAGGACCTCCGTGAGGTCGTCGACGAAGGCGTCGATGGCCTCTTCGCCGTGCCCCATGGCCAGCAGCGTCGGCACGAACGGCATCAGCGCGTCCGCGATCACCACGTCGTCGCCGCTCGCCACGGCCGCATCGACGAAGTCCGCCGTCGCCGCGATCAGTGTCTCCAGCCCGACCGTCCCTGTCGCCGTGAACTCCTCGGCCACTGCGGCGAACTGCGGCCGGGTCAGGACCTCCTCCTCGCGGAAGTGGTCCACCCGCAGCCCCGTGTCAGCGAGCCCCTGGGACAGTCCGCCGCACAGCGTCGACTTGCCCACTCCGGGAGACGCTCCCCACACAGCGACCAGAACCGTCATGGCAGCCGAGCCCAGGAGCGGCAGCCACGACAGCCAACTCCACGATGGGTCGCGCGCCTCCCCCGGCCCTGCGCGCCGGTCACGGCTCGGGGGTCCACTCCACGGGCGGGGGCGTGCGGCTGTAACGAGCTCCCCGGGTGCCGTAGTGGGCCAGATGGAGGGTCTCGCCGTCGATCTGGATCTCTGCCGGCGGAGGGTTGGGGACGGACATCCGTGGGCGGGCGTAGGGGTGGCCTTCGATGAAGACCGGCTCCCGGTGGCGATTCCAGCCGTCCGCCCAGCTCTGGGCCCGCTCGCGGGTCCACGGGTTCTGCAGGGTCCGCGGGGCGGCCGGATCGTGGGCGTAGCCGTTGAGGCTGCGCACCAGGGCTTCGCTGTAGACACCCTTGACCCGGAAGTTCTCGAGGTCGTCCGCGCGTACGACCATGTGGACGTAACGGCGGCCGTTGCCCCGGTGCCGGCCCACCGCAGGCCAACGCCAATGGCCCGGGTCCCAGCGGACGGGCGGGAGCCGCAGCAGGGTGCCCGCGCGGAAGTGCTTCGTGCCGTGCTGAATCTCGAGGCCACCCTCACCGCGCGCGATCTCCCGCGCCACATTGGCCACGAGGCACCAGCCCAGCAGCCCCTCCGGCGCCTCTACTGCGGCGGGTCCCGTATCTGTCACGCCGAGAATCCTGAGGCACGAGGCGGGGCACGAGCCAGCGCTTATCGGTTGCGCCGACCGGAGTGACTCCCTGTCCACGGGTGTGGTCGGGTCAGGTGGTTCCGGGGCGTGGGAAGCCTCGGAAGACCTGGCCGGTGTGCCAGGAGCGGTGGGTCTCCGCGATGGGCCGGATACCGGGTTGAGGGCCGATGAGCGGGCGGCCGGCGAGCGCGGTGACATGTTCGCGGGCGGCGGGGCTGCGGCCGACGAAGCGTTGCGAGACCAGGATGCGGTGACCGTCGCCTATACCGAGGACGCCCTTGTCGAACAGCTTGTGGTGCAGCGAGCACAGGCACAGGCCGTTGTCGACGTCGTCCGGGCCGTCGTACGCCCACCAGCGCACATGTGCGGCCTCCAGCCCGACGGGTGCGGTGTCGATCATGCCGTCGTAGCCACAGAAGGCGCACTGGTACTCGTATGTGGTCAGCACCATTTCCCGCATCCGGCGGTCCCGTCGGCGCTGTGCGGGCGATGCCAGAGCGTCGGTCTCCGCCAACTCCAGTTCCAGGCCCACCGCCTCGCACAGATCCTGGTGCAGCGACGGCGGGAAGTGCAGGTCGAGCAGCACCCGTGCCATACGGCCCAACAGCGACGGCTCCCGTCGTAGCGCCGCCCGCAGGTCCGGGGCCAGCCGCCCGGCGGCACCGCTGGCCCGCAGTTCCCGAACTCCGGTGCCTGGGCTGCCGACGCCACGGTCGGTGCGTACCTCCCACACTTCGTCGCTGGCCAGGTGGTGGAAGGGGTAGGCGGGCGTGGTCCCGTGCGCCGGACCGTACTCCGCCAGCAGCTGCTTCAGATCGGCCTCCACCGCGGTGTAGCGCAACTCGCCTTCGGTATCCGCCTGGAAACGTGCCAGCGCGTACAGCAGCAGCAACGGCTTGTGCGGCGCCCGTACCCCGTCCCGACTCCAGTGCCTCAGACTCGCGGCACGCTCCAGCCAATCCATGACCGTGATCGTAGTAGCGCCTCGCCGCACATCACGTTGTCCGCGGTGCACCCGTTCCCGCGCTCCCCGCAGGGGCACCGGCTTCTCCCGAGTGGCTGCCGGCCCGCCATTCCAACGCCTGCGGTTCCTCGGTGAACTCGATCAGATGCTGTCCGGCGAACCGCTGCAGAACGTCCCGCACTTCCGTCGGGGTGGCGTAGAAGAACTCCTTGCGGCTGTTCACCTGATTGACCCGCCGTGCCGCGAACTGCCGGTGCAGTTCCGTCTCCAGGCCGACCGCGTCCTTGCTGAAGATCAGCGCGTGGACGTCGAAGCGGAACGGGACCGCGGCACCGCTCAGCTCATAGATACGTTCCAGCGGTTCGAGCCGACGCGTCATACCGATCTTCACCATGCGATCGCCAAAGGCGCCGATGTTCGAGATGACGTACACGTAGCCGGCGCGGATGTTCGCCGCGCGGGACTCGACGTCCTGCAGAGCGTTCTCGATCTCGGCCAGTTTGGCCTCCATCTCCGCGACGGCCGCCTCGTCACCGCGCTCGCGCAGGCGGTCGAGAGCAGCCTGGTAGTGGCTGAGTTCCTTGTTCAGCTTCTCCCGCTGCCGGTCGAGTTCCCGCTGGACCGCCGCCTCTTCACGCTCCCGGGCGCGCGCCTCACGCTGGGCCTCCTTCTCCTCTTCCTTCTTCTGCAGATAGTCGGCCGTGAGCTCCAACTCCCGCACCCGCGCGTTGTGGTACTCGTCGGAGATCCGGATGTGCATGGTCGCGCCGAGCCGGGCGATCGTCTCGCGGCTCTTGTAGAGCCGGTCGACAAGGGAACTCAGCCGGTGCGGCCGCATGGAGCGCACCGCGTAGTCGGCCTCGGCGTTGTAGGCGCGCAGCATGAGCTTGGAGAAGTCGCGGACCATCTTCTGGCCCTCGCGCTTGGAACCGTTGACCGTCCAGTCCGTGGCCGCAAGGACGGCGCGGCCCGCGCGGGCAAGCGTCTTGATCTCGTTCTGGAGGGAGTCGAGCCGGCTGCGGTAGGCGATCGCGTCGTGCAGTGCATGCCGATACGCGTAGACCCCGGCCTCCTGCAGCATCGCGATCTCGTCGGTGTTGACGATCTGGGCCTGCAACTCAGCCAGCCGCCGCTCGGCGACGGACACGTCCGCGCGGTGGCGTTCGGCCTCCTTGCGGACCCGCTCGGTCTCCTTCGCCGCCCGGCGCGCGTCGCCGAGAATCTCCTTCGCCGTCTCACGCGCGTCCTTGAGGATTCCCTGGGCCTCCTCGGCGGCTTCGGCGGTCGCCCTCTCACGCAGCGCGGCGGCCTCCGCCTCGACCTGCCGTACGAGACCGGCGACCTGTGCGGCATCCAGCCCCTGTGTCCTGGTGATCCACGCACGCAGTTCCTCGGCCTCGGAGACGGCACTCGCACGACGCAGCCCGAACAGCCCGCCCTTCCGCGGCGCCGGCACCGCGGAGGCTCCGGCGCCAACGTCAGCAGTGAGTGCGTCGGCGGTGGAGTCGGCGTCCGGAACCCAAAGCTGCCATCCCGCCGGCATCGGCGGCCACGACGGATCGGGCCGCCAGTCCGGCGGCGGCATCCATCCCGCAGGCGGAACCGGCCAACCCGGCGGCGCATTGAAGCGATATGTACTCATATCCCAGCCCCCTCGCCCCTGAGGCGTCCCACAGCCCACAGGTCGCCGGATAATTCCGGCAAAAAACGGATAGTAGCATTCTGTGCCCGAACCATCACCCGGCGCTGGGAGCCGCCCTGAGGTGATCACGACGCGCCTCGACCAGGTGGCGCCATCGTTCGCGGGTCTGTCGTTCTCCGTCGAGCCACCGTGCTCGCGCGGTGTGCTCGGGAAGCAGAAGGCCACCCATGAAGTGCGCGATCTCCACGTAGTAGGCGTAGTCGCCGGTCAGTGTGAGTTCACGCAGGTGAGTGATCGCGGTCGCGAGGTCGTCCTGGGCGTCGAGGACGGCATGGTGGAAGCACAGGGCCAACTGCAGTTTGGCTGCGGCATAGGAAATGCCGGAGGTGTTGATTTCCGCGAGCAGCACGGATGCCCGGTCGGGTACGTCTGCGGCGAGTCCTGCGTCGCGTACGAGCGCGGCGATGCGAGCGGTCATCTCGCTGGAGCGCAGGCTGAGGTGTGACAGCAGCCGGTTCGCCAGGTCGAGTTCGTCGTCGGCGCGGAGCGGGTCGGCGAGAGAGACAGCGAAGGCGAGATGCGCCTGGGCCATCGCGGTCTCGCCGGCCGCACCGTGCTCTTCGGCCTCGGTCCTGGCCGCCAGGTAGGCGACGGTCGCCCGCTCCATGTCTCCCTGCACCCACCACACGTCTCCCATGACCCGGTGGTGCCGCCCCTCCCAGCCCAGCCTCCCGGCGACTTCCACTGCCGCAGGGAAGTCCCCGGACAGTCGGCTCAGGTGCGCCAGGCCCCGCCGAGCGGCGGAAGCCAGCCGCCCGTCGGCGGAGGCGACACGCTGCATGCCGCGACGCGAGTCCTCGGTCCGCCCGAGGTCTCGCTGGGCCTTCGCCAGGTAGTACGTGGCCAGTTCGACGAGGTCATCGGGGAGCAGCCCCGACGCCAGGACGGCCGCGAGTCGACCGGCCGTGCGCTCGCGGTGCTCGTGCTGGCGCCGCGCGATGGCGCTGAGGGTCTCGACCAGGGCATCCGCGGCAGTCTGCAGGCCGCCCGCTGACGGGTCACCCGCGGCGGGCAGTGCGAGCGGTTCCCAGACGGAATCCCCTACGTACTGGAATGCGGCATCGGCGAGCCAGCCGAGACCGAGACGGAAGTCCCGGGCGAGAAGGAGACCTTGTCGAAGGCAGCGGACCAGTCCATCGCGGTCCCCACGGGGGTCCTGCCGCCACTGGGATTCCAGGGCACGGAAGGCGCGCTGGGCCGCGCGCTGCCAGTCCTGCTCCGACCAGCGGTCGTCACTGCCGTCGTCCGCGTGGCGAATGGCGGCGCGGATCAGCTCGTGGACATGGAAGGGCCACACGCCGGAGGGGGACTCACGGATGAAGGGGCGCTCGGTCAGTCGTAGAGCGGGGGAGTCGTGGTCCATGCCGGCGACCTGGGTGGCCAGGGGCACGGAGAATGCGCTGAGCAGGCTGACCGAGCGCAGTACGTGGCGTTCTTCGGCGGTCAGGTCGCTGAGAGTCCGGGCGATCAGGGCCGGGAAGTCGTGGTCGAAGTCCGTGACCTGCGGCTGTCGGTCGCCCCGCCGGAGTTCCAGGTAGCGCATGACCGACAGGTCCAGGTACAGCGGCAGCCCGTGGGAGCGTTCGGCGATGATCCGGCGAACGGGTTCGCCGATGAGCGGCCGTCCGTCGCGGCTGAGCCTGCGGGCCAGGTAGTCCTCGCAGTCCTCGGGGGAGAAGTCGCCGATCAGGATCTGGCGGCTGGATGCACCTGCACGGGAATGCGCGGAGTCGGCGACGAGGCCGGGCCAGGCGTTCGGCCCGGTCCAGTCGAGTTGCCCTGCCAGGCTCGTCTCCGCCCACTGGAGGCGATTGCGTCCGGTGACGACGAAGAACGCGTTGGGCATCAGCCAGACGACGCGCTGCAGCAGGCGCTCGGCGTCACGGTGGGTGCGGTCGCCGGTGTCCTCGAAGGTGTCCAGCAGGATCACAGGCAGCGCGCTCTTGTGGGCCGGGAGTTGGGCCAGGTCCCAGGCGAGGAGGTGCGGATAGAAGCTGAGGGCTTCCAGGTCGGGCTCGGCCTCCAGGAGATCGGCCAGGCGCGAACAGCCCGCGAGGGCGCGTACGGACTGACGCCGCTCGCGCAAGGCCTTGATGAGCACGCCGGCTCCATGGCCCAGCGCGCTCCCGACGGTACCGGGCAGGAGCAGGGCCTGGGCGACGTCGCCAAGAGCCGACTGCATCTGCTGCGGTAGAGCGGCAGCGGCACTGAAACGGCTCAGCAGCCCTCCCCGGCGCAGGTGGTCCTCGATCGGTTCGCCCGGGTGGTTGTGCTCCCAGTAGCGGCGCAGGGCGAGGTCGAAGGCGGGCATCGGCCGACCGAGCGTGGCGACGGCGAGGCGGATGGTCAGAACGACGCGTTCGAAGTCCATGCCCGCGGCGCGCGCGAGGTCGATGCGGACCGGCAACGTCCGCTCCTCGGGGTGGGACGGGGACTCCCATTGCACGGGACGATGTTCGCTGCTGGTGAGGGACGCCTCGATCTTGCGGGAGAGCGTGGACTTGCCGATGCCGCCTACGCCGTGGAACACGAGGATGTTGCGGCGGGGAGCCTCCAGATCCTCCGCGTCGAAGTCCGCGCGCATCACATGCCGTACGTGCTCGGCGAGGCCGGCCGTCACGGCCCGCCACTGCGCCTGCCGGTTCGTGAACGCCTCACTGGAGGCGATGCTCCGGTCGTTCGAGCTGAAGAGAGTTCGAAGATCCCGCCCTGCCACTGCTCCCCCTGGTGATCAACTGGAGTAAATCTATGCCGCCCTGAGACCACGCCGACAAGCCCGCATCCAGACGGGTCTGCAGGTGCGATCGCACCCCTCGTCCCGTCGCGGGGGCGCGGTCTCCGAACCGGCAGAAACGCTGGTCACTCAGATAGACCACGCACACAGAAACAGGTGAGGGACCTACGGATATCCGTAGGTCCCTCACCTGCTGTTCTTGTCGAGGCGCAGGTCAGAGGTTTGGGCTGGGTTGGTGTGGCGGGGTGAACTGCATTGCGGAAGCAAGTTCGCCTGGTTGTGGCCGGGTCGGCATCCGCTCGGCCGCTCAGAGGTTCTTGGTGAAGAACTCGGTGAGCTTGTCGGCGACCTGCGGGACGTACTCGGGGTTCCAGTACAGGTCGATGTGGCTGGCGCCGTCGAGGACGAGGAACTCCTTGGGCTCCTTCGCCCTCTCGATGGCGTCCTGGCTCATGTAGAGCGTGTCGGCCTCGGAGCCGGCGATCAGCAGCAACGGGCGCGGGGAGATCAGCTCGATCCCCTCGAACGGGAAGAACGCCATCTGCTGGCTGAGGCTGGAGAGGGCGAACGTGCCCATGAACCGGGGGTTGGGGTCGATCTCGGAGTAGTACTTGTACCCCTCCTGGTACATCACGGGGATGGTGGACAGGTCGTTCATGTCGAACTTGGGGTTGTCGGCGATCAGGGAGAACATCTCGACCTCCCCGCCGGCCGCCTCGCGCGTGCGGGCCCGGCCCGAGCGCTTGAGCAGATCGGTGCGGTACGCCGCCGACTGCTTGCCGAGGGGGCCGACGCCGTCGCGGCGCGCGGAGCCGATGTCGAAGGTGCTCACGCCCGCGACCGCCTTGATCCGCATCTCGGTCTGCGACACGTTGACCGTGTAGCCGCCGCCCGCGCAGATGCCCAGGGCGCCGATGCGGTCCTCGTCCACGTCGGGGTGGACGCTCAGGAAGTCCACCGCGCGGCGGATGTCCTCGACACGCGCCGAGGGAAACTCGGAGAAGTGCGGCTCACCGCCGCTCTCGCCCTGGTACGAGGCGTCGAAGACCAGGGTGACGAAGCCCTGCGCGGCCAACAGTTCGGCGTAGGTGGTGGAGACCTGCTCCTTGACGGCGCCGAAGGGGTGGGTCACCACGATCGCGGGGTACGTGCTGCCCTGCGCGAGGCCGGCGGGCTTGAACAGGTTGCCGACCACAGTGTTGCCCTTGTTCTGGAAAGTGACTCGTTCCATGGCCGTGTCCTTGCTGTGCGGAGTGGTGGTGCGGTGCGGAGGCGCCCTGGTCAGGGGCGGACGAGGACCTTGAGGGCCTCGCGGTCGTTCATCAGGCGGTAGCCCTCGGCGACGTCGTCCAGGGCCACGGTGCGGTCGAAGACGCGGCCGGGGTGGATGTCGCCGTTCAGGATGTGCGGCATGAGTTCCTCGATGTAGGCGCGGGCGGGGGCGACGCCGCCGGTGAGGGTGATGTTGCGCAGGAACTCGGGGAAGCCGAACGGCACTTCGGGATACTGCGGGGCGCCGACACGGCTGATCACGCCCCCGTCGCGGACCACGCCCGTGGCCTGCACGAGGGCGTCCTTGAGGCCGACGCATTCGAGCACCCGGTCGGTGCCGGTGCCGCCGGTCAGCTCGCGCACGGCGGCGACGCCGTCCTGGCCGCGCCCGGCGACCACGTCGGTGGCGCCGAACTCGCGCCCGAGGTCGGTGCGCTGCGTGTGGCGGCCCATGAGGATGATCCGCTCGGCACCGAGCAGCTTCGCGGAGATGACCGCGGACAGGCCGACCGCGCCGTCGCCGATGACGGTGACGCTGTCGCCGGCCTTCACCCGGGCGGTGCGGGCGGCGTGGTAGCCGGTGCACAGCACGTCGGAGAGGGTCAGCAGGTCGGGCAGCAGTTCGGAGTCCGCGCCGACCGGGAGCTTGACCAGGGTGCTGTCGGCGAAGGGGATCCGGGCGGCCTCGCCCTGGCCGCCGTCGATACCGCCGACCCCCCAGGGGCCGCCGTGGACGCAGGAGGTCGTCAGACCCCGGCGGCAGTTCTCACAGGTGCCGTCCGAGTAGGTGAACGGGACCACCACCAGGTCGCCGGACCTGAAGCTCTTCACCTCCGTGCCGGTCTCCTCGACCACACCGATGAACTCGTGGCCCATCTGGCGGGGCCGGTCGGTCAGCGGCTGGGACTTGTAGGGCCACAGGTCGCTGCCGCAGACGCAGCCGGCCACGATGCGGACGACCGCGTCGGTGGGCTGCTGGATCCTGGGGTCGGAGACGTCCTCGACGCGGACGTCGCCGGCCTGGTAAAGCAATGCTGCGCGCATGGGGGTGCCTGTCCTTCGGTGCTTCGGGGTGATCAGCGGGCCGGGCTGCGGGGCGCCCGGCAGGTGTCGTCGGTGACCTGCTCGGCCCGGTAGGTCCGCGGGGTGTCGCCGGGGTGGGCCTCTGCGACCGTGTTCCTCGTCTGCTCAGCGGCGGTGGTCGCCTCACTCCCCGGTGATCTGCTTCCTGTCCACACCGTGCCCGGTGCGGCGGCCACGCGGCAGGGCGAGCTGTTCCGGGGAGCGCGAAGGGGGGTGTGGCGCGGTCCCCCTCGCCTGCGGCAAGCACGCTGCGCGCGGGCCACACTGGTGCCATGGCACCCGAACGTCAGCAGCAGAACGGCGGCGGTACGGAACTGGGGCGGTTCCTGCGAGCCCGGCGCACCCGGATCACCCCGGCCGAGGTCGGCTTCACCTCCGGGACCGGTGTGCGCCGCACCCCCGGGCTGCGCCGCGAGGAGGTCGCCGCGCTGGCCGGGGTGAGCATCGACTACTACACCAGGCTGGAACGCGGCCGGGAGACCCGCCCCAGCCTGGCCGTCGTCGAGGCTCTCGGCCGTGCCCTGAAGCTGGACGAGGACGAACAGGGCCATCTGCGCGACCTCGCCGTCCGCGCCGCCCACCACCCGTCGGTGCCTCCGGCCGCCCCCAGCCGCACCGTCAGCCCCAAGGTCAAGCTACTGCTGGACAACCTGCGGCCGAGTCCGGCCTACGTCACCAGCCGCACCCTGGACCTGCTCGCCGCCAACCCGGGCGCGCTCGCGCTGTACGCCGGCATCGAGAAGTGGCCGGTCCGGCAGCGCAATCTCGCCCGCTACCTCTTCCTCCACCCTCAGTCACGTGACCTCTACGCCGACTGGAGCACCCAGATCCGCGGCTGTGTCGCGCGCCTCCGCGCCCTGGCGGGCACCGACCCCGACGCCCCCGACCTGGCCAACCTCATCGGCGAACTCCTCCTGAAAAGCCCCGACTTCGCCAAACTCTGGGACCGTTACGACGTCGCCCGAGCCGGGCACGCCCAGAAGCCGAAGACCTTCCACCACCCCCAGGTCGGCGAGATCACCCTTGCCTTCCAGGGCATGCAACTCGAAGGTACCCCCGGCCACCGCCTGGGCATCTACGTCGCCGAACCCGGCACCCCCGACCACGACGCCATGATCCTGCTCGACATGACCGCACCCCACGCCGGCGCACATCCCGCCGCCGGTAAGGCCCGCGCCTAGACCGGGCCGTCCCGGAGCGTCGTCGGGAAAGCAGCGACGAGGGCGTGTGCCGGCTGCGCAGCGGCCGTCAGCCGAAGGGCACCTCGCGGAAGGCGTTGCGGATCTCCGTCAGGGGCTGACGGTCGCGGGTGCAGCAGAGTTTGCTGGTCAGAAGCACGGCCCGACCCTGCTGACGCAGGAAGGGCCCGACCCTCACTGAGGGTCAGGCCCTTGCCTGGTGTTTCACTGTCGGGGTGGCGGGATTTGAACCCACGACCTCTTCGTCCCGAACGAAGCGCGCTGCCAAGCTGCGCTACACCCCGGTGTCGCTGCTTTGCTGCTTGTCGCGGCGACGTCGTTTACTTTAGCCCACTGGTGGCTGGAGACGAAATCCGGTTTAGGGGCGGCGTCCGACCGGGTTCGGGCGGGTGTGGTCCAGGGCTACCAGGAGGACTGCCAGGGCGTAGACGGAGAGGCCCAGGAGGAGGGCGTTGGCGAGGGTGGCGCGGTAGCTGTGCTGCTCGGCGTCCAGGAAGGGATAGAGGTAGCGGCCCGGCGTGCCGGGGAGGAGCATCTCCGCCCGGACGAAGGTGAAGGTCAGGTAGGCCAGGGGGTACAGCATCCACGCCGGCGTCTGGCGGAGGTGGAGGCGGGCCGGGGGCGTGAGGATCAGCCAGTCCAGGAGGGCCGCCGCGGGAGCTGCCGTATAGAGGAGCTGCAGGGCCAGCCACTGGCCGTGCCAGGCCACCGGAAGGTGTGTCGAGCCCGTCATCGAGAACGGGGGCGTCGTGTGGCCCAGGAGCAGGTGGTAGACCAGGGACGAGATCACCGCGTAGAGGAGCGCCGCGCCGGTCAGGAACGAGGGCAGGGGGCGGCCCGCCTGCCAGGCGCGGCGGGCCGAGGCGAGGCTGACCAGGGTCAGGAGCACCGCCGCCTGGACTCCGAAGTAGCTCATGATCCGGTCCGGGCTGCCCAGCAGCAGCTCCAGGGCCACGCCGGCCGCCGCCAGCGCGGCCGTCACGAGGCGGAACACCGCGGTCACGGGGCGGCGGACGGGGGCGACCACCGCCGTCGCGGGAACGTATCCGGGCAGCAGCACGGGCGTGCCCGGAACCGCGGGGAGGTCGGGTATGTCCCTGGGTATCGGAGGAGTCGTCGTCATGCCCTCAAAGTAGGGAGAAGAGGGCATTTCTGGCGCGCTGGTCTACGCCGAGTGGATTAGACGGGTCAAACGGTACAAACGGGACCTGATGGAGCGGCCCCGGCCAGGTGCTCCCTACTCCCGCCCCACCAGCGTCAGCAGCGTCGCCTCCGGTGGGCAGGCGAAGCGGACCGGGGTGTAGCGGTTGGTGCCGCAGCCCGCGGAGACGTGGAGGTAGGACGTACGGCCCTCCGCCGTATGCGTGGACAGGCCCTTCACGCGGTCCGCGTCCAGGTCGCAGTTGGTGACCAGGGCGCCGTAGAACGGGACGCAGATCTGGCCGCCGTGGGTGTGGCCGGCCAGGACCAGGGGGTAGTTGTCCGCCGTGAAGGAGTCGAGGACGCGCAGGTACGGGGCGTGTACGACGCCCATCGAGAAGTCCGCCGTACCGGACGGGCCGCCTGCCACCTGCGGATAGCGGTCGCGCTTGATGTGCGGGTCGTCCAGTCCCGTCAGCTCCACCGAGACGCCCTCGATCTTCAGGGTGCCCCTCGTGTTCGTGAGGTTCAGCCAGCCCGCCCCGTCGAAGCCGTCCCGCAGCTCTTCCCAGTCGATGTGGATCGCGCCGACGACCGGCGGGTTGCCGTTCAGGCCGTGCTTGCCGTTCACCTTCTCCAGCAGGTAGCGGGCGGGGTTGCGGGGCTTGGGGCCGTAGTAGTCGTTGGAGCCGAAGACGTACGCGCCCGGGAACTCCATCAACGGACCCAGCGCGTCCAGCACCTCCGGGATGGCTTCCGGGTCGGACAGGTTGTCGCCCGTGTTGATCACGAAGTCCGGGCGCAGACCCGCCAGCGACTGCAGCCACCGCTGCTTCTTGCGCTGGCCGCCGACCATGTGGATGTCGGACACCTGGAGCACCCGCAGCGGGCGCATCCCCGGCGGGAGGACCGGGACCGTCACCCGGCGCAGGCGGAAGGAACGGGCCTCGAAACCGGCCGCGTACAACACACCCGCGGCGCCGAACGCCGCGACTCCCAGGGGTACTCCGTATCGAGCGCGCATACAGCCATCGTGTCAGACCGAGCGAGCGCTCAGAGACCGGGCGGTACGTGAGGCGGTACGTGAGGCGATGCGTGAAGCGGGTAAATCGGCGGGCGTCGGGCCGGTGACACCTGCGACAATCGGTGCCATGACCACCACGCTCAAGTCGAAGCTGCAGGACGACCTCAACGCCGCGATCAAGGGACGCGACGAGCTCCGCTCGGCCACGCTCCGGATGACGCTCGCTGCGATCACCAACGAAGAGGTCGCGGGCAAGGAGAAGCGCGTGCTCTCCGACGACGAGGTGCTCAAGGTGATCGCCAAGGAGGCGAAGAAGCGCCGGGAGGCGGCGGAGGCCTTCGCGAACGGCGGTCGTACCGAGAGCGCCGAGCGGGAGAAGGCGGAGGGCGGGGTCCTCGCCGAGTACCTGCCGAAGCAGCTCAGCGACGAGGAGCTGGAGGGGATCGTCGCCGCGGCCGTCGAGGAGGCGAAGGCGGCGGGCGCCGAGGGGCCGCGGGCCATGGGCGCCGTGATGAAGATCGTGAACCCGAAGGTGGCCGGCCTGGCCGAGGGCGGCCGCGTCGCCGCCGCGGTGAAGAAGCGCCTCCAGGGCTGACCTGCCCGACAGGTCCGGCAGGTCCGGCAGGTCCGGCAGGTCCGGCAGGTCCGGCAGGTCCGGCAGTACGACGGTGGGGCCGCCACAGTGGGGAAGAGGGGGCGCCCCACCCTCGGAACGGGGGACCCGCGGGCTGCGGGGGGCTCGGGGGTGTTCGGAGGGCCCCCGGG
>NZ_JBHXMA010000006.1:0-287317 GCF_042721035.1 Streptomyces sp. NPDC058464
GCTGGGCGAGAGCCGCAGCAGGGAGTCGTATACAGGCTGGTAGTACTGGGTGTTGTTGCCGAGTCCGGCGTCGGCCAGGTCCCACGGCTGGGCCTGGACGAGGGGCGCCAGGGTGAGGGTGCCCCCCGAGGCGCCGGTTCCGCCGCTGTCGCCGGATCCGGATCCGCAGGCCGTCGCGGCCAGGGTCACGACGGCCGCCACGGCCGTCAGCATGATGCGTCGCATGGGTAACTCCACGTTCGTGGCGGGCGGCGAGGCAGGGCCGCCCGCGGTTCTGATGGCCAGGTGTGGGGGAGATCGAGCCGAAGCTCCCCGGGGGAGCCGGGGGTGCGGTGTCGCGTCAGTCGGCTGTCGTCGCGGGTGTCGGTGTGCCCTCGCACGCCCTGAGCCGGACCGCGATGTAGGGGAGGGCGGGCAGCGGCAGGGTGAAGACGCCCTCGTACGTGCCCGGGAGCCGGGTGACGGTCATGTTCCAGGTGTCGATGACCTCGGCCTCGTAGCGGATGCCGGGGGCCATCGCGAACGTACGGCGGCGGGGCTGGCCGAAGCCGAAGTAGGTGAGGTGGTAGCGGCCTTCGACGCCGCCGGTCGGGACGTCCCAGTCGGAGGGCAGCGGGTCGATGCCGGCCCCCGGTGTCTCCTCCAGGATCCGCCGCAGGAAGGCGATGCGGGCGGGGCTCTCCCCCTTCAGCTCGCCGCCCTTGGACCACCACAGCACGTCGTCGTCCGCCAGGTACGTCTCGCCGTGGGTGACATAGCCGCCGCGTACGGCCCCCTCCCAGCAGCGGCGCACCAGTTCCTGCGGGGTGAGGTTGCCCCAGCCCTGGTCGAGGTCGCCCTCGTAGCCGCACTCGTCGACGACCACCGGCTTGCCCCAACGGGCCCGCCAGGCATCGGTGTTCTCGGCCGTGCGGTAGACGTCGACGCGCTGCACGCTGGAGTGGGTCACCCAGTCCAGGCCGTTGTCCCAGAACTCGAAGCAGTTGTGGACGCCGAGGAGATGGCCGTGCGGATCGTAGCGGCGCACGGTCGCGGCCGACCGGTGCCAGTGGTCGGTGTCCTTGGACCACATGAGGTCGTACTCGTTGGCCAGGGACCACCACACGTTCGGGTGGGCCGCCAGTCGGGACACCACGTACCGCAGATAGCGCTCGTCGGCGGCGGGGCCCATGTCGGAGAAGCCCCAGCGGTCGTACGGGTGGAAGAGGATGACGTCGGCCTGGATGCCGAGCGCGCCGAGCTGGGCGACGCGGTGTTCCAGGTCCCTGAAGTACTCGGGGTCGGGCCGGGTGAAGTCCCAGCCGTCATCGGGTGACCCCTGGAACGGGTAGCGCACCGGCTCGTTGGTGTTGTGCAGGTAGGCCTTGGGGAAGACGCACATCCGCACCTTGTTGAAGGGGCTGCCGGCCAGGCTCCGCAGGGTCCGTTCCGCCAGTTCGTCGCCCTGGTGGGTCCAGGCGTAGGCGGTGGTGCCCACCGGCAGGTGGCGGGTGCCGTCGGCGTGCCGGAAGTGGTGGGTGGCGTGCACCCGTACCGGTCCGTGGTCCCCGGCGGCGGGCGGGCCGCAGGCGACGGAGCCGGTGATCCCGTCGAGCGAGCGGGCGTTGCTGAAGGTGCGGTACGACCAGTCGCCCTCCTCGTCGGGCAGGAAGCGGACGCGCTGGACGCCCTCGCCGTCGTGGAAGCCGTACGCGGTGAGCACGCGGTCGCCGTGGCGGAACTCGGCGCGCAGCTCGACGTCCGTGAACGGGTTGCCGTGCGCCGGCCCGTGGAGCTCCAGTTCGAAGGTGCGCCAGCGGGTCGCCGTCGCCGGTCGCACCAGCTCGGCGCTGCCGACCGGGACGTCCGCGGACTCGTGGTCGGGGGAGGGCACGATCGCCTGCTCCGCCGGCCGGGGCGGCTCCGCGGCGGTCTCGTCGACGGCGGCCAGCTCGGCGAAGAAGGCGTCCCGGGCGGCGGTGTCGGCCCGGGTCTCCTCCAGGAAACCGACGACCCGCTCCAGCGGCGCGTACCTGAGCTGGATCTCCAGCGGCGCGTTGACGATTCCGGTGAGGTGCTTGCGCACCACCGCCTCGGCCCGCTTGTTGCGCAGGACGTCTCCGAGGATGGACGCGGGACCGTAGGGCATCACGGGCTCCCGCAAGGGAGGGTGCAGGGGTGGGACATGGCGGCTCCTGAGGGTGGGCCGGGCGGCCGGCGTCGCGGTGCGGCTGCCGCGGACGCCGGCCGGCTCAGCCGAGCAGTGCGGTGCGGACGATCCGCTGGACGGCCATCGCGTCGTGCGCGGCCTGGGCGGCCCGCAGGGCGTCGAGGGGGAGCGCGGCGGCCTTGGCCTCCAGCGCGCGCAGCGTGGCGACCGACTCGCGGACCGCGTCACCGGGGTGCTCCCGGTAGGGGAAGAGGTCCAGCTTGAGCGGCTTGTCCCAGCCGATCTCCCGCACCACGTGCAGGAATTCGAGCGTCTCCACGAGGTGCAGGGCGCCCGCGGTGAGGTCGTCGTCCCACTCGCGGTAGTTGTCGTCCAGCTCGATGTCGACGAGCCGGCCCATCGAGTGGGCGAGGGTGAGCACCTCGGCCGGGTTCTCCTTGGCGAACAGCGAGTGGCCGAAGTCGACGACCAGCCCGACGTTGTCCACGCCCATCTGCTCGATCGCGAGCAGCGTGGCGGCGGCCGTGGACCAGAACAGCCGGTTGCGGGGCTCCTTGAGCTTGTACTCGATGGCGAAGGTGACGTCGGGGAAGGCGCGGGCGACGTCCCGGATGCCCTCGACGGCGTGCCGGCGCAGGGTCGCGTAGTCCACCTGGAACGGGTAGTCGTACCCGTCCTGTCCGGGCCAGAACTTCACATAGCCCGCGCCCAGCCGGCGGGCCACGTCGACCGACTCGTGCGCCAGGTCCAGGGCGCGGACCCGGGTGGCCGGGTCGGGCGCGGTGAACGAGCCGGTGCGGAAGCCGCGGTCGTAGATGACGGGCGTGACGCAGACCGCGGAAAGACCGTGCGCCGTGAGGGACTTGCCGACATCCTCGACCGTCACGCCGCCGTCGAAGGGGTAGTTGAGATCCAGGCCGACCAGATCGCCCGATTCCGCGGCCAGTTCGATGGTGTCCAGGGTCGGGACGACGGGGCCGTAGCCGTCCGTCGCATAGCGGTCGATGATGCGGCCGAACGTCCACATGCCACCGGTGAAGGTGCGGGGGACCGGGTGCGGGGCCACGACAACTCCTTTTGAATATTTATTCTCGATGTGCTGCCTTCGATGGCCGGGACCGTAGATTCCGGCGAGGGTGCGCGTCAAGAGTGGTGCAACTGTAGATTTTCGGGCCTTGTTTCGAGGGGTTGACGGTGCGGCGCGGCGCGGCGCATGATCCGACTGCTTAGAAATCACATGGCTGAATGGATATTCAGGTGCTCGCTGTTGATCACTCCGCCGCCGCGGACTACCGCGCACTCCGGCAGGCCGTCCGCGCCGCGGACCCCCCGGACGCCGTGCGCCTGCTGCAATCCCTGGCCACCGACGTCCGGCTGACGGTCCTCGACATGATCGACCGGGCCCGGATGGGACACATCGGCGGCGACCTCTCCGTGACCGACATCCTCGTGACCCTCTTCGGCGCCGTCCTCGACGTCGACCCCGAACGGCCGCAGGCCCTGGGCCGGGACCGGTTCGTCCTCAGCAAGGGGCACTGCGCCGCCGCCCTGTACGCCACCCTGGCGCACTGCGGCTACTTCCCGAAGAGCGAGCTGACCGGCTACATGGCCCCGTACTCGCCGCTCAACGGCCACCCCAACCGCCGCAAGGTCCCCGGCGTCGAGACCAACACCGGCCCCCTGGGACACGGCTTCCCGGTCGCCGTCGGCTGCGCGCTCGGCGCCCGGCTGCGCGGCGACGGCGCCCGCACGGTCGTCGTGCTCGGCGACGGCGAACTCCAGGAAGGCAGCAACTGGGAGGCCGCGATGACCGCCGGCCACCAGCGGCTGGCCGCGCTCTGCGCCGTCGTGGACCGCAACCGGCTCCAGCAGGGCGCCCGCACCGAGGACACCGTCGCGCTCGATCCGCTCGCCGAGAAGTTCACCGCCTTCGGCTGGGAGGTCCGGGAGACGGACGGCCACGACCACGGCGCGCTGCGCGCCGCCTTCGCCCCCTCCACCACCGGCCGGCCCGTCGCCGTCGTCGCCCACACCGTCAAGGGCAAGGGCGTGTCGTTCATCGAGGACCGCGCCGAGTGGCACCACAAGGTGCCCACCAAGGAACAGGTGCACGCCGCCGTCGAGGAGCTGACCCGGTGACCGAGACCCACGCCCCGCACGCCCGCGCCGCCGTGCCCGCCGCCGACTCCGCCCCCACCGCAGGCTCCGCCGCCGTGCCCGCCGCCGTCGAGGCGCCCGTGTACGACTGCCGCACGGTCTTCGCCGAGGAACTGGCCGCCCTCGCCCGCCAGGACGAACGCGTGGTCGTCGTCTGCAACGACTCCGTCGGCTCCAGCAACCTCGTCGCCTTCCGCGAGGAGTTCCCCGACCGGCTCGTCAACGTCGGCATCGCCGAACAGAACATGGTCGGCGTGGGCGCCGGCCTCGCCAACGCCGGCTTCGTCCCCTTCGTCTCCGCCGCCGGGCCCTTCCTCACCGGACGCGCCCTGGAACAGATCAAGGCCGACTGCGCCTACAGCGGGTTCCGGGTGATCCTGTGCGGCCAGAGCCCCGGCATGGCCTACGGCGAACTCGGCCCCACCCACCACTCCGTCGAGGACCTGTCCTGGCTGCGTGCCGTGGCCGACCTCACCGTGGTCGTCCCGGCCGACCGCGCCCAGACCCGGGCCGCCCTGCGCTGGGCGTACACCCACGACGGCCCCAGCTACCTGCGCGTCCCCCGCTTCAAGGTCCCCGACGTCACCCCGCCCGACGCCCCCTTCGAGCACGGGCGCGCCCAGGTGCTGCGCGACGGCGCCGACGTCACCCTCGTCGCCATCGGCACCCTGGTCTCCCGCGCCCTGACCGCCGCGGACCGGCTGGCCGCCGAGGGCATCTCCGCACGCGTCCTCAACGTCCCCTTCGTCGACCCGCTCGACCGGGCCGCGATCCTGCGGGCCGCCGAGGAGACCCGGGGCCTGGTCGTGGCGGAGGAGGCCACCCTCAGCGGCGGCCTGGGCGCCGCCGTCGCCTCGCTCACCGGCCAGCACCACCCGGTCCCGCTGAGACTCCTCGGCGTCACCGGGTTCGCCCCGACCGGCAGCCCCGCAGGTCTCCTGGAACACTTCGGGCTCACCGCGGACGGCGTCCACCGCGCCGCCCGCGAGGTCCTCGGCCTGACATCCTCGGCGTCATGAACCAGCCGCTGCTGCTCGCCGTCGACCAGGGCACCTCCGCGACCAAGGCGCTCCTGGTGCGCGCCGACGGCGCGGTCGTCGCCTCGGCGTCCGCCCCGCTCGCCATCGGCCATCCCCGGCCGGGCTGGGCGGAGCAGTCGCCCGACGACATCTGGGACAGCGTCCTGACCGCCGTGGCCACATGCCTGGCCGGACACGATCCGGGCCTCGTCGTCGGTGTCGGGCTGACCAACCAGCGGGAGTCGTGTCTGCTGTGGGAGCGCGCCACCGGACGCCCGCTCGGCCCCGTGATCGGCTGGCAGGACCGGCGCACCGCCGACCGGTGCGCCACCCTGCTCGCCGACGGCCTCGGCGAGCACGTCCGCGCCGTCACCGGGCTCCCCCTGGACCCGATGTTCAGCGCCCTCAAGGCCCAGTGGCTGCTCGACACCCACGACCCGGACCGCACCCGCGCCCGGCGCGGCGAGCTGTGCCTCGGCACGGTCGACTCCTGGCTGCTGTGGCGCCTGGGCGGCGGCGGGGACCACCTCGTCGAACTGGGCAACGCGGCCCGCACCCAGCTGCTCGACGTCCGCCGCCGGGACTGGGACGAACGGCTCCTCGACGTCTTCGACGTCCCCCGGGAGGCACTGCCCCGGATCACCGCGTCGACGGGGCCCTTCCCCGCCGTCCACGGCCTGCCGCCCCTCACCGACGGCACCCCCGTGCTCTCGGTGCTCGGCGACTCCCATGCCGCGCTGTTCGGGCACGGCGTCTTCCTTCCCGGCAGCGTCAAGGTCACCTACGGCACCGGCTCCTCGGTCATGGGCCTGATCTCCGGACCCGACCGGGCCGAGGACTCCCCGCTCTGCCTGACCATCGCCTGGGACGACGGCATCCCCGCGTACGCCCTGGAGGGCAACATCCGCTCCTCCGGCGCCACCCTGCGCTGGCTCGCCGGACTGTTCGGCGTCGGCGAGGCCGAGCTGGCCGGGCTCGCGGCACCCGACGCCGCGGGCGTGCACCTCGTCCCGGCGTTCGGCGGCCTCGCCGCTCCCTGGTGGGACAACGACGCCACAGGCCTGCTCAGCGGACTCACCTTCGGCACCGGCCTGCCCCAGCTGGCCCGCGCCGCCCTGGAGTCCGTCGCCTACCAGATCGAGGACGTGGTGGCGGGCCTCGACACCGCGAGCGGACGCGTCACCGCGCTGCTCGCCGACGGCGGCGCCACCGACAACGCGGCCCTGATGCAGCTCCAGGCGGACATCTCGGGGCGGATCGTGCGCCGCCCCCGGGACCGCGACCTGTCCGCCCTCGGCGCGGCCCGGCTGGCCGGCTGCGCACTGGGGATGTTCACCAGGAACGGACTCGCCGGCCAGGCCCGCGCCGAGGAGGTGTACCGCCCGCGGCTGCCGGAGGCGGAACGGGAACGCGGCATCCGGTCCTGGCACGAGGCGGTCGCCCGGGCCCGCGGTGGTGCCGTCGCCGGTGATCCCGCGGCCCGCGACGGCGGCGCCGCCGGGGATCCGGCAGCCCACGGAGCTGTCGCCGCCGTGGATCCGCGGACCGCGGCACACCATGAGCACTCCGAGCGCCGCCCCCGGGCCCAGTAGGGTGCGACCTGTGTTCCAGCATGCCGACCTCAGCAGCAACGAATCCGCGGACAAGCTCAGGCTGATCGTCCGGGTGGCGCGCATGTACCACGAGCAGGGGCTGCGCCAGGCGGAGATCGCCAAGGCCCTCGGACTCTCCCAGGCGGGCGTGTCCAGGCTGCTGCGCCAGGCGGCCGAACGCGGTGTCGTGCGGACGATCGTGGTGTCGCCGCCCGGCATCCACAGCGAACTGGAGGACGCGCTCGCCGACCGCTACGACCTCACCGACGTGGTCATCGTCGAGAGCGACGACCTGCCGGACCACCCGCGCACCCTGCTGCGCGCGCTCGGCTCGGCGGCGGCCACCTACCTGGAGACGGCCTTCCGGCCGGGGGACGTGATCGGCGTCTCGACCTGGAGCGAGACCCTGCTCGCGGCCGTCGAGGTCATGCAGCCCGCCCGGGTGCGGGGCGTCGAGAAGGTCGTCCAGCTGATGGGCGGCATGGGCGACCCGCAGGGCCAGGTACAGGCCACCCGGCTCACCGCGCGGCTCGCCGAACTCATAGGCGCCGGACCGCTGTTCGTCCGGGCCCCCGGGCTGGTTGGGTCGGCCCAGGCCCGGCTGTCCCTGCTGCACGACGCGACCGTCCTGGACGTGGGCCAGGCCTGGGACCGGCTGACCGCCGTCCTGGTCGGCATCGGCAGCCTGCAGCCCTCCCCGCTGCTGCAGCTGAGCGGCAACGCGGTCGCCGACGAGGAGCTCACCCGGCTGCGCCGGCTCGGCGCGGTGGGAGACATCTGCCAGCGCTTCTTCGACGAGGACGGCGTGCACGTCGACGCGGGCCTCGGGGAGCGGACCATCGGGGTCTCCGTGGACCAGCTCCGCAGCGCCCCGCGCCGGATCGCCGTCGCGGGCGGCGACCGCAAGTACAGCGCGGTGCGCGGCGCGGTGCGGGGCCGCTGGATCACCACGCTGGTCACCGACATCAGCACGGCCCGCCGGCTGCTCGACGAGCCCTGACCCCGCCGCGCCGCCCGCCCCGGGTGCGGGAGACTGGTACGGCGGCGGTGCGGACCTGCCGCCCGCCGTGACCGACCGTCGTTGTGAAGGTGAACCACAGATGCCTCCCGCCACCCCCGAGCTCATCTCCCCCCGCTCTGCCCGTGTCGCCGCCGCCCGGCGGCTGGAGCGGCGGAACTTCCGGGGCAAGGAGCGGCTGTTCCTCGCCGAGGGACCGCAGGCCGTGCGGGAGGCCGCCGGGCACCGGGTCGGTGACGAGCCGACGCTCGTCGAGCTGTTCGCGACCGTCGAGGCCGCGGAGCGGTACGCCGACATCGTGGGGGAGGCGAGGGCGGTCGGCGCCCGGATCCACCTGGCCTCCGAGGACGTCATCGCCGACATCTCCACCACCGTGACGCCCCAGGGGCTCGTCGGGGTGTGCCGGTTCCTGGACACGCCGTTCGAGGAGATCCTCGCCGCCCGCCCCCGGCTCGTCGCCGTCCTCGCCAACGTCCGCGACCCCGGCAACGCCGGCACCGTGCTGCGGTGCGCCGATGCCGCGGGGGCAGAGGCGGTCGTCCTGACCGACGCGTCCGTGGACCTGTACAACCCGAAGGCCGTCAGGGCCTCGGTCGGATCGCACTTCCACCTCCCCGTCGCCGTCGGCGTGCCCGTCGAGCAGGCCGTGGCCGGGCTGAAGGGCGTCGGCGTGCGGATCCTCGCCGCCGACGGGGCGGGTACCGACGACCTCGACGACGAGCTCGACAACGGCACCATGGGCGGGCCCACGGCCTGGGTGTTCGGGAACGAGGCCTGGGGGCTCCCGGAGGAGACCCGCGCGCTGGCGGACGCCGTCGTGCGCGTCCCGATCCACGGGAAGGCCGAGAGCCTGAACCTCGCCACCGCCGCCGCCGTATGTCTCTACGCATCGGCCCGTGCACAGCGCGCCTCCGGAGGGTGCCGTTCCGTCACCCTGAGCTAGTAGGGTGACCAGCTCGGGGGCCTGCTGCGCCGTCTGAGAGGTGGAGTACGGGGTATGAGTGTCGGCACCAGCAACACGCCGGGCAGCCGTGGCACCGGCCGCGTACCCGCACCCCGGCACGGCGACCTCACCGGGCTGTGCATCGACCCCGACGAACTGCCCGACGGCCTGGTGATCGCCGACGAGCACGGCCTCGTCGTCTGCTTCAACGCCGCCGCCGCCCGCATCACCGCCACCGCCCCCGCCGACGCCCTCGGCCGGCGCCTGGAGAAGGCCCTCCCCCTGGAGGACCTGGAGGGGCGGCGCTGGTGGCAGCTCACCGATCCGTACGGAGGCCTCGCCATCCGGGTCGGCCAGCCCGAGCGCAACCTCCTGCTGCCCGGCGGCCGGGAGGTGCTGGTGTCCGCCAGGTACGTGCGGGCCGAGCCGACCGGGCCCGTGCGCCGGGTCGTCGTGTCGCTGCGGGACACCGAGGCCCGGCGCCGTACCGAACGCAGTCACGCCGAGCTGATCGCCACCGTCGCGCACGAGCTGCGCTCGCCGCTGACCTCCGTCAAAGGGTTCACGGCGACCCTGCTCGCCAAGTGGGAACGGTTCACCGACGACCAGAAGCGGCTGATGCTGGAGACGGTCGACGCGGACGCCGACCGGGTCACCCGGCTCATCGCCGAGCTGCTCGACATCTCGAGGATCGACAGCGGGCGGCTCGAGGTGCGTCGGCAGCCGGTGGACATAGGCGCCGCCGTCGGACGGCACATCCAGGCGTACGTCGCCGCCGGGCAGCCCGCCGACCGCTTCCTGCTCCGCGTCGAGCAGCCGCTGCCCGCGCTGTGGGCCGACCCCGACAAGGTCGACCAGGTCCTCAGCAACCTCATCGAAAACGCCGTGCGGCACGGCGAGGGAACTGTCACCATCGACATCACGGCCGCGGCGTCCCCGCGCGAAGGCGAAGGCCATGAGAACGCAGCCACGTCGGTCACGGTGAGCGACGAAGGGCCCGGCATCCCGGAGGAATCCATGAACCGCGTCTTCACCCGCTTCTGGCGGGGCAGCAAGCGCGGTGGCACCGGTCTCGGGCTGTACATCGTCAAGGGCATCGTCGAGGCCCACGGCGGCACCATCACGGTCGGACGCGCCCCCGGCGGCGGCGCCGAGTTCCGATTTACGTTGCCCGTGAGCGTCCCGGCGTATCTCGCCTGACGGCCCACGGGCTCTTCGTATACCTCCACCCCGTTAGACTCGGCCTTTGGCACCTTTGTGTCCTTCTCACGGCCCATCAACGGTCTCGGGGACCATCCGCCACCCAATCGGAAGCACGGGAAGAGATGTCGGCACCGAATAAGTCGTACGACCCTGTCGAGGTCGAGGCGTTGAAACCGGAAGAGATCGAGCGCATGCGGGACGAGGCGCTCGCCGCCTTCGCCGCCGCGGACTCCCTCGACGCGCTCCAGGAGGCCAAGGTCGCCCACACCGGCGGGGCCTCCCCGCTGGCCCTCGCCAACCGCGAGATCGGCGCGCTGCCCCCGCACGCCAAGGCCGCCGCCGGCAAGCTGGTCGGCCAGGCCCGCGGCGCGGTGAACAAGGCTCTCGCGGGCCGTCAGGAGGAGCTGGAGGCCGAGCGCGACGCCCGGGTGCTGGTCGAGGAGGCGGTGGACCTCACGCTGCCGTACGACCGCGTCCCGGCCGGCGCCCGCCACCCGCTGACCACCCTGTCCGACCGCATCGAGGACATCTTCGTGGCCATGGGCTACGAGGTCGCCGAGGGTCCGCAGGTCGAGGCCGAGTGGTTCAACTTCGACGCCCTCAACATCGGCCCGGACCACCCGGCCCGCGGCGAGGCGGACACCTTCTTCGTGCAGGGCCCCCAGGGCGGCACCGAGTCCGGTGTCGTGCTGCGCACCCACACCTCGCCGGTCCAGATCCGCTCGCTGCTCGACCGTGAGCTGCCGGTCTACGTGATCTGCCCGGGCCGCGTCTACCGCACCGACGAGCTGGACGCCACCCACACCCCGGTCTTCCACCAGGTCGAGCTGCTCGCCGTCGACGAGGGCCTGACCATGTCCGACCTCAAGGGCACCCTGGACCACATGGTCCAGTCGCTGTTCGGCGAGGGCATGAAGACCCGGCTGCGGCCGAACTTCTTCCCCTTCACCGAGCCGTCCGCCGAGATGGACATGCTCTGCTACGTGTGCAAGGGCGAGTCCGTGGGCAACCCCGACCGCCCCTGCCGTACCTGCTCCTCCGAGGGCTGGATCGAGCTGGGCGGCTGCGGCATGGTCAACCCGCGGGTGCTCACCGCCTGCGGCGTCGACCCGGAGAAGTACAGCGGCTTCGCCTTCGGGTTCGGCATCGAGCGGATGCTGATGTTCCGCCACAACGTCGAGGACATGCGAGACATGGTCGAGGGTGACGTCCGGTTCACCCGGCCGTTCGGGATGGAGATCTGATGCGGGTCCCGCTTTCCTGGCTGCGGGAGTACGTCGACCTGCCGGCCACCGAGACCGGCCGCGACGTGCAGGCCAAGCTGATTTCGGCCGGTCTGGAGGTCGAGACCGTCGAGCAGCTCGGCGACGGCCTCAAGGGCCCCCTGGTCGTCGGCCGGGTGCTCACCATCGAGGAGCTGGACGGCTTCAAGAAGCCGATCCGCTTCTGCACCGTCGACGTCGGTACGGCGAACGGCACCGGTGAGCCCCAGGAGATCGTCTGCGGCGCCCGCAACTTCGCCGTCGGCGACAAGGTCGTCGTCGTGCTCCCGGGCGCCGTGCTGCCCGGCGGGTTCGCCATCGCCGCGCGCAAGACGTACGGCAAGACCTCCCACGGCATGATCTGCTCCAGCGACGAGCTGGGCATGGGCGAGGACGGCACCAAGGGCATCATCGTGCTGCCGCCGGAGACCGAGGTCGGCAAGGACGCCATCGAGCTCCTGGAGCTGGTCGACGAGGTCCTGGACATCGCCGTCACCGCCAACCGCGGCGACTGCCTGTCCATCCGCGGCGTGGCCCGCGAGACCGCCATCGGCTACGGCCTGCCGCTGCGCGACCCGGCCCTCCTCGACGTGCCGGGACCGAACGCCTTCGGCTACCCGGTCCAGGTCTCCGACCCGCTCGGCTGCGACCGCTTCACCGCGCGCACCGTCACCGGCCTGAGCCCCGAGGCCCGCTCCCCGATCTGGCTCCAGCGCCGCCTGCAGAAGGTCGGCATGCGCCCGATCTCCCTTGCGGTCGACGTCACGAACTACGTGATGATGGAGCTCGGCCAGCCGCTGCACGCCTACGACCGCAACCTGGTCCAGGGCACCATCGGGGTCCGCCGCGCGGCCGAGGGCGAGAAGATCGTCACCCTCGACGGCACCGAGCGGAAGCTGCACGCCGAGGACCTGGTCATCACCGACGACCGCGGCCCGATCGGCCTCGCGGGCGTCATGGGCGGCGCCGACACCGAGATCGCCGACCACGCGGACGTGGAGAACGCCACGACCGACGTGGTCATCGAAGCGGCCCACTTCGACGCCGTCGCGATCGCGCGCACCGCCCGCCGCCACAAGCTGTCCTCCGAGGCCTCCCGCCGCTTCGAGCGCGGGGTCGACCCGCAGGCCGCGGCCGCCGCCGCGCAGCGCACGGTCGACCTGCTGGTGCTGCTCGCCGGCGGCACCGCCGAGGCCGGGGTCACCGAGGTCATCGCACCGTCCGCGCCGCACACCATCACCGTTCCGGCGAACCACCCCGACAAGGTCGCGGGCGTCGAGTACGGCCGGGAGATCGTCGTACGCCGCCTCCAGGAGGTCGGCTGCGATGTCTACGGGCAGGACGAGCTGCTCGTCACCGTCCCGTCCTGGCGGCCCGACCTCCTCGAGCAGAACGACCTGGCCGAAGAGGTCATCCGCCTGGAGGGCTACGAGAACCTGCCCTCCACGCTGCCCAAGCCGCCGTCCGGCCGGGGCCTGACCCACCGGCAGCGGCTGCACCGCCGGGTGGGCCGCGCGCTGGCCGGGGCCGGCTACGTCGAGGCGCCTAACTACCCGTTCATCGGCGAGGGCGTCTTCGACCAGCTCGGCCTGGCCGCCGACGACCCGGCCCGCCGCGTCGTCAGGCTCACCAACCCGCTCAACGACGAGGAGCCCGCGCTCCGCACCTCGCTGCTGCCGGGCCTGCTCGGTGCGCTGCGGCGCAACGACGGGCGGGGCGCGCACGACCTGGCGCTGTTCGAGACCGGCCTGGTCTTCCTGCCGCGCGAGGAGCAGGGCGTCGCCGGCCACCTGCCGGTCGACCGCCGCCCGACCGGCGCGGAGCTCGCCGCGCTGAACGCCGTGCTGCCCGAGCAGCCGCGCCATGTCGCCGTCGTCCTCGCGGGCGCCCGCGAGCAGGCCGGCTGGTGGGGCAAGGGCCGTCCGGCCGACTGGGCCGACGCGGTCGAGGCGGGGCGCGCGGTCGCACGTGAGGCCGGGGCCGAGCTGATCGTCCGCAAGGGCCAGTACGGGCCGTGGCACCCCGGCCGGTGCGCCGAGCTGGTCGTCGTCGCCGACGGCGCCGAGCAGGTCGTGGGCCACGCCGGTGAGCTGCACCCGCGGGTGCTCAAGGCCCTGGGGCTGCCCGCTCGCACCTGCGCGATGGAGCTGAACCTGGACGCCCTGGAGCAGGTCGGCGACGGCACCCCGCAGGCGCCGAGCATCTCGACGTTCCCGGTGGCCACGCAGGATGTCGCCCTCGTGGTGGACAAGCCGGTGCCGACGGCGGAGGTCGAGGCGGCGCTGCGTGAGGGTGCCGGTGAACTCCTCGAGGCCATCCGGCTGTTCGACGTGTATGTCAACGACGAGCAGCTCGGCGACGGGAAGAAGTCGCTGGCGTATGCGCTGAGGTTCCGGGCCGGTGACCGGACGCTGACGGTCGATGAGGCGTCGGCGGCCCGTGACGCTGCGGTTGCCCTGGCGGGGGAGCGTACGGGAGCGGTGCTGCGCGGCTAGTCGCCGTTGGGGGAACTGTTGTCGGCCGGCTGCGGGTTCGTGGTGGCTGATCGCGCAGTTCCCCGCACCCCTGAAGGGGCGCAGCCGCGAGGGTACTTACATGTACTGCCACCTGCATAAATGCGGGTGTCTCGTGGGTGGTCACTCATTTGGGTGAGATCCATCCGAGACATGGCCCTTTCGGGGCATGGCGTCGACAGAATCGGACCGGCCTTTCGGGGTCGGTCCGTCTGTTCTGTCAGGCGCCTACATGGGGGCCATTGGCATGATCCGCATCAAAGCCGGGGTTCCCCGCAGCAGGCGGCCCCGGACGAATTCACGGCCCGGGCGCCGTGCTCTCGCCCTGGGGCTGCCCACGGTGTGGGGCGCCGTCGCGGTCGGCTACAAGTTCGGATGCCCGCTGGCCGAGCAGACCGGGCTCGGCGCGCGGATCGTCACCAGCGCCGTGTTCTTCGCGGTCGGCACCGGGCTGATACTGCATGTCCGCCGAGCCCTGCTCCGGGAGCTGCGGCAGGCCCGCATGGTCGCCGGCGCCGCCCAGAGCGTGCTGCTGCGGCCGCTGCCGCCCCGGCTCGCCGGGCTGAACGTCGCCGCCGCCCAGCTCTCCGCCGACCGGGGCGCGAGCATCGGCGGCGACCTCTACGAGGCTGTCGCCACCGAACACGGCGTACGGGTCGTGATGGGCGACGTACGCGGGCACGGACTGTCCGCCATCGGCACCGTCGCCGCCGTCCTCGGCAGCTTCCGCGAGGCCGCCCACGACGAACCCGAACTGGGCAGGGTGCTCGGCCGCCTGGACCGCGCCCTCGCCCGGCACCTACGAGAACGAGCCAGGGCTGAGCACCCGTCGAGCGGCCAGGACCCGGACGGCCCGGTGGCCGAGGAGTTCGTCACGCTGCTGCTCCTGGAGATCGCGGCGGACGGCGGGCTCAGCGCCCTCAACTGCGGTCATCCATGGCCGTATCTGATCAGCGGTGCGCGCGTGGAGCCCCTGTCGACGGCCGATCCGCTACCGCCTCTCGGCCCCTTCCCGCTGCCGACGGACCTGGCCGCAACCGACTGCGGCCAGTTGCTCGACGGCGAGTCGCTCGTCCTCTTCACGGACGGTGCGGAGGACGCGAGAAGCCCGAAGGGCCACTTCTTCTCCCTGCCGGAAGCGCTCAGGGAAGCGGTCCGAGACCGCCCGGTCTCTCCTCAGACCATCCTCCGAGCGGTCTTCACCGCCCTGCTCCACCACACCAACGGCCGCCCCACCGACGACATCGCACTCCTGGTGCTTCACAACGAACGCCAGCCGCAACGCCCCTTCCTGGGGGCGCGGGGAACTGCGCGACCAGCCACAACGCACCCGCAGCCGACAACGCACGGCTAGCCCCCGAACGTCGGCCAAGCCAACGGCCAGGCCACCGCACTGTACGAGGGGGAGCCGGCGGCCCGGCCGGCCTCTTGCGAGGCAATTAAGTCAACCGGACCGACACTCTCCGCGACAGTGCGCGCACGCTACGGATGCGCGCACTTCGTTCACACCCCGTGTGAACGCAACCGCACTACGCTGACGGCACCAGGCCACTCGGGGGGCATCCATGCAGCCCAACTCTCTGCTCGACGCGATCCTGGACGAGGCGGGGATCTCGCACGCCGGTCTCGCCGCCCACGTCAACCAGGCGGGCCGGGCCCGTGGACTCTCGCTGCGCTACGAACACACCGCCGTCGCACGGTGGTTGAAGGGCCAGCGGCCGCGCGGCCAGGTGCCCGACCTGATCTGCGAGGTGCTCGCCGCCCGCCTGCACCGCCAGGTCACCCTCGACGACATCGGCCTCGGCGTCCCCGGCGAGCCCAGCGTCCCGCACGCCACCTCGCTCTCCGGCTTCGTGGAGCGGGCCACCGCCCTGTGGCGCTCCGACGAACAGCAGCGCCCGCACATACTCGGCGCCCCCGCCGTCACCGGCACGCCCGCGGTGATGCCGGTGTGGGAGTGGGAGAACCCGCCTGAGGACGTGGACGTCTCGCGCGGCGGGCGGCACCGGGTCACCCCGGCCGACCTGGAGATGCTGCGTGCCGCCCGGGCCCACTACGAGCAGATGTACCGCAAGGCCGGCGGAATGGCCACCCGCACCCGGGTCGTCGGCTTCCTCAACTCCGAGGCGGCCCCGCTGCTGCGCGGCAGCTACACGGATGCCACGGGCCGTCAACTGCACCGGGCGACCGGCGGGTTGGTGGCGATCGCCGGCATCTGCGCGTACGACTCGGACGCGCACGGGCTCGCCCAGCGCTACTTCCACCAGGCGCTGCGGCTGGCCAAGGCCAGCGGGGACCGGGGACTCGGCGCCTACGTCATCGCACTGCTCGTCAACCAGTCGCTGTTCATGCGGGAGTTCCGGCAGGCCGTCGCCTTCGCGGAGGCCGCCCTGCGCACCGCCGGCAAGCACATCACCCCCGCCCTCGCCTCCGACCTCTACGCGATGCAGGCCAAGGCGTACGCCCACCTCGGCGACGGCACGAGCGCGCTGTCCTGCATCCGGCGGGCCGAGACGGCCGCCGAACGCATCCGCCGGGGCGTCGAACCCGACGAGACCGGCTATGTCCAGCCCGGCCTGGTCAATGTGCAGGTGGCCGAGGCGCTGCTCAGCCTGGGCGAACTCGCCGCCGCCCGTGAGCATGCCGCGGCCGCCGTCGACAACCCCGCCCACGACCGGGGGCGGGTGCACCGCCTCGCCATGCTGAGCACCATCGAACTGCGCCAGGGAAACGCCGACAACGCGGTGGCCACGGCCGTGCAGATGGCCGAGCAGGCCCGCGGAATGGAGTCCCAGCGCCTGCGCGACAGACTCCGCGCGGTACGCGAGCACCTCGTGCGCAGCGGCGGTTCCGGAACCGCCGAGGCCGCCGAACTGATCGACGGCGCACTGCGCGTACCGCTCTAGGCGCGGTAGGCCTTCGAAGCCGCTGCTGCGATATTGCCACTTACTCGGCGGAAGGTGGCAGAACCGTGCAGTGGACGAAACAGAACGAACAAACTGTGTATGAAAACCGCTGGTTCAGCGTCAATCTCGCAGATGTCGAGCTGCCGGATGGCCGGCACCTCGACCACTTCCTGATACGGCTGCGGCCCGTGGCCGTGGCGACGGTGGTCAACGAGGCGGGCGAGGTCCTCCTCCTGTGGCGCCACCGTTTCATCACCGACAGCTGGGGCTGGGAACTCGCGGCGGGAGTCGTCGAGGACGGCGAGGACATCGCCGTCGCGGCCGCCAGGGAACTGGAGGAGGAGACCGGCTGGCGGCCGGGGACCCTGCACCATCTCATGACGGTGGAGCCGTCCAACGGCCTCACCGACGCCCGGCACCACATCTACTGGTCCGACGAGGGCGAGTACGTCGGACACCCCGTGGACGACTTCGAATCGGACCGCAGGGAGTGGGTCCCTCTCAAGCTCGTCCCGGACATGATCGCCCGCGGGGAGGTCCCGGCCGCCAACATGGCGGCCGCATTACTCCTGTTGCATCACATGAGGCTCACTGAGGACTAGTGGGCCAGCGCCTGCCAGACCGTGACGACGAGGGCGCCCAGTGCGGTGAGCGCGGCGAGGGAGGGCAGGGGCCAGCGGGCGTGTTCCAGCGAGGCCAGGCGGGTGTTGAGCTCGTCCAGCTCCTTGGCGGTCTCCTTGGTCCGGTGGCTGAGCAGGTTCAGCCCTCCCTCGACCTGGGCGTAGGCCACATCGAGGCGACGGCGTAACTCTGCGAGTTCTCCTTGGACCACGGGATGCTCCGGTTCGGCGGTCACGGTCCACTCCTTTGCGTGATCGAGGGTGTTGTTCCGCATCCCTTTACATGCGCATGAAGAGTGAACTCGCCTGGTGAGCGCGTGGGGAGAGTGTGCGAAGGGCATATGCGTGCCCGGAGTGCACACGGTGTGTGAAACACACGGGCCCGGCACCGAAGCAGGTGCCGGGCCCGTCGAGCATCGCTCCCTGTAGTCAGCGGGGCGTGATCAGTCGTACGTGTAGAAGCCCGAGCCGGTCTTCCGGCCCAGCCGGCCCGCCTCGACCATGCGCTGGAGCAGCGGGGGAGCGGCGTACAGCGGCTCCTTGTACTCGGCGTACATGCTGTTCGCGATGGAGACGATGGTGTCCAGGCCGATCAGGTCGGACAGCTTCAGCGGGCCCATCGGGTGGGCGCAGCCCAGCTCCATGCCGTTGTCGATGTCCTCGCGGCCGGCGATGCCGGACTCGAACATCCGGATGGCGGAGAGCAGGTACGGCACCAGCAGCGCGTTGACCACGAAGCCGGAGCGGTCCTGGGCGCGGATCGCGTGCTTGCCGAGCAGCTTCTCGGCGAAGACCTGGGCGCGGCCGAGGGTGCCCTCGGAGGTGGTGAGCGCGGGGATCAGCTCGACCAGCTTCTGCACCGGGGCCGGGTTGAAGAAGTGGATGCCGACGACGTGGTCCGGGCGGGAGGTGGCCACGGCCAGCTTCACCAGCGGGATCGACGAGGTGTTGGAGGCCAGGATCGCGTCCGGGCGGGTCACCACCTGGTCGAGCACCTGGAAGATCTCCGTCTTCACCTGCTCGTTCTCGACGACCGCCTCGATCACCAGGTCGCGGTCGGCGAACTCGCCGAGGTCCGTGGTGAAGCTCAGCCGCGCCAGCGTGGCGTCCCGCTCCTCCTCGGAGATCTTGCCGCGCTCGGCGGCCTTCGCCAGGGAGTTGATCAGCCGGGTGCGGCCGATCTCCAGGGCCTCGCCGGTGGTCTCGGCGACCCGCACGTCCAGGCCGGCGCGGGCGACGACCTCGGCGATGCCCGCTCCCATCTGGCCGCAGCCCACGACTCCGACCTTCTCGATGTCGGTCACATCGTCCCCTTCGCTGATCTACGGGCGGCCGGCAGGACCTCCGGATCCGGTGCCTGCTCCGTTCGTGCACGTTACCCGTAAGTATCGATGATCGATCGTCCGGGTGGGGGCATCCATTGCCGCGGAGGCGATCCGTGACCGGGCGGATCCGGAGAGTGAGAGGGTCTCACGATGGCACCAGTGTCTCGCAGGGCGTTCGCGCTGGCGGCCCTGTCCCTGGCGGCTTCGGTGACACCCGGCGCGTCGGCGGCACCGGGCGGCTCTGCGGCACCGGGCGCGTCGGCGACCCCGGGCCGGGCCGGGCCGCCGGGACGGCCCCGCCGGGCGGCCACCGAGATGCGCGGCATGTGGCTGGCGACCGTCTCCAACCGGGACTGGCCCTCCCGCACCGGGCTGTCCGCCGCGGACCAGCACAAGGAGCTGACCGCCTTCCTCGACAAGGCGGTCCACCACCGGCTCAACACCGTGATGCTCCAGGTGCGGCCCACCGCCGACGCCTTCTGGCCCTCGCCGCACGAGCCCTGGTCGGAGTACCTCACCGGCACCCAGGGCAAGGACCCCGGCTGGGACCCGCTGGGCACCGCCGTCGAGGAGGCGCACGCCCGGGGTCTGCGACTGCACGCGTGGTTCAACCCCTACCGGATCGCCAACCACACCGACCCGGGCAGGCTGGTCGCCTCGCACCCGGCCCGCAAGAACCCGGACTGGGCGGTGCCGTACGGCGGCAAGCTCTACTACAACCCGGGCATCCCGGCCGTCCGCACCTTCGTGGAGCAGGCGATCCTCGACGCGGTCGCCAAGTACCCGGTGGACGCGGTCCACTTCGACGACTACTTCTACCCGTACCCGGTGGCCGGCCAGACCTTCGACGACGACGCCGCGTACGACGCCCACGGCGGCGACTTCTCGTCGCGGGCGGCCTGGCGGCGGGACAACATCGACAAGCTGGTGACCGAGATCGCCGACGGGGTGAGGAAGCTCCGGCCCGGCACCCGTTTCGGGATCAGCCCGTTCGCGGTGTGGCGCAACGCCACCACCGACTCCCGGGGTTCGGACACCAAGGCGGGCGTGGAGACGTACGACGACCTGTACGCGGACACCCGCACGTGGGTGCAGAAGAACTGGATCGACTACATCGTCCCGCAGGTGTACTGGCAGATCGGCAACTCCGCCGCGGACTACGCCAAGGTGGTCGACTGGTGGGCGGGGGTGGCCAAGGGGTCGGGCACCGCGCTGTACATCGGGGAGGCGCTCTACCAGGCGGGGGCCGCGGGCGCCCCCTCGGCCTGGCAGGACCCGGCCGAGCTGTCCCGGCACCTCACGCTGGCCGACCAGTACCCGCAGGTCGGCGGACATGTCTACTTCGCGGCGAAGGAGGTGGCCACCGATCCGATCGGGGCGCTGTCCCGGGTGGTCGCCGACCACTACCAGCAGCCGGCGACGCCGCCTGGCTGACCGGCGAGCGTTCGCCACTGCGCCCCGTGAGGGGCGCAGGGCTGTATCTGACATGCGGCTACCGCCGCGTGGGCGCGACCAGCCACAACGGCGCCGCAGTCGACCGACGGCACATCGCGGCCCTTCCAGCGGAGCGCTCAGTGCTGTTCGTGGATCTCCCGGTGCCTGACCTGGCAGTCCGGACCGGGGGACATGATGGCCTCGTGGCCGTCCTCGAAACGGACCCGGTAGGGCGGGGTGCCCTCGGGGCCGAGTACCTGGACGATTTCCGAGACTTGGTCGTGCTGTCCGACCACCCTGCCGTGCTGGACAAGCTGGTCGCCCTCGGATGCACGCATCTCCAGGGCCTCCTCACGATCGCGATCGTTGGGTGACGGCGATGCACACGAGCACGGCGGCGGCCGTGAGTGGAGCGGCCGCGGTGAGGTGCTCGCCCAGCAGCAGCACCGACCACACCAGTGTGAGCAGCGGCTGGGCCAACTGCAACTGGCTGGCCTTCGGAATGCCGACGGCCGCCATGCCGCGGTACCAGACCACCAGACCGAGGAACTGCGAGCCCGCCGCCACCCACAGCACCCCGGCCACACCGTGCGCGTTCCAGACCACCGGCTCGTACGACAGCGCGACCACCGCGGCCGGCACGGTCAGCGGCAGGCAGAGCACCAGCGCCCAGCCGATGACCTGCCAGCCCGGCATGATCCGGGCCAGCCGGCCGCCCTCGGTGTAACCGGCCGCGCACACCACCAGCGCCGCGAAGAGATACCCGTCGGCGGTCGTGAACGCCCCGCCGCTCTGGGCGACCGTGAACGCCAGCACGGCCGCCGCGCCCGCCAGGGCCGCCGCCCAGAAGGTGCGGGAGGGGCGGATGCCCATGCGCAGGGCCGAGAAGAGGGCGGTGGTCAGCGGGAGCAGGCCCACCACCACGGCCGCGTGCGAGGTGGTGGAGGTCTCCAGGGCCAGCGTGGTGAGCATCGGGAAGCCGAGGACGACCCCGGCCGCGACGACCGCAAGCCCCGCCCAGTGCCGGCGCTCGGGCAGCCGTACCCGCAGGAACAGCAGGCAGCCGCCCGCCATGGCCGCCGCGAGCACGCTGCGCACCGCCACCAGCGCCCACGGCCCGAAGCCCTCCAGGCCCCAGGCCGTGGCCGGGAAGGTGAGGGAGAAGGCGACGACACCGAGCGCGGCCTGCAGGGTGCCGCGCCGGTGGGAGGAGCGGATGGCTGCGGGGGCGGCCGCTGGAGCGGCCGCGGGTGGGGCCGGGGCGGCCGCCGGGGGTGTGCTGACCGCTATCGAAGTCAGGCCGATAGCGCTACTCTGTGCTCTCATGCAAGAGCGTAGCAGTGTGCTGGAGCTGGCGGAACGGCTGCGGCAGGACCTCGACCGCTACTCGCCAGGTGGAAAGCTCCCGTCGAGCCGGGCCCTGGTCGAGCGGTTCCGGGTGAGCCCGGTGACCGTCTCCCGGGCCCTGGCCCAGCTGGTCGCGGAGGGCCTGGTCGTCACCCGGCCCGGTGCCGGCGCCTTCAAGGCCCCGCCCCGCACCGCGGCCGAGCCCACCGGAGACACCTCCTGGCAGGAGGTGGCGCTCAGCGCCGACGGCGCCCTCGACGTGGTCCCGCGCACCGTCGACGCCTCCGGGGTCACGGTGTGCCTGGCCGCCCCGCCGCCCGGCGTGCTGGAACTCAGCGGCGGCTACCTGCACGCCTCCCTGGAACCCGAGCGCGCCATGGCGGCGGCACTGGCACGCGCCGGCCGCCGCCCAGGAGCCTGGGGCCGCCCGCCGCTCGACGGGCTCCCCGAACTGCGCGAGTGGTTCGCCCGGGACATCGGCGGCGCCGTCACCGCCGCCGAGGTACTGATCGCGTCCGGCGGCCAGTCCGCCCTGGCCACCGCCCTGCGCGCACTCGCCCCGCCCGGCGCCCCGGTCCTGGTCGAGTCGCCCACCTACCCCGGCATGCTCGCCATCGCCCGCGCCGCGGGCCTGCGTCCGGTCCCGGTCCCGGTCGACCCCGACGGCGTGAAGCCCGCCCTCCTCGCCGACGCCTTCAAGGCCACCGGCGCCCGGGTCTTCGTCTGCCAGCCCCTCTTCCAGAACCCGACCGGCGCCGTCCTCGCCGCCGACCGCCGCGCCGAGGTGCTGCGCATCGCCCGCGAGGCCGGCGCGTTCGTGATCGAGGACGACTTCGTACGGCGGCTCGTGCACGCGGACGCGGGCCCGCTGCCCCGCCCCCTTGCAGCCGACGACCCCGACGGGGTCGTCGTCCACGTCGGATCGCTCACCAAGGCCACCTCGCCGAGCTTCCGGGTGGCCGCCCTGGCCGCCCGCGGTCCCGTCCTGGAACGCCTGCGCGCCATCCAGATCGTCGACACCTTCTTCGTCCCCCGCCCGCTCCAGGAGGCCGCCCTGGAACTCGTCGGCTCCCCGGCCTGGCCCCGTCACCTGCGCAACCTCGCGGCCGAGCTGAAGACCCGCCGGGACACCCTCACCGGCGCCCTCGCCCACCACGTCCCCGAACTCGCCCTGCCGCACATCCCCTCCGGCGGCTATCACCTCTGGCTGCGCCTCCCCGAGGGCTTCGGGGGCACCTCCCAGGCCTTCGGCTCCGGGGGAGACGCGACCCTGACCGCCGCCGCCCTCCGCGCGGGCGTCGCCATCACCCCCGGCCGGCCCTACTTCAGCGCCGAGCCCCCGGCCGCCCACATCCGCCTGAGCTTCGCCGCGGTCGCCGGGACGGGGGAGATCCTGGAGGGGGTACGACGGCTGCGGGCCGCCTGCGACGAGGTGCTGCGTCCCAGACCCTGAAATCCGATCGACGCCGGGGCCCCGACCGGCGAGGATCCCCGCATGAGCGACGCACCAGGCCTCCCCGAGGGCTACGAGTTCTCCGCCGACACCGACCGCGTGGACGTCCCGCGCGTCCACCGCTGGCTGTCGACCGACGCCTACTGGGCCACCGGCCGCCCGCTGGAGCAGCAGGAGCGCGCGATGGCGGGCTCGCTCAACTTCGGGGTCTACGACGGCGTCACCGGTGAGCAGGTGGCGTACGCGCGCGTGGTGACCGACGGGGCGCTGTTCGCCTGGCTCTGCGACGTGTACGTCGACCCGTCGGTGCGCGGCAAGGGCGTGGGCACGGCGATGGTCGGCGCGGTCCGCGAGCACCTGCGGCCGTCCGGCGTGCGGCGCGTGCTGCTCGCCACCCACGACGCCCACGGGGTCTACGCGAGGCTCGGATTTGCCCCGCTCGAACGCCCGGACCAGTGGATGGCGCTCTACTACCCGTCGCCCGAGTGACATTCCGGCCGACTTGTCGGACACCTCCTGACCTTTGAGTAACATTTCCTCCACGTCCGACAACTCACAGCCCGATCGCCCTTGACCTGCGCACATGCGCGTCACACCATCGCCGCATGCCACTTCGGGTCACGTTCGTCGCGGCCGCGCGCAGCTCACCGCTGCTCGCGGAGCGCTTCGAGGACGATCGCCCGCTGGACACGGCGGGCTGGGACGAGGTGCAGCACGCTGCCGCCGAGCTGGTGCCCCTGGCCGCGGCCGAGCTGCGCTACTGCTCGCCCACCCCGCGCAGCCGCGCGACCGGTGACGCCCTGGGCTATGCCCCGCTGGTCCAGCTCGCCCTGCGCGACTGCGACATGGGCCGCTGGCGCGGGCTGACGCTGGGCGAGGCGATGGCCAGGGAACCGGACCAGGTGGACGCCTGGCTCACCGACCCGCGCGCCACCCCGCACGGCGGCGAGTCACTGCTGGCGTTCATCTCCCGGGTCGGCGGCTGGCTCGACACCCGTCCCGTGGACGACGGCGGCCGTATCGTGGCCGTCGCCGAGCCCTCGGTGATCCGGGCCGCCCTGGTCTACGCGCTCAAGGCGCCGCCCTCGACCTACTGGAACATCGACGTCCGCCCGCTCTCGACCACCACGGTGACGGGCCGGGGCGGCCGCTGGAACCTGCGCTTCGACACGGCGGCGGCTCAGGCTTCGCGGAGGTAGGCGCCGCGCTGGAGCGCCCCGTAAGGGGCGCGGGGCTGTATCCATATGCGGCTCCGCCGCGTGGGCGCGACCAGCCACGACGGCGCCGCAGCCGACCGACGACGCAACCCGGCCCGCCCGAGCGTAGTCGGTCGTCAGGAGCAGGTCCTTCGCCGGGCCCGCCACCCGCCACACCGTGTGCCAGTGGTCGGCGTCCTGGACGGTGAACTCGCCCCGGTAGAGGTCGGCCGAGCACGGGTGGTCGGTGATGTGCCGGCCCGATGTCAGGTCCAGGTCGTGGAAGGGGCGGTCGTCGGCGAAGCGCACGTCCGCCGTGCCGGGGCGCGGGCCGGGCAGGAAGCGCAGGGTGCGTTCGGCGGGCCGGGCCACGCCCTGCCAGCTGAACGTCCCCGACTCCTCGTGCAGGAGGCCGCCGCCGTCCAGTGGACGGAACACCGTGGCCCCCTCGAAGCGGCCTTCGTCCCCGCTCGCCAGGTCCCGCACGGTCCGGTCCACCCGCCACCGCCCGGCCAGATGGGCCAGCACGTCCGCCACCGGCCAGAACTCGCTCACGGTCGTCCCTTCGTCGGCCCACAACCCTACGCCGCCCCGACCCGCGGCCGAGGCGCCCGCCCAACCCGCCCCATTGACGCGCTCATGACCCTCTCCCTATCTTGCCGTTCGAAGTGCTGACCGTTGTTCGGTATAGCGAACAACCCGAATGACGTGAATGACGTAATCCTCCTCACGAGCCGCGGAGAATCCATGTCACGCACCACGCGCACCCGGCTGAGACTCGGCCTCGGGGCAAGCGCTTTCCTTCTTGCCGCCGGACTCCTCCCGGCCCCCGCCCACGCCGAGGACGTCACCGACTACGCGATCACCGTCGACCCGGCCGCCCGGGGCGCCGCGATCGACAAGACGATGTACGGCGTCTTCTTCGAGGACATCAACCGCGCCGCCGACGGCGGTCTGTACGCGGAGCTGGTCCAGAACCGGTCCTTCGAGTACACGACCGACGACAACAAGTCGTACACCCCGCTCACCGCCTGGACGGTCACCGGCAGCGCCCAGGTCGTGAACGACGACGGTCGCCTGAACGCCCGCAACCGCGACTACCTGTCCCTGTCCGCCGGTTCGGCCGTCACCAACTCCGGCTACAACACCGGCATCCGCGTCGAGGACGGCAAGAAGTACGACTTCTCGGTCTGGGCGCGCGCCGCGGGCCGTACGGCACTGACCGTGTCGTTGCAGGACTCCGGGGGCGCCCTCGCCACCGCCCGTCAGGTGACCGTGAAGAAGAACGGCTGGGCCCGGTACAAGGCGACCTTCACCGCCACCCGGACCAGCTCCGTCGGCCGCCTCACCGTGGCCACGGCCGACGCCGCCGCGCTCGACATGGTCTCCCTCTTCCCGCGCGACACCTACAAGCACGAGCCCAACGGCCTGCGCAAGGATCTCGCCGAGAAGATCGCCGCCCTGCACCCGGGCTTCGTCCGCTTCCCCGGCGGCTGCCTGGTCAACACCGGCTCGATGCAGGACTACAGCGAGGCCTCCGGCTACCAGCGCAAGCGGTCCTACCAGTGGAAGGACACCGTCGGCCCGGTCGAGACCCGCGCCACCAACGCCAACTTCTGGGGCTACAACCAGAGTTACGGACTCGGCTACTACGAGTACTTCCGCTTCGCCGAGGACGTCGGAGCCATGCCGCTGCCCGTGGTCCCGGCCCTGGTCACCGGCTGCGGCCAGAACCAGGCCGTCGACGACGACGCGCTGCTCAAGCGGCACATCCAGGACACCCTCGACCTCGTCGAGTTCGCCAACGGGCCGGTGAGCTCCAAGTGGGGCAAGCTGCGCGCGCAGATGGGCCACCCCAAGCCCTTCCACCTCACCCACATCGAGGTCGGCAACGAGGAGAACCTGCCCGCCGCGTTCTTCGCCCGCTTCACGCAGTTCCGGGCGGCCGTCCAGGCGGAGTACCCGTACATGCAGGTGATCTCCAACTCCGGCCCGGACGACTCCGGTACGACCTTCGACACGGCCTGGCAGCTCAACAAGGACGCCAAGGTCGACATGGTCGACGAGCACTACTACAACAGCCCGCAGTGGTTCCTGCAGAACAACGACCGCTACGACTCCTACGACCGCAGCGGGCCGAAGGTCTTCGTCGGCGAGTACGCCTCCGGCGGCAACACCTTCAAGAACGGACTCGCCGAGGCCGCCTACATGACCGGCCTCGAACGCAACGCGGACGTCGTCAAACTTGCCTCCTACGCACCGCTGTTCGCCAACGAGGACTACGTCCAGTGGCGCCCGGACCTGGTGTGGTTCAACAACCACGCCTCCTGGGGCTCGGCGAACTACGAGGTCCAGAAGCTGTTCATGAACAACGTCGGCGACCGGGTCGTGCCCTCCACGGCCACCGGCACCCCCTCCCTGCTCGCCCCGATCACCGGGGCCGTCGGCCTGTCCACCTGGAACACCAGCGCCGCCTACGACGACGTCAAGGTGACGGACGCCGACGGGAGCACGCTGCTCACCGACGACTTCTCCGGTGACGCGTCGCAGTGGACACACACCGGCGGCGGCAGCTGGGCGGTCCAGGACGGGCAGTACGTCGAGACCTCCGACACCGCCGAGAACACCATGGTCCAGGCCGGGGACCCGTCCTGGCACGACTACGACCTGCACGTGAAGGCCACCAAGAAGTCCGGCAAGGAGGGCTTCCTCGTCGCCTTCGGCGTCAAGGACACCGGCACCTACTACTGGTGGAACATCGGCGGCTGGAACAACACCCAGACCGCGGTCGAGCAGGCCGTCGACGGCGGCAAGTCCACGCTGATCGCCGAACCGGGGTCGGTCGACACCGGCCGCGCCTACGACGTCGACATCAAGGTGCGGGGCCGGCAGGTGACCCTGTACCTCGACGGGCAGGAGTGGGGCAGCTTCACCGACGACAAGCCGGCCGAGCCGTTCCGGCAGGTCGTCACCGCGGACGAGAAGACCGGCGACCTGATCGTCAAGGTCGTCAACGCCCAGTCCGCGGCGGCCCGTACGGCGATCGACCTCGGCGGCGCCGAGGTCGCGAGGAAGGCCAGGGTGACCACGCTCGCCGCGGCGCCCGACGCGGTGAACACCGAGACGTCCACCGCGGTCGCCCCGGTCACGTCCACCTTCACCGGGGTCGCCGACCGGTTCACCTACACCTTCCGGGCGAACTCGGTCACCTTCCTGCGGATCAGGCAGAAGTAGCGTCCGGCGCGGGCTGCTGTCCGACCGGCAGCAGCCCGCGCTCGGCGAAGACCTTCTTCGCGACGAAGGTCGCGTTGAGCGCCTTCGGGAAGCCGCAGTACCCGGCCGAGTGCAGCAGGGCCTCGACGATCTGCTCCGGTGTGAGGCCCATGTTGAGGGCGGCGTTGATGTGCACCTCCAGCTGGGGCTCGCAGCCGCCCAGCGCCGTCAGCATGCCCAGGGTCACCAACTGCCGGTCCCGGGGCACCAGCTGGGGGCGGCTGTAGATCTCGCCGAAGCCCCACGCGACGATCTGGTGGCCCAGCTCGGGGCTGATGTCGGAGAGCGAGTCTATGACCCGTTGCCCGGCCTCGCCGTCGACCGTCCTCAGGATCTCCAGGCCGTGGGCGAAACGCTCTTCGCGGGTGCTGTTCTCGCTCATGTCAGCTCTTCCGTTCTCCTCGGAACCGGTCACGGGGAGAACGCTAGGAGCTGGAGCGCGCTCAAGGTCAAGCGGGCGCCGGGGTCAGCCCAGCGCGCGCAGTTCGGCGACCCGTTCGCCCAGGTGGCGCCGGGCCCAGTCGGTGCGGTCCCCGTCGTAGCCGCGGGGGCCGCACTCCACGACGAGGATCAGTCCCAGGTAGAGGCCGTACAGGGCGAGGCGACGGCGCAGTCCGGGGGAGAAGTCGAGACGGCCGCCCGCCGCACGGTACCCGGCCACCAGGTCACTGTCCGGACCGATGTCCCCGCCGACCCCGAGGGAGACCAGTTCGGCGGCCGGGTCGCCCCAGAAGGCCCGCTCGTGGTCGATGAGGCCGGTGATCCGGGGCGCGTCCGCCCGGTCGTCGACGAAGATGTTGCCCGGCCAGAGGTCGAAGTGGACGAGCTTGGGCTCGGTGACCTCGTCGAGCGCCCGGCCGCCCGCGGCCACCAGGGTCCGAATCGCGGCGGCGGGCACCCCGAGATCGGTGTTCCAGCGGACCGCGTCCGCCAGCAGGGCGTCCACCATCGCCGTGAAGGCGGTGCGCCAGTCGGCGGCGGACAGTTCGGCCTCGGGTGCGGGATAGCCGTAGCGTCCGTCCTCTGCGGTCAGGGTGTGCAGCCGGGCGGTGATCGCGCCCAGCTCTCGGCGCAGCGCCGCGTCCGTGGCGGGCGCGAGGTGCTCGGCGGCCTTGTCCCAGGGGGTGCCCGCCAGCACGGAGACGGCCAGGAAGTCGTCGCCCCGGTACAGCAGTTCGGGCGTCGGCACCGTGCCGTCGGCCAGGCCGGCCAGGCGCCGGTAGACGAGGGCCTCGGTCGACATGATCCCGCGCTCGTAGCGGAGCACGGGGGCCTCGGCGGGCGGCGCGAGCTTCACCACGGCCGCGCGTCCGTCGTCGAGGCGGACGCGGTAGGCGGTGTTGAACCACCCGTCGGTCAGCTCCTCCTCCAGCCGGCATCCGACGCCCGTCGCCTCGCGGAGGAGGGCGTCGAGTCCGGCGGCGGACAGCCGGCGCTTGGTCAGGCTCTGCATGCGGCGACTCGCTCTCGTCCGGCGGTGCGGTGCGGTGCGATGAGGTGGGAGCGCTCCCGGAGGTACGGGATTCCGAAGATACGGGATCCCGACGAGATGGGATCCCGAAGAGATGGCATCCCGAAGAGATGGCATCCCGGTCAGCCGTGACCCCGGCCTCGGATGACCTCCGCGGCCTCGACGAGTTCGCCGAGAACGGTGCGCACGGCCCTGCGGGCCGTCCGCTCGGGGCGGTGCAGTACGTCGATGTGGCGGTGGGCCTCGATGCCGCTGAGCGGTCTGAGGGTGACACCCGGATGCGGGCGGGACGTCCAGCGGGGCATCAGGGCGACTCCGCCGCCCGCGGCGACCACCTCGGCGACCACGGCGATCTCGTTGACGCGGTGGGCGATGTCGACTCCCCGCCCGGCCGCCGCCGCGATGGCCTCGACCGTGGCCAGCAGCGGGAAGCCGTCGTGCACGGTGATCCAGGGCTGCCCGGCGACGTCGTGGGCGGTCAGGGCGGGCCGCGCGGCCAGCGGGTGGTCGGTCGGCAGGGCGATGTCGAGCGGTTCGCGCAGCAGCGGGGTGGCCGCGGCGGTCCGGGGCCAGGCCGGGGCGTGGTCCAGACGGTGGGCCAGGACCAGGTCGTAGGTGCGGGTCAGCGGCGGGAAGTCGGCCTGGGCCACGTCCTCGTCGTGGAGGGCGAGCCGTGGGGACCCCGGCTCGCCCAGCCGTCGTAGCAGCAGGGGGAAGAACGCGGCGGCCCCGCTGTGGAAGGCCGCCAGCGACACCGTGCCGTCGGGTTCGTCGACGTACGCGTCGATGGTGTGGCGGGCCCGGGCCAGCGCCGTCTCCACGCCGATCGCCGCGTCCGCCAGGGCCTGCCCGGCCGGTGTGAGGACCAGCCGGCGGCCGGCCCGCTCGGTGAGCGGGACCGGGATCGAGCGCTGGAGCAGGCGCAGCTGCTGCGAGATCGCCGAGGGCGTCACCCGCAGCGCCTCGGCGACCGCCGTGACACTGCCCAGTTCGCCCAGCTCCCGCAGGACCCGCAACTGCCGTTCGTCCACCAGCTGAGTGTAGCTTCGCTAAAGGATTGGTTGAGAAAGACGTCGTTTACTTCAACGTGCGGCTCGTGGATCGTGAACGGCATGCCGACCACCCGCCGCATCGACCTGGTGCTCCTGGCCGTCGCCGTCGTCTGGGGCTCCAGCTACCTGACGGCGAAGACCGCCACGGACGCCCTTCCCGTCCCAACCGTCCTCTTCGTGCGCTACGCCGTCGCCGCGCTCGCCTGCGCGGTCGTGCTGCGCCGGTTCGGCGGCCTCACCCGGGACGAGAGGCGCTACGGCGGTCTGCTCGGCCTCACCCAGGCCGCCGTCCTCGTCCTGGAGACGTACGGCGTCGCCCACACCAGCGCCGGGAACGCGGGCCTGATCATCAGCCTGACCCTCGTCCTCACCCCCGTGCTGGACCGGGTCGGTCTGCCGGGCAGGTTCTTCCTCGCCGCCGGGGTGTGCATGGCCGGTGTCGGACTGCTCGTCTCCGGCAACGGGCTCCGCGCCCCCGGAGCCGGTGACCTGCTGATGCTCGCGGCGGCCGTGGTCCGCGCGGGTCATGTGGTGCTGGTCGGCCGGGTCACCGCGGGCCGGGCCCTGCGCCCGCTGCAGCTGACCGCCGTGCAGTGTGCCGTCGGCAGCGTCCTGTTCCTGCTGCCCGCGGCCCCCGGGCTGCCCGCGCTGGCCCGGACCGGTGCCGTCACCTGGGCCCAGCTCCTCTACCTGGCCCTCTTCTGCGGCCTGTTCGCCTTCCTCGCCCAGACCTGGGCGGTCCAGCGCACCTCGGCGACCCGGGCCGGGCTCCTGCTGGGCACCGAACCGGTGTGGGCCCTGCTGGTCGGCGCCGTCCTCGGCGGCGAGCGGTTCACCGGGCTCTCCGTCCTGGGGGCCGCGCTGATCGTCGCGGGAACGTACTGGGGCCAGGCCGTCGAACGCGCCCATCGCCGGCCCGCCCCGGCGACGGTGCGCGACACGGTCCGGCACAGTGCCGGTACAGGGGCCCCACAGGCTCGTTAACCTGTGCATCATTTACTGGAAATCTTTCGTTTCCTCTGAGGTCGCGGATTCTTTCCGATAGCGCACATGGAATCGGAATTCGACTTATTACTTCACAGGCGTGGCACAACCATCAGGAACCTCACCCCGTCTAAGTCGGCGAAACACCGACCTGCGGGGAGTGACGACCCCGTTTTTTATCTGGGGGCCGCACAGAATGAATCGCACCACCCTGACCGGGCGCGAACAGGGGGCGAAACCGGCAGGGCGCGAAGAGGAACGGGAAACCGGCCCCGTGAAATGGCGGCGCGCCGATCCGCGAGCAACCGCCGCGCTGCTCGCGGCGCTTCTCACCACCATGGCGTTCTGCGCCGCCGACGTGATCGCCCGCAGCTACCCGTTCGGGCCCCGCACCCGCAGCGTCAACGACCTCGGCAACCAGTACGTGCCCTTCCACGCCCACCTCTGGGACCTGCTGCACGGCAGGGCCGACGGCGGCCTCCTCGTCAACTGGCAGTCCGGCTACGGTTCCAGCTTCCTGCCGGACCTCGGCACCTATGTGAGCAGTCCGTTCGCACTCCTCGTCGCCCTCTTCCCGCGCGACGAGATCGACCTCGCGGTGTACGCGATCACCGTGCTCAAGACGGCCACCGCCGGCGCCGCCATGGCCTGGCTGCTGCTCAGCCTGCGCCGCGGCCGCTGGTGGGCGGCCGGCATCCTGGGCGCCTCCTACGCCCTGTGCGGCTGGAGCATCGCCCTCGCCTCCTACAACCCGATGTGGCTCGACGGCCTGATCGCACTGCCACTGCTGTGCCTGGTCGGCGAGTGGGCCATGGCCGGCCGGCGCCCACTGCTCGGGGTGCTGATCGTGGCGCTCGCCTGGATCGCCAACTTCTACACCGCCTACATGGCCACCCTCGGCGCCGCCCTGGTGCTGCTGCTCCGGCTGGTGCTCGCCGAACTGCCGTGGCGGCGCGCCCTGGCCGTGGTCGGCCGGGCCGCGCTGACCGTCGCACTGGGCGTCGGCCTGGCCGCGCCGCTGGTGATCGTCGTGTACTCCGGCACCAAGCACGCCTACCCGGGCCGCGAGGGCCACTTCGCCCCGGTCGGGACCGAGGACCTGCTCGCGCGGCTGCTGCCGACCACGTACAGCTACAGCTCACCGGCCCTCTACGTCGGCATCACCGCGCTGGTGCTCGCCCTCGCCCTGCCCTTCCACCGGAAGGTCCCGGTCCGGGTGCGGGCCGGCTGGACGGTGCTGGTGCTCGCGGTGGCCCTGTCGCTGCAGTGGGCGCCTACCAGCCTGGCATGGCACGCCTTCGCCGCCCCGAACGGCAGCTCCTACCGGCAGGCCTTCGTGCTCTGCGCCCTGCTGGTCGTCGCCGCCTGGCACGCGGTCGCCGACGGGCTGCCGGATCTGCGGGCACTCGGCGCGGCCGCCGTGCTGCTGGTCCTGATCGCCGCCGCCGCGAGCCGCAGCACCCTCACCCAGCAGCACAGCCACCACACCTGGCCGGTGGTACTGCTCGCGGTCGCGGGCGCACTCGGCGGGCTCGCGCTGCTCAGCGTGCGCAACGGCAGGCCGCTGCTGGCCGGGCTGGCCGTGGCGCTGCTGATCGGCGCGCAGTTCGGCGAGGCCGCCGCCACCTCGGCGGTGGCCACCCGGATGCGGCTCGGCCAGATGGACGACTACGCGCCCTGGGGCGACCGCCAGCAGCAGGAGGCGGACGCGGTCGCGAGCGCCGACGCCTGGCCCGCGTACCGCACCGAGCCCGGCCGCGACCAGACCGTCGCCAACGACCCCATGATGGTCGGCGGTCAGGGCTCCCAGTACTACAGCAGCCTCACCGCCGACGTCCTCAGCCGTACCCTCACCGCGCTCGGCGACGGCTGGACCTCGCGCGGCCGCAGCCTGCAGAGCCTCGACAACCCGGTCACCGACGCCGTCTTCGCGGTGGGCGCCCGGGTGCACAACCCGCCGGACCCGCACCAGAAGTGGCTGCCCCAGGGCGGCGGCCCCTCCACCGTCACCCGTGAGGACGTCCCGCCGCTGGTGACGGTACGGCCCACCGCCGCGCACTCCACCCCGGCCGCGTTCGGCCCCTCCCCGTACCACAACCAGGAACTCCTGCTCGGCGCCCGCGTGTACACCCTGCCCCGCACCACCCTCAGTGGTGCGCACAAGGGCGACGCGGCACGCGGCCTGCTGGTCGACGGAGCGCAGACGATCACCGCCCGTTGCCGGCCCGGGAGTTCGGTCTTCCTCTGGGCACCGCACTACTCGGGTACCGCCCAACTCGCCAGTGGCGGCGAGCAGAAGCTGTACCGGTCCGACGCCGAGAACACGAAGATCGCCGCGATGCAGCCGCTCGGCACGGTGCGCGCCGCGGGACAGGTCCGGATCGACCTGAAGCCCAACCGGCTCAGCCGCGTCCCGGCGCAGGGCGCGGTCGGCTGCCTCGACACCGCGCGGCTGCGCACCGCCGTACAGCACCTGAAGGCCACCGGCGCGACCGAGGTGACCGTCTCCGACGGCACCCTGCACGCCCGACTGCCCGCCGGGAGCACGGGAACCGCCGTGGTGGCGGCGCCCCGGATCGCCGGCTGGCGCTGCTCGGCCGACGGCGGCGACGAGGTCGCGGCGAGCGAGTTCCACGGCCTGATCGCCGTCCCGCTGGGCGCCTCCGCGACCAGCCTCACCTGCACCTTCCACCCGCCCGGTCTGCGTCTGGGCACCGCCGTCGGTGGCGCCTCGCTGCTGGCACTGATCCTCATCGGCACCGTCTCGGCCGTACGCCGCAGAACCGCCGTCCGCTCCGGCGAGCGCACGACCACCGCTCACTGACCCGTCCCCAGGGGGAAGAACCCATGCTGATATCGATCGTCGCGCCCTGTTACAACGAGGAAGACGTCATAGAACGCTTCCATGAGCAGGTCCAGAAGATCGCCAACGAACTCCTGCCGCTCGGCCACGACATGGAGTTCGTGTACGTCGACGACGGCAGCCGCGACCGCACCCTGACCCTCCTCAGCCGGCTCGCCGAGCGCGACGCGCGCGTCCGGTACGTCTCCTTCAGCCGCAACTTCGGCAAGGAATCGGCCCTGCTGGCCGGCCTGAAGCACGCCACCGGCGACGCCGTGATCGTCATGGACGCCGACCTCCAGCATCCGCCCGAACTCATCAAGCGGATGGTCGAGTTGCGCGGCGAGGGTTACGACCAGGTCATCGCCCGGCGCACCCGGCAGGGCGACCGCGTCACCCGCACCCTCACCGCCCGCCTCTACTACCGGCTCATCAACCGGATGGTCGACGTCGAACTCGTCGACGGCGTCGGTGACTTCCGGCTCATGTCGCGCCGGGTGGTGGACGCGATCGTGAGCCTCACCGAGTACAACCGGTTCTCCAAGGGCCTGTTCGCGTGGGTCGGCTTCCCCAGCACCACCTTCGAGTACGAGAACGCGGTACGCGAACACGGCAGCAGCTCCTGGTCGTTCCGCAGCCTGCTCAACTACGGCCTCGACGGGCTGCTCTCCTTCAACAACCGCCCGCTGCGCGCCGCGCTCTACCTCGGCTTGACCCTGCTGGCGCTGGCCGGCGCGTACACGGCCTGGATCGTGGGCGCCGCGATGATCAACGGCGTGCAGACGCCCGGCTATGTCACCATCATTACAGCCGTCACCGCCCTGGCCGGCGTACAGATGATCATGCTCGGGGTCATCGGCGAGTACACCGGCCGGATCTACTACGAGGTCAAGGGGCGCCCCCACTTCCTGGTGAAGGCGACGAACGTGGACCGAACGGAAGACCGCACCCGCGGCACGACGAAGGACCTCATCCCCTGATGCCGAACGCCACCCTGTCGACCGCCACCGGACCCACTCGTCCGATATCCGGGCAGATCATCACCTTCGCGCTGGTGGGCGTCGTCAACACGGCCACGTACTACGGCCTTTACCTGCTTTTTCTGATGTATTTGCCGTACCTCGCCGCGCATATCCTCGCGTTTTTGCTGAGTATGATCGGCTCGTTTTTTCTCAATGCGCGGTTCACTTACCGGACGCGTCCCACGTGGCGGAAATTCCTGCTGTTTCCGCTGACCAATGCGACGAATTTCGTGATCACCACGGTGGGGGTGTACGTGATCGTCGACATGCTGCACGTGGGGAGCAAGTTCGCACCGCTGATGGCATCGGCGGCCGCTATTCCGGTCACCTTCGTGGTGTCCCGGTGGGTCATGCTGCCGAAGGTGGAGGCGGCGTAGGCGTGCTGCCCTCTCCCAGGGCGAGCACCTCGTCGATCACCGACCGGATCTCCTCGTCCTGCAGGAACGCGCGGTAGTCCCGGTACGGCGACAGCCGCCGGTCCGACCCCCGTACCGTGCGCAGGACGGCGCGTACGCCCGGAGAGACCGCGCCGATCCGCGCGATGGCGCGCAGCGCTTCGAGGAAGGCGCCGAAGGAGTCGCCTCCGTCGGCGACCGGCAGGACGTACTTCTCCAGGACGGACAGGCTCGGCTCCGTCTCGCCCGTGATCGACCACAGGGCGACCGCCGCCCAGATCTCGCACCAGGTGTCGCCGTCGTCCATGACCTGCCGCACCCGGTCGGCGTACGGCAGGGCCGCCGGACCGAAGTCGCCGAGGAGGCGGACGGCGCCGTAAGGCCGCTCCTCGGTCAGCACGGCCTCGCCGACGAGCCGCAACGCCCGGTCACGGTCGCCGCCGAGACGCCAGGACGCCCAGGCCACCCGCTGATGGTTGCCAGGGAAGTCGAGGACCGCACAGCCGCGCACGGCGGGCTCTGCGGATGCTGCGGCCGGCCCCATCGCCACCAGGGCGTCGACCGCGGCCGGCGAGTGCCGGGTGCTGTCCAGGAGGGCCACCACCTCCGGCAGGGCCGGCGTCGCGGCCGGTCCCCAGGCCGTCAGGGCCTTGAGGAAGGTGCCGGTGAGCGGGCCGTCCGCGCCGTCCTCGCGCAGCAGTGCGCGCATCGCGGGCAGCAGGCTCTCCGCGTGTGCCCGCAGGGGGGCCAGCACCTCCTCGACCTCCGGAAGGCGTGGATCGCCCATGGTGTACGAGCGGGAGTACTGACCCCGGTACGGCTCGTAAAGCCGCTCGACCAGCCCCGGCATGGCGCGCGGATCCCCGATGCGCGTCAGCGCCCAGCGGGCGTGGTCGCCGACGGTGCCCTCCAGGAACCCGGCCTCGCCGGGGTCGTCCAGGAGCGCGGCCAGCCCGTCGGCGTAAGGGGCCGCCCGCGCACCCAGGACCGCGAGCAGGTGGGCCGCCCGGTACCGCACACCGGCGTCCGGGTCGGCGAGCAGTTCACCTGCGAGGGGCAGCAACTCGGGCGCCGCGGACGGCCGGACCACCAGCAGTCGCCACGCCTCGTCCAGCGCGGCTCCGCACAGCGGCGCGTCGCCCGTCCGGCGCGCCACGTCGATGAGCCGGACGAGGAAGCGGAGCGCGGCGGCCGGCGCGTCCTCGAACAGGAAGGCCGTCCAGGAGACCACGTCCGTACGGCTGAAGGCGTCGTCGATGTCCGGCACGTACCAGATGTCCTTGAACCGGGGGCGCACGGTCGGATCGGAGAGAGTCTCCACCAGCAGGTCCAGCTCCCGGACCGGCGCCTGGGCGTCGAAGGCGGTCCAGGCGTGCACGGCCGCGACCCGCATGACGGCGGGACCGGTCCGCAGGACCTCCTGCACCACGGCGCGCACCCGGCCCATGGCCTCGGCGGCGTCCGCCGCGGCGGTACCCAGCGCCAGCAGCAAGGGCAGCCGCACGGTCAGGTCCGTCTCGGCGCTCCACCGCTCAAGCAGGACCTCGACCCCCTCCGCGAAGGGCAGCGCCTCCCTCCGCACCACGGGATCGGGGTCCGCGAGCAGTTTCCGCAACACCGGACGCTGGTGCCGCCACATCTCGTGCCATCCCGGGTCCACCCGGTCCGGTTCGGGCGCGGCCGCCGCCCTGGACAGGCTCACCAGCAGCTGTACGAGCCAGTTCCGGGCGCCCATCCCGGGATCACCGGCAAGGGCGACGACGAACGGCAGGGCTGCGGTCGAGGCGGAGTCCAGGTGCCCGTGGCGTGGCCCGATGTGCTCGTACAGGGCGTCGCAGTCCTCCTCCGTGGCGGCTCCGCCCCTGTCCATCAGGTGCAGGAGGGCGTGTCGCATCTCCTCGGTGAGGCGATCCCCGCAGGCGGACTCCAGTCGCTCCCTCGGCGCATCGCCCAGCGCCCCCACGGCCATGTCCGCCACGTCCGCCCCCCCTCGTCCCCGTGATCCCGGCAAGCCGGCTCCCCGCCGGACATCCTGTCATCGAGGACGGCCGCGGAGCGCGAGAGAGGGTGCCTGGGGAGGACGTTCCCTGTCGCCGCCTCCTGGGCATGATCGGGGTGCGGCCTGCCCGTGGTCGTGTGCGCGGCGATGAAGCGCGTTGCATAAACGTGCAGCGAACCGTATAGTCATGCCATCTGGAGGAGGATGGACATGGCGGTACGTGCGGCGGTTGCCGGAGCGAGCGGATACGCGGGCGGAGAGGTCCTGCGGCTGCTCCTCGCGCACCCCGAGGTCGAGATCGGCACCCTGACCGGCAACTCCAACGCGGGCCAGCGCCTGGGCGCGCTCCAGCCGCACCTGTTCCCGCTGGCCGACCGCGTGCTGGCGGAGACGACCCCCGAAGCCCTCGCCGGGCACGACGTCGTCTTCCTCGCGCTCCCGCACGGGCAGTCCGCCGCCGTCGCCGAGCAGCTCGGCCCGGACGTCCTCGTCGTCGACATGGGCGCCGACTTCCGCCTCCAGGACCCGGCCGACTGGGAGCGCTTCTACGGCTCCCCGCACGCCGGCACCTGGCCCTACGGCCTCCCCGAACTGCCGGGTGCCCGCGCCGCGCTGGAGGGGTCCAGGCGCATCGCGGTACCCGGTTGCTACCCCACCGCCGTGTCCCTCGCCCTCTACCCGGCCTATGCCGCAGGGATCGCCGAGCCCGAGGCGGTGATCGTCGCCGCGTCCGGCACCTCCGGCGCGGGCAAGGCGCCCAAGCCGCACCTGCTGGGCAGCGAGGTCATGGGCTCCATGTCCCCGTACGGCGTCGGCGGCGGCCACCGGCACACCCCCGAGATGATCCAGAACCTCAGCGCGGTGGCGGGGGAGAGGGTCGCCGTCTCCTTCACGCCGACGCTCGCGCCGATGCCCCGGGGCATCCTCGCCACATGCAGCGCCAAGGCCGTGGCAGGGGTGACGGGGGAGTCCGTGCGCGCCGCCTACGAGAAGGCCTACGCCGACGAACCCTTCGTCCACCTGCTCCCCGAGGGCCAGTGGCCCGCCACGGCGTCCGTCCACGGTTCCAACGCCGTTCAGGTGCAGGTCGCATACGACGAGGCCGTCGGCCGCATCATCGCGATCAGCGCCATCGACAACCTGACCAAGGGCACCGCCGGTGGCGCCCTGCAGAGCATGAACATCGCCCTCGGACTCGACGAGTCCACCGGGCTGACCACGATCGGAGTTGCGCCGTGAGCGTGACGGCAGCGAAGGGATTCACGGCCGCGGGCATCGCCGCCGGGATCAAGGAGAGCGGCAACCCGGACCTGGCCCTCGTGGTCAACAACGGGCCGCGCCGCGCCGCCGCGGGCGTCTTCACCTCCAACCGCGTGAAAGCCGCCCCCGTGCTCTGGTCCGAGCAGGTCCTCAAGAGCGGCCAGGTCTCGGCCGTGGTCCTCAACTCCGGCGGCGCCAACGCCTGTACGGGCCCCAAGGGCTTCCAGGACACCCACGCGACCGCCGAGAAGGCCGCGGAGGTGCTGGGCCGGGGCGCGATCGAGGTGGCCGTCTGCTCGACCGGCCTGATCGGCGTGCTCCTGCCCATGGACAAGCTGCTCCCGGGGGTCGAGACCGCGGCCGCTTCCCTGAGCGAGCACGGCGGCGAGAAGGCCGCCATCGCCATCAAGACCACCGACACCGTGCACAAGACGGCCGTCGTGACGAAGGACGGCTGGACCGTCGGCGGGATGGCGAAGGGAGCCGGCATGCTCGCCCCCGGCCTCGCCACCATGCTGGTCGTGCTGACCACGGACGCGGTCGTCGAGAGCGAGGCGCTCGACAGCGCGCTGCGCGCCGCCACCCGGACCACCTTCGACCGCGTCGACTCCGACGGCTGCATGTCCACCAACGACACCGTGCTGCTGCTCGCCTCCGGCGCCTCCGAAGTCACCCCGGAACACGCGGAGTTCGCCGAGGCCGTCCGCGCCGTCTGCGACGACCTCGGTCAGCAGCTGATCCGGGACGCCGAGGGCGCCAGCAAGGACATCAAGGTCGAGGTCGTGAACGCGGCCAGCGAGGACGACGCCGTCGAGGTGGGCCGCTCCATCGCCCGCAACAACCTCCTCAAGTGCGCCATCCACGGCGAGGACCCCAACTGGGGCCGCGTCCTCTCCGCCATCGGCACCACCAGGGCCGCCTTCGAGCCGGACCGGCTCAACGTCGCCATCAACGGCGTCTGGGTGTGCAAGAACGGCGGGGTGGGGGAGGACCGCGAGAAAGTGGACATGCGCTACCGCGAGGTCCACATCGTGGCGGACCTCGCGGCAGGCAATGAGTCTGCGACGATCTGGACCAACGACCTGACGGCCGACTATGTCCACGAGAACAGCGCCTACTCGTCTTGACGTGCCCGCTTGGTTGTCGCGGGTCCTCGTCGTCGCCGACGAGGGTTCCTGTTTCACAGGCGACCGCTTGCCCCGGACGAGTCCGGGACGAGTCTCACATCGCCTCCGCAGGCCAACACCGCCCGCCCGGCGGCTGATCCGAGATCTTTCCGAAAGTCGGCTATGACGGTCAATCACTCAGAAGAGCGAAAGTCCTCGACGCGTAAGCACACCGCGCTGCCCAAGGCGCAGATCCTCATCGAGGCCCTGCCCTGGCTGGTCCGTCACAACGGCAAAACCGTCGTGATCAAGTTCGGCGGCAACGCCATGATCGACGAGGACCTGAAGGCCGCCTTCGCCCAGGACGTCGTCTTCCTGCACCACGCCGGCCTCAAGCCGGTCGTCGTGCACGGCGGCGGCCCGCAGATCAGCGCCGCCCTCGACCGGCACGGCATCGTCAGCGAGTTCAAGGCCGGGCTCCGGGTCACCACCGAGGACGCCATGGACGTCGTACGGATGGTGCTCGCCGGGCAGGTCCAGCGCGAGCTGGTCAACCTGCTCAACCAGCACGGGCCGCTCGCCGTCGGACTGACCGGCGAGGACGCCCACACCATCACCGCGACCAAGCACCGGCCCGAGATCGACGGCGAGTTGATCGACATCGGGCGGGTCGGCGAGATCACCGCGATCGACACGGGCGCGATCGAGGCACTGCTCGCCGACGGCCGGATCCCGGTCGTCTCCTCCATCGCCCGCTCCGAGGACGACTGTGACTCAGGGCATGTCTACAACGTCAATGCTGATACGGCGGCTGCGGCACTCGCTGCTGCTCTGGGCGCCGAGACCCTCATGGTCCTCACCGACGTCGAGGGCCTCTACGAGGACTGGCCGAACTCCGACGAGGTGATCAGCCGTCTCACCGCTTCCCAACTGGAGAAGCTGCTGCCGGAGCTGAGCTCCGGCATGGTGCCGAAGATGGAGGGCTGCCTGCACGCCGTACGCAACGGCGTCACCACCGCCCGGGTCATCGACGGCCGGGTCCAGCACTCGATCCTGCTGGAGATCTTCACGGACGAAGGCATCGGCACCATGGTCGTGCCGGACGCGGAGGGGGACTCATGAGCAACCAGGAACTGACCGCGCGCTGGCAGGGCGCGCTCATGAACAACTACGGCACCCCGCGGCTGCCCCTCGTCCGCGGCGAGGGCATCAAGGTCTGGGACACCGAGGACCGCGAGTACCACGACTTCGTCGGCGGCATCGCCACCAACGCGCTCGGCCACGCCCACCCGGCGATCGTCGAGGCCGTCAGCAGGCAGATCGCGTCCCTCGGCCACATCTCCAACTTCTTCATGGCCGAACCCACCGTCGCCCTCGCCGAGCGGCTGATCCAGCTCTTCGGCCGGGACGGCAGGGTCTTCTTCTGCAACTCCGGCGCCGAGGCCAACGAGGCCGCCTTCAAGATCGGTCGGCTGACCGGGCGGACCCACATGGTCGCCACCGACGGCGGCTTCCACGGCCGGACCATGGGCGCCCTCGCGCTCACCGGACAGCCCGCCAAGCAGGACCCGTTCCGCCCGCTGCCCGCCGACGTCACCCACGTGCCCTACGGCGACGCACAGGCCCTGGCCGCCGCGGTCACCGAGGAGACCGCCCTCGTGATCATCGAGCCGGTCCAGGGCGAGAACGGCGTCGTCGTACCGCCCCCCGGCTACCTCAAGGCGGCCCGCGCGATCACCGCCGCCACCGGCGCGCTCCTCGTCCTCGACGAGGTGCAGACCGGCACCGGCCGCACCGGGACCTGGTTCGCCTACCAGGCCCACGAGGGCGTGCTGCCCGACGTCGTCACCCTCGCCAAGCAGCTCGGCGGCGGGCTGCCGCTCGGCGCGACCGTGGCCTTCGGCCGCGCCGCCGAACTGCTCCAGCCCGGCCACCACGGCACCACCTTCGGCGGCAACCCGGTGGCCTGCGCCGCCGGCCTCGCCGTCCTCGACACCATCGAGAACGAGGGGTTGCTGGAGAACGTCAAGCGGCAGAGCGAGAGGTTGCGGGACGGAATCGAGGGTCTCGGGCACGGGTTGATCGATTATGTCCGGGGCGCGGGTCTCCTCCTGGGTATCGTGCTCACCGAGCCGCTGGCAGCGCAGGTGCAGCAGGCGGCTCAGGAGGCCGGGTTCCTGGTGAACGCGCCCGCTCCCGACGTCGTACGGCTGATGCCGCCGCTGAACCTCCGCGACGCCGAGGCGGACGCGCTGCTGAGCGCCCTGCCCGGCATCCTCGACGCAGCGAGCGGGGACGGACGATCCGGAGAATGAGACGACGATGAGCCAGGCGCAGGAGTTCGACCAGTCGGGCGGGGCGGGGCCCGCGGTACCGCAGACCCGGACCGCCCGGCACCGCCGGATCGTGGACATCCTCAACCGGCAGCCGGTGCGCTCGCAGAGCCAGCTCGCGAAGCTGCTCGCCGACGACGGCCTCACGGTCACCCAGGCGACGCTCTCCCGGGACCTCGACGAGCTGAACGCGGTGAAGATCCGCAACACCGACGGCGAGCTGATCTACGCGGTACCCAGCGAGGGCGGCTTCCGCACGCCCCGCGCCCCGCTGGGGGAGTCGGCCAAGGAGGAGCGGATGCGCCGCCTCTCCCAGGAGCTCCTGATCTCGGCGGAGGCCTCGGCGAACCTGGTCGTCCTGCGCACCCCGCCCGGCGCGGCCCAGTTCCTCGCCTCCGCGATCGACCAGGCGGAACTGCACGACATCCTCGGGACCATCGCCGGGGACGACACCCTGCTGCTCATCAGCCGTGAGCCGACCGGCGGCCAGGCCCTCGCGGACCACCTGCTGCGCCTGGCCCAGAACGGCCACTGAGCGCCACTGACGGCGGCCACCGACCCACCACCGACCCACCGCCGACCGGCCGCCGACCCGCCGTCGACCGGCCGCCGACCCGCGTGCGGGGCCCGGCCGGCCGACGGACAATGGCTGTGTGATCTTCCGCGGCGAGCGGTCAGGCGGGCGGGCAATCCCCTGGCGGCCGTCGAACGTATACAGGGGTGTGTCGGGATTCCGGTTCCCCGTCGGCCGCCTCCCGGACGAGGCTCTGCTGTCCGGGCTGGCCACCGGAGACCCGGAGCTCGCCGAGCTCTTCGTACGGCGGTTCCAGCACCGGGTCTTCGGGGTCGCGATGGCCGTGACCGGGGACCAGCAGCTCGCCGAGGACGTCGCCCAGCAGACGTTCGAGCGCGCCTGGCGGCACGCCCAGATCTACGACTCGCGCCGCGGCTCGGTCACGACCTGGCTCACCACCATCGCGCACAACCTCGCGGTCGACGCCGTCCGCGCCCGGCGGACCGAACCGATGGCACCCGAGGACCTCGACCCCCTCCTCGACGCCGTCACCGAGACCCCCGAACGGTGGGCCCTGGCCGACGAGGCCTCCACCCAGCTCCGGGCCGCGCTCGCCCGGCTGCCGCGGGACCAGGCCCGGGCCCTGATGATGGCCGGCATCTACGGCATGACGGCCCAGCAGATCGCCGACGCGGAACGGATCCCGCTGGGCACCGCGAAGACGCGGATCAGAGCCGCGATGGCGAAACTCCGCACCGCGCTCGCGTCCCCGAAGGGAGGCGACCATGTCCGGTGACGCGCACTGCGAGAAGCTGCGCGAGGTCGGCGCCGAACTTGCGCTGGGCGTCCTGCCCGGCCGCGAGCGGGCCGAGGCGGTCGCCCATCTGGACGGATGCGCGGACTGCCGGGAGTACGTACGCCAACTCACCGGGATCGGCGACCGGTTGATCGGCCTGCTGCCGGAGAGCGAACCGCCGCCCGGCTTCGAGACCCGGGTGGCGCGCAGCCTGGCCGAGCAGGCCACCGGGGCGGAGGGGGCCGGGCCCACCCGCGCCGCCGCCCAGGGCCGACGCAGCCGTGTCCGGCGCCTCCGGCTGCGGCTCGCGGCCGTCGCCGCCACCGCCGCGGTCGCCGTCGGCTTCGCCGGCTGGGCGATCGGCAGCGCCGTCGAGGGGGCCGTCACCGCCTCGGCGCCCGCGGTCGAGTCCGAGCCCGTGCTGGTCGGCGACATGATCCCGGCCGGCGGCGGGGAGCCCGTCGGCGAGGTCTACGCCCACCCCGGCAGCCCCGCCTGGATCTTCGTCTCCGTCGCCCTCCCCGGCGCCCCCTACAACGGCAAGGTCAGCTGCCTCCTCGCCCGCGCCGACGGTACGACCACACGGGTCGGCGACTTCCCCCTGCGCGCCGGACGCGGCAACTGGGGCGTCGCCGTCCCCGTCGACCTCACCAGGTACTCCGCCGCCCGCCTCGACTCTCCCACCGGCACCGTCCTGGCCACCGCCCAGCTGCAGAAGGGCCAGGTGGTGACCCCGGAGACGTGACCGGGGGATCAGCACAGCGGCATCAGGAGAGCGGCATCAGGAGAGCGGCATCAGGAGAGCACCGCTCCCGCGCCGAGCCGGTGCAGCCGGGCGTACGGCCCCTCCCGCCCGAGCAGCTCCGCGGGCGCGCCGTCCTCGACGACCCGGCCGCGGTCGAGCACCACGATCCGGGTCGCGTCGCGGACGGCCGGCAGATGGTGCGAGACGACCACGGTGGTCCGCCCCGCCATGAGCCGGCGCAGCGGCTCCATGACCCGCCGGGCCGAGCGGACGTCCAGCCCGGCGGTCGGCTCGTCCAGGAGGAGCACCGGCGCGTCCCGGACCATCGCCCGGGCGATCGCCAGCCGCCGGCACTGCCCGCCGGAGAGCGTCCTGCCGCGCTGTCCGACGAGCGTGTCGTAGCCGTCCGGGAGCCGCTCGACGAACTCGTGCGCGTCCGCGGCCCGCGCCGCCGCGACGATCTCCGCGTCCGTGGCCGCCGGCCGGCCGTAGGCGATGTTCTCCCGCACGGTGCCGTGGAAGACGAGCGTCTCCTGCAGCACCACGGCGATGTTCTCCCGGACGTCGGTCAGGCTGAGGTCGCGCAGATCGATGCCGTCGAGACGGACCGCCCCCCGGTCGGGGTCGTAGAACCGCAACTGCAGCTTCGCGAGCGTGGACTTGCCCGCCCCGCTCGCCCCGACCAGCGCCAGCGTCTCCCCGGGAGCCGCCCGGAACGACACGTCCGACAGCGCCCAGGCCGCGGTACCGGGATAGCGGAACCACACCCCGTCGAACTCCACCGCACCCCGCGCCCGGCGGATCCGGCGCACCCCGGCCGCCTCGGTCACCTGGGGCCGCTCGTCGAGCAGTTCGATGATGCGTTCCGCGGCGGCGGAGGCCGTGTAGAAGGTGGTGCCGAGCCCGGACAGCCCGTGGACCGGGCTGTACAGCTTGCCGATCAGCGCGAGGAACACCAGCAGTCCGCCGGGCGTGAGCCGGCCCTGGGCCAGTTCCCAGGTGCCGAGAGCCAGCACCGCGAGGCCGCCGGCCACCTCCACGAACTCGACCGCGGGTTCGTACACGGCGTGGATCCGTGCCGAGGCCATCGCCGCCCGGAACCGCCCGGCGTTCTCCCGCTCGAACCGGCCCGCCTCCCACGCCTGCCGGTTGTACGCCTGCACGAGGACGACGTTGCCCAGGGACTCCTCGGCGATCGCGCCGAGCGCCCCGCCACGGCGCCTGCGCTCCCGGGAGGCCTCCCTGATCAGCCGCGAGAAGTGCCGGGCCGCGCCCCAGAACAGCGGTACGACGACGAGGGCGAGCAGGGTCAGGTCCCAGCGGAGGTAGAACAGCAGGCCGAGGTAGACGCCCAGGCTGATCAGGTAGTACAGGGCGTCCGCGACACCCGAGAGCAGGAACGCCTCCACCGCGTCGACGTCGCCGGTGACCCTGGACAGCACGTCCCCGAGCCGACGGCGTTCGAAGAAGCCGAGCGAGAGTCCCTGGACATGCCGGAACACCTCGGAGCGCAGCGTGAGCAGGAAGCGTTCGCCGACCCAGGTGGACGTCACGTCGTCGGCGGAGCCGAGGGCGCCGGAGCACAGGACGAGGCCGAGGTAGGCCGGTGCGATCCACAGCAGAGGTCGCAACTCCCGCGCGACGAGCACGTCGTCGACGACGAACTTGAAGAGCCACAGTTCCGCGGCGTCGACCGCGGGGGCGGTCAGACCCAGCAGGACGAGCGGCACGAGCCAGCGGCGGCCGCCTCGGGTGTACGGCCAGAACCGCCGGAAGACCTCGCGCGGGGAGACCGGGGGAGCGGCCGTGACCACGGTGTCGGGCGCCATGACAGGGTTCCTCGGAAACCGCCGGCGAGCGGACCGGCCGACCCGGCGCCGGTCCGCTCAGCCTTCAGGGGTGGTCAGTAGTGGTTGTGGCCGTGGCCGTGCCGGTCGCCGCCGTGGTCGTGCCGGTGCCCGTGACGGTCGTGGCCGTGGTTGTGGTCGTGGCCGTGACGGTCTCCGTGGCGGTCGTTGCGATCGCGGTCGCGGTCCCGATGGTTGAACGGCATGAGGTTGCTGAAGACGGCCATGGTGTTCCTCCCGAAACTTGCTTCACAGGGGGTACGGCCGAAAGGGAGGGAGAGATGGCGTTTTGCGGGACGAAATGAAAAAACTTTGCGGTCGATGTTCGGCTGCGGGCCGGTGGGGGCTTGTCGCGCAGTTCCTCCCCCAGCCTTCGGCCGGGGGTACCCCCAGCGCCCCTTACGGGGGCGCTGTAGTCGCGTCGGCTGCATAGCTGCGCCCTGCCGGCGCGGGTAAGTGTCCCCACCCCCACCTCAGCCCAGACGCGCGGCCAGGCCCCCGGTGCAGCGCACCTCGTCGCCGGCCGTGATCAACAGACCCTCCACGTCCGGCAGCGACTCCAGCCACGCCAACCCCGCCCGCGACCCCATCGCGAACGCCGCCGTGGCCCAGCAGTCCACCCACGTCAGCCGCGGCCCCACCACCGTCACCGCCACCAGGTCCGTCACCGCCGACTTGCCCGTCCGCGGATCGACGATATGGGCGCCCCGCTCCGCCGTACCGGACGTGGCGACCGCCAGTTCCGCCACCCCCGCCGCCGAGATCACCGCCGCCAGCCCGCCCGGCCGCAGCGGATCGGCGATCCCCACCCGCCACGCCCGCGTCGGCTCGGGCGCGCCGTACATCTGGACGTCACCGCCGCCGTTCACGCTCACCCCGCTGACCCCGGCCACCTGCCGGAGCAGCCGGGCCGCCCGCTCGGCGGACCAGCCCTTCACGATCCCCGTGGGGTCGAGCCGGCCCCGGTAGCGGGTGCTGAACCAGCCGTCGCTCACCCGCTCCGCCTCGGCCGCCAGCTCCAGCACCTCGGCGACCTCGGGATCGCAGTCGGCGACGCCGATCTCCTCCCGCGCCAGCCGGGAGACCTGGCTGTCCTCGCGGTAGGTGCTGAACACCTCGTCGACCCGGTGCAGCCCGGCGACGGCCTCTTCGAGGGCCGCCCGTACGGCTTCCGGATCCCCGCCGCGGACGTCGAAGGAGAAGACTGTCCCCATGACCTCCTCCGCATGACGCACCGCGGCGGGAGCTTCCGCGGACTCCGCCACGGCCTCAGCCACCAGCCTGATCCAGCGCCGACTGCAGGGACTGCTTGTAGCCGGTGCTGGTGTAGGTGGCCCCCGAGACGGAGTCGATGTTGGCGCTCTGCGCCGCCACCGCCTCCTGGTTGAGCTTCGGGACGGAGAGCGCCGTCTTCTGGTCGCTGGTGCCGCCGCTGGGCGCCTGCACGGCCTCCGCCTTGGTGATCTTCCCGCCGGAGACGGTGATCCGGACCTGGACCGGCCCGTACTGGGTCTGCGCGACCTGCCCGGTCACCGTCTTGGCCTGCGCCTGCGCGGACCCGGACGAGGAGGACGAGCCCGACGACGAGGAGGCGGCCGCCTCCTTCATCTTGTCCAGCGCCGACTGCAGCGACTGCTTGTAGCCGGTGCTCGTGTACGTCGCCCCGGAGACCGAGTCGATGTTGGCGCTCTGCGCCGCCACCGTCTCCTTGTTCAGCGTCGGTACCGACAGCGCGGTCTTCTGGTCGCTGGTGCCGCCCTTGGGCGCCTGGATCGCCTGCGCCTGGGTGATCTTGCCGTTGGCGACGGTCAGCCGGACCTGCACGACGCCGTACTGCGTCTGGGTCGCGTCTCCGTCCACGGTCGTGGCCCCGGCGGCGCCGGTGCCGCCCTGCGGCGACTCCTGGCCCGCAGCCGCGGCCGACGGGGCCGCACCCGCGGCCGACGCGGACGCTGGGTCCGACGACGGCTTCAGCGACAGCAGCAGCACGACACCGGACACGGTCGCCGCGGTGGCCAGCACCACACGCCTGATGGGGTGACTCTTCCTCATCGCTTACGAACTCCCGATTCCCTGGATTCCCGCGTGGTCCCGTCGCTCACATCTCGAACGACTCGTGATGGATGCGGCGGGCGGGAACTCCCGCGCCGCGCAGTGCTTCGTACACGCCCTGCGCGAACCCGGGCGGGCCGCACATGAAGACGTCGTGGTTGTCGATGTCCGGGATCTTCCGCTGGAGGTTCTCGGCGGAGATGTCCGGCCGCTCACCCTCCGGGCTGTTGACCGCGTACATCAGCCGGGCCCCGCGCTCGTTGGCGATCTTCGCCAGTTCGTCCCAGAGGGCCAGGTCCTGCGTGGTGTTGGCCCGGTAGAGCAGGGTCAGGTCGCCCGCGGCGCCGGGCAGCGTCTCGAACAGCGCCCGCATGGGCGTGATCCCGACGCCGCCCGCCACCAGCAGGACCTTGCCGCGGCTGCGCCGGGACGCGGTCATCGCCCCGTACGGCCCTTCGGCCCACACCTTGGTCCCGGGCCGTAGTTCGCGCAGCCGCGCGCTGTGGTCGCCGATCGCCTTGACGGTGATCCGCAACATGCCGGGGCGGGGTGCCGCCGACAGGGAGTACGGGTGCGAGCTGAACCGCATCCCGGGGGCCAGGAACCGCCAGCGGAAGAACTGGCCGGCCTCCGCGCCCATCCGGTGCAGCTTGCGCCCGCCGATCAGCACCGACACGATGCCGGGCGTCTCCTCGATGACCGCCTCGACCCGCATCCGGTGCCGCAGGTTGAGCCGGATCGGGGTGAGGATCCGGTACCAGACCACCAGCGCGGTGACCGCGCCGTACAGGCCGTACCAGAAGGTCTTGGCCATCGGCGTGAGGGCGAAGTCGTTGCCGGTGGTGATCTGGTGCCAGAAGGTCAGGAACACCGCCGCGTACGTCAGCAGGTGCACGTGGTACCAGGTGTCGTACGGGATCCGGCGCCGGACCGGGCCGATCGAGGTCAGGCCGATGACGACGAACAGGCCGGTGCCGATGGCGGCCTTGCCCATGTCGGGGAGCTGGTTCACGGAGTCGATGGTCTGCTGGACGATGTCGTTCAGCGTCTTGCCGGCCTGCAGCGCGTAGCCCCACATGATGAGGAAGACGTGCGCGAAGACCAGGCAGAGCGTGTAGCGGCCGCTCATCGCGTGCCAGCGGGCGACACGGTCGGAGCCGACCCGCCGCTCCAGCGCGGGCACCCGGGCCATCTGGAGCACCACCAGCGCCATCAGATAGCCCGCCAGCAGGCCGGTGATCCGGCCCGCGTTGAGGATCTTGCCGTTCTGGTCGGCGATGGACGGGGTGTTGTGCCACCACAGCCACAGCACGGCCGCCGCACCCGCCCATACGGCGAGCAGCAGCGGAACTGCCGGGGAGCGGCGCGGGCGGATGCGGCGCATCGTCTGTCGTCGGGCGGCACGTCCGCCTGCGAGCGTGGTGGTCACGGTTCCTCCGTAGGGAATTGACCCTTGGCCCACAGATACGTGCCGTACTGCCCGAGTGTTCAGAGACCCGCGGAGTCCAGTGCCGACTGGAGTGACTGCTGGTAACCCTGGCTGGTGTAGGTGGCCCCGGAGACCGTGTCGATGCTCGCGCTCTGCGCCGCCAGCGCCTCACTGCGCAGCTGGGGGAGGGCGTAGTCGTTGATCTGCTGGTCCCGGGGGTTGTCCGACGGGTACTGCACGGCCGTGACGTCGGTGATCTTGCCGCTCTTGATGGTCACCTTCACCTGGACGGGACCCCAGCGGGTCTGGACGGTGTCCCCGGTCACGGTCTTGGTGCCGGTGCTGCTGCTCCCGGACTTGCCGGAACTGCCGGAGCTGCCGGAGCTGGAGCCGGAGCTGCCGGAGCTGGAGCCGGAGCTGCCGGAGCTGGAGCCGGAGCTGCCGGAGCCGGAGCCGCTTGAGCCGCTGCTCGCGCCCGGTGAGGCGCTCGCGCCGGCCGACGGGGCGGCGGCCGCCGAGTCGGTGATCACGGTCGGGGCGGTGTGCGGCTTCAGCGCCAGCAGCATCACTATCCCGGAGACGGTGGCGGCACTCGCCAGCATGATGCGGCGCAGCGGCCGGTTCTTGTTCAGTGCGTGCACGACAGGGGCCTCACAGCTCGAACGACTCGTGGTGGATACGGCGGTCCGGCACTCCGGCGGCCCGCAGCGCGCCGTACAGCTCCTGGGCGAAGCCGTGCGGGCCGCAGATGTACACGTCGTGCCCGGCGAGACCGGGGACGGTCGCCCGCAGCGCGTCCGGCGTGAGGGCGGGGCGTTCGCCGTGCGGGCCGTTGAGGGCGTAGAGCACCCGGGCCCCGCGCCACCGCGCGATCGCCTCCAGCTCGCCGCCCAGCGCCAGGTCCTCGGCGGTACGCGCCCGGTAGAGCAGCGTGACCTCGCCGGGCAGCGTCTCGAAGAGCGCCCGCAGCGGGGTGACCCCGACGCCGGCCGCGATCAGCAGGGACCGGTGCCCGCTCGCCCGGTCGGCGGTGAGGGAGCCGTACGGCCCCTCCGCCCACACCCGGGTACCGGGGCGCAGCAGCGCGACGGCCGTGCTGTGGTCGCCGAGCGCCTTGACCGTGATCCGCAGCAGGTCGCCGCGCGGCGGCGCCGACAGGGAGTACGGCGTGGACGTCCAGCCCATGCCGTCGCCGCCGAAGAACCGCCAGCGGAAGAACTGCCCCGCCTGCGCGCCGAGTTCACCGATCCGCCGGCCCCGCACCACGACGGAGTACACGCCGGGCGCCTCCTGCTGCACGGACTCCACCCGCAGCCGGTGCCGGAGGTTGAGCCGCACCGGCGCCAGCACCCGGAACCACACCACCAGGGCCGCGACCCCCAGGTACAGCGCGTACCAGAAGGCGGTGGCGACCGGCTTGCCGTTGAAGTCGTTGCCCAGCGTCAGCTGGTGGAAGAAGGCGAGGAAGACGGCCGCGTAGGTGAGCAGGTGGACGTAGTACCAGAACTCGTAGCTGGTACGGCGGCGCGCCGCGCGCATCGAGGTGATGCCGACGGCGAAGAGGATCACCGTGCCGGCGGTCGCCTTCAGCATGTCGGGGTAGTCCAGGACGACGTTCAGCGTCTCGTGGACGATGGAGGCATGGTCCTGGGCCGCGTACCCGGTGAGGATCAGCACGATGTGCGCGACCAGCAGGCACACCGTGTACCGCCCGGCCATCGCATGCCACCGGGCCACCCGGTCCGAGCCGACCCGGACCTCCAGCAGCGGCACCCGGGCCATCAGGCCGACGAGCACCGCGCAGGCGTACCCGCACAGCAGCCCGGCGATCCGCCCGGCCCCGGTCAGCCAGCCCGCCGCTCCGACGACCGAGCCGGTGTCCGACCACCACAGCACGATCACGGCCGCCGCCCCGGCCCACAGCACGGCGAGCACGGCGGCGGCGGGGGAGCGGCGCGTGGCCACGGCGGGCACGGCGGGTGCCGCACGCCGATCGTCCACGGTCGTCATGAGGAGGTCCTTTCTCCGTTCGGTCCCGCCACTGTGCAGCCCGAACCTCTGAGCGACCTCTCAGTCCCCACCCCGCTCAGCGCACTCAGAGCAAACTCAGAGCACCCGGGGTCCCTCCCCGCCGCCCGCAGGGGTGATGCTGGTAGACGCGATGAACACGACCCGCTCCGGCCGCCCCGCCCTCACCCGCCCCGACGGCACGCCGCTCCGCGTCCTCGTCGTCGACGACGACCCCGACCTCGCGGAGGTCCTCACCGGCGCCCTGCGCTACGAGGGCTGGGAGGTCCGCGCGGCCGGCGACGGCGCGGCGGCGCTGACCACGGCGCGGGAGCTGCTGCCGGACGCGGTGGTCCTCGACGTGATGCTCCCGGACACGGACGGCTTCGCCGTGCTCCGCTCGCTGCACCAGGTCAAGCCGGACGTCTGTGTGCTCTTCCTCACCGCCCGGGACGCCGTCGAGGACCGCATCGCCGGCATCACCGCGGGCGGCGACGACTACGTGACCAAGCCGTTCAGCCTGGAGGAGGTGGTCGCCCGGCTGCGCGGCCTGCTGCGCCGCGCCGGCATGGCCCGCCAGCAGGAGGACGGCCCCCGGATGGTCGTCGGCGACCTGACCATGGACGAGGAGGCCCGCGAGGTGACCCGGGCAGGCGAGCTGATCGAGCTCTCCCCGACCGAGTTCGAGCTCCTCCGCTTCATGATGCGCAACCCGCGCCGCGTCCTCAGCAAGGCGCAGATCCTCGACCGCGTCTGGTCCTACGACTTCGGCGGCCGCGCCCATGTCGTGGAGCTGTACATCTCCTACCTGCGCAAGAAGGTGGACGCGGGCCGCGAGCCCATGATCCACACGGTCCGCGGCGCGGGTTACGTCCTCAAGCCGGCGACCAGGTGAGTGACCAGGTGACCAGGTGAATCTCCTACGACGGCTGCTGCGGCGCCTGCCCCGCCCCCGCATCCCCCGCACCCTCCGTGCCCGCCTCACCGCCGGCCTGGTCGTGCTGCTGGCGGTGAGCTGCGCGGCCGTCGGCGTCGCGGCGGTGGTCGAGCTGAACGGCTTCCTCACCGGGCGCCTGGACCAGCAGCTCCAGCAGACCGGCCCGAGCTTCCCGCAGTCCCTCGAACACGGGAAGTTCAAACCCAGCGACCGGGACGGCGACGAGCACGGGGACACCCGCCGCCAGGCCGCCGGCACCTTCGGCGCCCGCACGCTCAAGGGCCGGGTCACCAACGCGGCCCTGATCCCCTCCGGCGCCGACCCGGACCTGACCGTCGCCCTCACCGACCACGATCGCGCGGCCCTCGCCGCACTGCCGGTGGACGGCCGCGGCCACACGGTCCGCCTCTCCTCGATCGGCGACTACCGGCTCCTGGCCTGGACGGGCCGCGACGGCGACGTCCTGATCACCGGTCTGCCCCTGGAACCGGTACGGGCCACCGTGCACCGCCTGGAACTGGTCGCCGCCGGTGTCTTCGGCCTCGCCCTCGCCGCGGCCGGGGTGGCCGGCGCCCTCTGGGTCCGCTGGTCCCTGCGCCCGCTGAGCCGCGTCGCGGCCACCGCCACCCGGGTCAGCGAACTCTCGCTCGCCAGCGGTGAGGTGGCGCTGCCGCCCCGAGCCCCCGAATCCGACCCCCGCAGCGAGGTCGGCCGGGTGGCCGCCGCCTTCAACCGCATGCTGGGCCACGTCGAGGACGCGCTGACGAAACGCCATGCCAGCGAGGAACGCCTGCGCTCCTTCGCGGCCGACGCCAGCCACGAACTGCGCACCCCGGTCGCCTCGGTCCGCGGCCACGCGGAACTGGCACTGCTCCACCCGGGCCCGCTGCCTCCCGGGATCACCCGGGCCCTGGAACGCATCGCCGCCGAGTCCTCCCGCATGGGCGAGATGGTCGACGACCTCCTCCTGCTGGCCCGCCTGGACGCCGGCCGCCCCCTGGAGAGCCACCCGGTCGACCTCACCCACCTCGTCCTGGACGCGGTCACGGACGCCCGCGCCGCGGGCCCCGACCACCGCTGGACCCTCGACCTCCCCGAGGAACCGGTGACGGTGACCGGTGACACCCACCGCCTCCAGCAGGTACTGGCCAACCTGCTGGCCAACGCACGTCTGCACACCCCCGCCGGCACGAAGGTGACGGTGACCCTGGAGACGGACGACGGGACGGCGGTCCTCCACGTCCACGACGACGGCCCCGGCATCCCGCCGGACATCCAGCCCGGCGTCTTCGAACGCTTCACCCGAGCAGAACACCGCCGCCGCCCGGACGCCCCCGGCGGCGGAGCGGGCCTGGGCCTGTCCATCGTGGCGGCGGTGGTGGAGGCGCACGGGGGGACGGTCGCCTTGGAGAGCGTCCCAGGGTCAACAACGTTCACGGTCGAACTTGCGACCAGCGGAGATACCTAGGGGCGCGGGACTGTATCAATTTGCGGCTCCGCCGCGTGGGCGCGACCAGCCACACACAACCGGCACCCGCCGACACTCCCGCACCCCGACGGCGCAACCGCACCCTCAGTACCGGGTAAGAGCCGTATCCCCGTCCACTGTCCCGATCGCAATATGCGGCGCCTCCTTCGGATCCGCCCACTGCAGAATCCGCCGCATCGCATCCTCCGGCACCGACACGCACCCGGCCGTAGCCCCCGCCCCGTTGACATGCAGAAAGATCCCGGCCCCCCGCCCCCGCACCGGCTGCGCATAGTTGAACCCGATCACCAGCGCATACCCGTACTGCGTCGTGAACGACGACAGCTTCTCCGACTCGGCGGCCCGGCAGTCGGACGGCAGCGGCTCGACCCAACGGTTGTAGGAGGCGGAGTCGTTGTCCTGGCACCACCACGAATTCGCGGTCACCGGCCGGTACTCGACGGTGGTCCCCGTCGGCGCCGCCTGGAGACCGAACCCGAACGGGAGGTCGTACAGCCCGGTCGGTGTCGTGTTCGTGCCCTGCTGCCGCTTGGCCCCCTCGACCAGCCCCTTCGCCCCGAACCGCGCGGCGGCCGACCCCACCTGCTCCCACTGCCCGTCCCGGCGCTCCCACCAGGTCAGGGTCCCCGACGTCGAGCTCAGTGCCGACGCCTCGGCGGTGATCAGCTGGCTGCCGCCGCCCGTGTCGGCCATCCGGGCCGGCAGCGGAGAGGTGTCCCCGTCTCCCGGTGCCGCACCGAGCAGCAGCAGGGACGCGGAGACAAGGGTGACGACGAAGCCTGGGCGCATGGCTCAGACGGTAGACGGAGGCAGCGGCAACGGCAGCCCGGGTAGGCCGTCCAGGCTCACCGCGATGTGGTCCTTCTTCTCGAAGTACGCGCTCAGCGAGGCGTCGTCCTCCCGCGCGAAGCGCTTCCCGTGCAGGTCCCGGTCGGCCTCGTACGCCAGGTAGGGGACCGCGTAACCACAGCTGTCGCGAATGAGTTCGGCGTGGACGACGATGATCGCGCGCAGGCCGTGCAGGGCCGGGTCGATGTCCGGGAAACGGGTGAGGAGTTCCGCGAAGCGGGGGTCGTCGCGGAAGACCGCCTCGCCGCGGCCGTGCACCCGCACGATGTTCGGCGGGCCCTGGAACGCGCACCACATCAGGGTGATACGGCCGTTCTCCCGCAGATGGGCGATGGTCTCGGCGTTGGAGCCGGCGAAGTCCAGGTAGGCGAGGGTGAGTTCGTCGAGTACGGCGAAGGAGCCCTTGAGGCCCTTGGGGGAGAGGTTGACCGTGCCGTCGCCCGCGAGCGGGGCCGTGGCGGTGAAGAACAGGGGCTGTTCCTCGATGAACGTGCGGAGCCTGCCGTCGATGCGCTCATAGGTCTTTCCCATACCCGGAAATTATCGACGCGGTTACTTCACACGTCTAAGGAATTCCGGGATCCGGACAGGCCCCACTGCGGCCGCCCCGGCCGGCGCTGTACACGGGGCGGCCACAGCTGCCTGTCACGTCACTTGGTGAGCGTGCAGGCGGCCAGGGAGTCGAGGCCGGTCGGCTTGGTCGAGGTCCGGCCGATCGCGATGGCGATGCGGTCGATGGTCGACTTCCGCTTGTCCGCCAGCGGGCCGAGGATCGCGTTCTGCACGAAGTTCGGGCCACCCTGGCCGACCGTGTTCTGGAGCCGGGTGTTGGCCTCCTGGATCTGGGTCTGGAGCAGGGTGAGGTTGCGGGTGACCTCCGCCTGCGCGGACGCAGGGATGGCCGGCAGCTGCGAGGCGACGTCCGGGCAGGTGATCGTGCCGACGGCGCTGGTGTTCGTGTTCGTGCTGCCGGTGCTGCCCGTCGACTGCTGCTGGGTGGCGGCGGTGCTCGGCGTGGCGGAGGCGGTGCCCGTCGCCGTACCGCTGCCCGTGTTCGTGCTCGTCCCGCTCGCGTTCAGGGTGCACGGCGCCAGCGAGTCCAGGCCGGTCGGCTTGGCCGCCGTCCGGCCGATCGCGGTGGCGATCCGGTTGATGGTCGCCACCCGCTTGTCCTTGAGGGGGCCGAGGATCGCGTTGTTCACGAAGTTCGGGCCACCCTGGCCCACCGTGTCGACCAGCCGCTTGTTCGCCTCCTGGATCTGCGTCTGGAGGAGCGTGAGGTTCCGGTCCACCTCGGCCTTCGCGGAGGCCGGGATCGCGGGCAGCTGGGAGGCGACGTCCGGGCAGGTGATCGTGCCGGGCGAGGCGGCGAGGGTGCGCGCGTTGTTCGTGCCACTGCTCTTGTCGGGCGTACCGGCGAGGGCCGAACCGGCGATGACCGCACCGGAGAGCGCCACGGCGGCAGCGCCGCCGATGAGCGCGACGCGACGCTTGTTGTACTTCGGAAGAGCCCTGGACATGCGGATGCCTCACTTGGGTCAGAGGTGGGTTTACAAACGCGGCGCCGGCGTTCAGGGATGGGTACGAGAAAGCGGTTTCGTTTGTTCAAACCTTTTTCACATCTGTTCGACGAATCCCGTCGGATTGACGAATCATGCAGAGCTCTGCATACTCATGCATAGTGAGTGGATGTACGGGAGGAGGGACCCATGACCGAGCGCGTCGTACTCGCCTACTCCGGCGGGCTGGACACCTCCGTCGCCATCGGCTGGATCGCCGAGGAGACGGGCGCCGAGGTCATCGCCGTCGCGGTGGACGTCGGCCAGGGCGGCGAGGACCTGGACGTCATCCGCAAGCGCGCCCTGGCCTGCGGTGCGGTCGAGGCGGAGGTCGCCGACGCCAGGGACGAGTTCGCCGACGAGTACTGCCTCCCGGCGATCAGGGCCAACGCCCTCTACATGGACCGCTACCCGCTGGTCTCCGCCCTCTCCCGCCCGGCGATCGTCAAGCACCTGGTGGCCGCCGCCCGCAAGCACGGCGCCACGACGGTCGCCCACGGCTGCACCGGCAAGGGCAACGACCAGGTCCGCTTCGAGGCCGGCATCGTCGCCCTCGCCCCCGACCTGACCTGCATCGCACCGGTCCGCGACTACGCGATGACCCGCGACAGGGCCATCGCCTTCTGCGAGGCGAAGAAGCTCCCGATCGCGACCACCAAGAAGTCCCCGTACTCCATCGACCAGAACGTCTTCGGCCGCGCCGTCGAGACCGGCTTCCTGGAAGACATCTGGAACGGCCCGATCGAGGACATCTACGAGTACACGCAGAACCCGGCCACCCCGCGCGAGGCCGACGAGGTGGTCGTCACCTTCGAGGCGGGCGCCCCGGTCGCGATCGACGGCAGGCCCGTCTCCGTCCTCCAGGCCATCCAGGAGCTCAACGAGCGCGCGGGCGCCCAGGGCGTCGGCCGCATCGACATGGTCGAGGACCGCCTCGTCGGCATCAAGTCCCGCGAGGTGTACGAGGCCCCGGGCGCGATCGCGCTCATCACGGCCCACCAGGAGCTGGAGAACGTCACCGTCGAACGCGAACTCGCCCGCTACAAGCGGCAGGTGGAGCAGCGCTGGGGCGAACTCGTCTACGACGGCCAGTGGTTCTCCCCGCTCAAGCGCGCCCTGGACGGCTTCGTCGACGAGGCCAACCGGCACGTCACCGGAGACATCCGCATGACGCTCCACGGCGGCCGGGCGGTCGTCACCGGCCGCCGCTCAGACTCCTCCCTCTACGACTTCAACCTCGCCACCTACGACACCGGCGACTCGTTCGACCAGGCCGCGGCCAAGGGCTTCATCGACATCTACAGCCTGTCGTCGAAGATCGCGGCGCAGCGTCAACTGCGGGCGTAGCCCGACGGGACCTGGCTTGGCGAGTAGCGTGACAACCGCCTCCCCGTTCATGGCCGGGGAGGCGGCGCCACATCCGTATCTCTCTAGGAGCAACGCAAGTGAGCAGCAACAGCGGTGACGTCCGGCTCTGGGGCGGCCGTTTCGCCGACGGTCCCGCCGAGGCCCTGGCGAAGCTGTCCGCGTCCGTCCACTTCGACTGGCGGCTCGCGCCCTACGACATCGCCGGTTCGCGTGCCCACGCGCGCGTGCTGCACAAGGCGGGCCTGCTCACCGAGGACGAACTGACCCGCATGATCGAGGGCCTCGACCAGCTCGAAGCCGACGTCGCCGCGGGCACCTTCGTCGGCACGATCGCCGACGAGGACGTCCACACCGCCCTGGAGCGCGGCCTCCTCGAACGCCTCGGCCCCGACCTCGGCGGCAAGCTCCGCGCCGGCCGCTCCCGCAACGACCAGGTGGCGACTCTCTTCCGGATGTACCTCCGGGACCACGCCCGCACCATCGGCGGCCTGATCGCCGACCTCCAGGACGCCCTCATCGGCCTCGCGGAGGCCCACCCGGACGTGGCGATGCCCGGCCGCACCCACCTCCAGCACGCCCAGCCGGTCCTCTTCGCCCACCACGTGCTGGCCCACGTCCAGTCCCTGTCCCGGGACGCCGAGCGGCTGCGCCAGTGGGACGACCGCACGGCCGTCTCCCCGTACGGCTCCGGCGCCCTCGCCGGCTCCTCCCTCGGCCTGGACCCGGAGGCGGTCGCCGCCGACCTCGGCTTCGAGCACGGCAGCGTCGCCAACTCCATCGACGGCACGGCCTCCCGCGACTTCGTGGCGGAGTTCGCCTTCATCACCGCGATGATCGGCGTCAACCTCTCCCGGATCGCGGAGGAGGTCATCATCTGGAACACGAAGGAGTTCTCCTTCGTGACCCTGCACGACGCGTTCTCCACGGGCTCGTCGATCATGCCCCAGAAGAAGAACCCCGACATCGCGGAGCTGGCCCGCGGCAAGTCCGGCCGGCTGATCGGCAACCTGACGGGCCTGATGGCCACCCTCAAGGCCCTCCCGCTCGCCTACAACCGCGACCTCCAGGAGGACAAGGAGCCGGTCTTCGACTCCTGCGACCAGCTGGAGGTCCTGCTCCCCGCCTTCACCGGCATGATGGCCACCCTCACCGTCAACCGCGAGCGCATGGAGGAACTGGCCCCGGCCGGCTTCTCCCTCGCCACCGACATCGCCGAGTGGCTGGTCAAGCAGGGCGTACCGTTCCGCGTCGCCCACGAGGTGGCCGGCGAGTGCGTGAAGGCGGCGGAGGCCGAGGGCAAGGAGCTGGACGAACTGACCGACGACCAGTTCGCGAAGATCAGCGCCCACCTGACGCCGGAGGTCCGCTCGGTCCTCAACGTCCCCGGCGCCCTCGCCTCCCGCAACGGCCGTGGCGGTACGGCACCGAGCGCGGTGGCGGTCCAGCTGGCGGAGGTCAAGGCGGACGTGGCGGCACAGCACGCCTGGGCGGTGGCCAGGACGGCGTAGCCCAGCGCATCCTGAAGGGCCCGGACAGGTCGTCTGTCCGGGCCCTTCACGCTGTCCGGTGACAGAAGTCTCCGCTCCGCCCGGTGAACCCGGAGGAGGGACCCGGAGAATCCGGTGGGACCCGGATGCCGGGCCCCCGTCCCCCGACTGGCCCCCGTCCCCCGACTGGCCGCCGGCCTCGCCGGGATCGGCGGCCCGTGCGCACCGGGCGCGGGCCAGGAGGGACGGCCGGCGCAGCCGCTGCCCCTCGGAGGCGCGTCCGCCTGCTCCTGTTCGAATTGACACCGGGCTACCGGGGCCTCGTACTGAGGCAGGAGACATTTCTGGGCAAAAGTTCCCATTTGGTGTCCTCTGGTACCCCCCAATCCCACCCCTCACATGGAGCCGCCATGACGGTGCAGCCACAGCAAGCGACCATGCCGATGGTCTTGGTGTTCGAGGACGACCCCGGTGGAGATCCTCTGCACATCAACATGCCCGTACCGCATCCCGTCCCGCATCTGGACGCGCAGCCCTTCCCGATGGCCATCGCGGAGACCGCGCCGCAGCCGGACAGCGCGGGGCCCGGCACCGAGGCGTTTCGCTACTGGGTGGCGGCCGACTCGCTCAGCCGGGCCAGCCAGACCTGGGGTCCGCTGGTGCCGACCGGAACGAAGTGGCATCCGCAGGTCGGGCGCGCTCTCACGGCCCACCTCAACGCAGGGGACGACCTGAACGCCTTCTACGACCGTAAAGGCCTGTGGTTCTTCCGCCGCACCGTGGCAGGCGTCAGTGTCGCCGCGTGCGAGAGCAACGAGGTCGTCCAGCACGAGGCGGGGCACGCGGTCCTCGACGCCCTGCGCCCCCAGTTGTTCAACATGGCGAGCGCGGAGACGGCCGCCCTCCACGAAGCGTTCGGTGACATCAGCGCCCTGCTGGGCTCGCTCCAGCTGGAATCGCTGCGGATCGCGGTACTGGCCGAGACGCAGAGCGACCTCGAACTGTCCTCCCGGGTGTCCAGGACGGCCGAGCAGTTGGGCTGGGCGATCCGCCAGGGCCACCCGAACGCCGTGGACCCGGACTGCCTGCGCAACATGGCGAACAGCTTCTTCTACCGCGACCCGGTGCTGCTGTCGCCGAACGAGCCCGCCAGCAGGCTCTCCAGCGAGCCGCACTCGTTCTCCCGGGTGTTCAGCGGCGCGTTCCTGAAGATCGTTGCGGGAATCTTCCGGCAGCAGGACCTGCAGGACCAGGCCGGTCTGGGCAGGGCGGCCGAGATCGCGGGACAGCTGCTGGTGGACGCGGTCGTCGCCGCACCCGTGGTGTCCGCCTACTACGCGCAGGTCGCGGCTCACATGATCGCCGCGGACCATCGCCGCAACGGCGGCCTGTACGGCCAGTCCCTGCGCTCGGCGTTCATCCGGCACGGCATCCTCTCCCTGGAGGCCGCCGCATCCGTCACCGAGCCGGAGGTGGCACGCCGAGGCCCCGGAATCGCCGAGTCGATGCCGGGCGGTGGAGACGACGAGGGACTGACGCCCGTCACGGTCCAGGGGACGACGTACGGCGTCACCCAGCCGCTCACCCTCGCCGCCCCGGCGCAGGAGCGACGCTTCGGCGTCGCGGGCTCCGACCCCGCCGGCGGCTCGGTGCGGCCCTCCGACCCCGAGCGCGTCGCGACGTCGTACCTCGAGGACCTCTTCCGTCGCGGTCGGGTCCAGGTGCCCGCAGAGCACCGTTCCGCCACGTCGTTCGCCGACGACAGCCCCTCCCGGCTCAAGACGCACGAGATCACGCGGAGCACGACCGGCGAGGGCCTGACCCTGGTCCGGCGGTGCTTCGACTGAGTCCTCGGACCGCGTTCACCGGACAAAACGCAGGCGACGGACGGTGAGCCGTCCGTCGTCCTCGCGTGTGACCACGTGCGTCGTCCCGGGTGTCGGCTCCTCGCCCTCGAAGACCGCCTCGCCGCGGGCCAGCAGGTCGCTGACGAACTTCTCGGTCTCCGCCAGCTCCTCCACCCCTCCCTGCACGTCCACCGTGAAACCGGCGCGCTCGAGCGCTTCGGTGCCCCGCGTGGTCGCCGTGGCCACCACGAGCCGCTGCGAGACGACCCGCACGGGAACGGCCTCGGCGCTGCTCATGGCCGCGGTCAGCGCCGACTGGTCCGTGCCGTCCGGCAACTCGATCCGCACCCGGAACACCGGGCGGTTCTCCATCGCGGCCACGGCGAACACCGGGTGCGTCGCGGTACGCATCCCCGCCTCCCGGGCGAACGCGCGCTCCCGGGCGTTCTCGCCCACGAAGACACAGTCGTCGGCTGTCGCACCCCCCGTGCTCGCGACCGCCCGGTCGAAGATCTCCCGGCTGTCCTTGACGCCCCAGTGCACCAGGGCCTCGTCCGTGAAACGGCCGGGGAACGCCTGCGCCAACGCGTCCGCTGCCCGCGCCACGGCACCGTCGCCCGAACCGGGGTTGGAGATGATGCCCTTGCGTACCTCGCCGAGGGCGTCGAGCACGGCGATGACACGGGGCAGGGGTTGCAGTCTCAGCGAGCCGTCGGGGTCCACATGGGGATCCGCAAGGGTCTCTCCGATGTCGAAGAAGATCACAGACATGGTGAGTGCCTCCCCATGGTGAACGCTTTCGAGTCGGGACCGCCGGAGTGAAAACGGTGCGGGCGTGACGTGCGACGGCGGCTCCCGGCGCGGGGCCGAACCCCGCGGGGCTGGGTAGATTGGTGCGAGATCCCTCTCCTGGGGTGGGATCCCCTTCGCCGACCCGTGCCGGGAGCCCCCATGCCGTTCAGTCGCCTGGCCACCGTGACCACGCCCACCGCGCACATCGGTCTCGGCCTCGCCGCGGTCGGCCGCCCCGGCTACATCAACCTCGGCCGCGAGGCCGACCTCGGCGAGGGCCGCAGCGTCGACGCCCTCCGCACCCGCACGCACGAACTCCTCGACGCCGCCTACGCCCAGGGCGTCCGCTACTTCGACGTGGCCCGCTCCTACGGCCGTTCCGAGGAGTTCCTCGCCGACTGGCTGACCGCCCGCCCCGACGTCACCGACGTCGTCGTCGGCAGCAAGTGGGGCTACACGTACACGGCCGGCTGGTCGGCGGACGCCGAGACGCACGAGGTCAAGGACCACAGCGTGCAGACCTACGACCGTCAGCGCGCCGAGACCGCCGAACTCCTCGGCGACCGCCTCGACCTCTACCAGATCCACTCGGTGACCCCGGACAGCCCCGCCCTCACCGACAAGGAACTCCACGCCCGCCTCGCCGAGGCCGCGGCCACCGGCCTCACCATCGGCTTCTCCACCAGCGGCCCCGCCCAGGCCGACGCCGTCCGCGCCGCCCTCGCCGTCACGGTCGACGGTGAGCCCCTCTTCCGTACCGTCCAGTCGACGTACAACGTTCTGGAGACCTCGGCGGGACCGGCTCTCGCCGAGGCCCACGACGCCGGGCTGACGGTGATCGTGAAGGAGGGCATGGCCAACGGCCGCCTGGCCGCCCCGCACGCGCCCGACGCCGTGCGGGCCGTGGCCGAGGAGACCGGCATGGGCTGCGACGCCGTCGCCCTCGCGGTCGTACTCCGGCAGCCCTGGGCCGGCGTCGTCCTCTCCGGGGCGGCGACGCTCGCCCAGCTCGCCTCCAACCTCCACGCGGCCGTGGTCGACCTCGACGCGGACCAGCTGACCCGGCTCGCCGCCGTGACCGAGGACCCGCGCACCTACTGGGAGCGGCGCGGCAGCCTGCCCTGGCACTGACACGGCCCCTGAGTCGCCCCACTGCGATACACGCATGCCAATAATGAGACACCAATGTCTCACATGGGCTACTCTTGTCTCATGGCCCTCGATCGCGACCACGTCCTGCGCAGCGCAGCCGCCCTGCTGACCCGCAAATCCACCGCGACCATGGACGAGGTCGCCAAGGCTGCCGGGATCAGCCGGGCCACTCTGCACCGGCACTTCGCCGGGCGGGACGCGCTGGTCCGTGCGCTGGAGGCGCTCGGCATCGAGGAGTGCGAGGCGGCCCTGGACGCGGCCCGCCTGGGCGAGGGCCCCGCGGCCGACGCCGTACACCGCCTGGTCCGCGAGATCGAACCGGCCGCAGGCCTGCTCGCCTTCCTCTACACCGAGAACCAGCTGTTCGAGGGCGAGGGCCAGAACCAGGGCTGGACCCGGATCGACGACCGCATCGCGGCCCTCTTCCGGCGCGGTCAGCAGACCGGCGAGTTCCGTATCGATCTCGCGCCCGCCTGGCTCACCGAGGCGCTGTACGGCCTGCTGGCCTCCGCCGCCTGGGCGGTCTCGGAAGGCCGCGTCGCCCGCAAGGACTTCACCCACATGATCGTCGAGCTGTTGCTCGGCGGCGCACGACGAAGAGAGGAATCATGACCAGCACCCTGCAGCCGGCGCGCGTCGCGGAGGCGGAGGAGAGGCGTCCGGGCCGTTGGCTCGCGCTCTCCGCCCTCGTGCTCGCCGTGCTGTTGGTGGCCGTCGACGCGACCGTCCTCGGCCTGGCGACCCCCTACATCAGCGAAGACCTCAACCCCTCCGGCACCCAACTGCTCTGGATCGGCGACGTCTACTCCTTCGTCATCGCCGGTCTGCTGGTCTCCATGGGCAGCCTCGGCGACCGCATCGGCCGCAAGCGGATCCTGCTCGTCGGCGCGACGGCGTTCGGCGCGATATCCGTCCTGAACGCGTACGCGACGACCCCCGGGACGCTGATCGCGGCCCGCGCCCTGCTGGGCGTCGCGGGCGCGACCCTGATGCCCGCGACCCTCGCCCTGATCCGCAACCTGTTCCACGACCCGCGCGAGCGCAGCCTCGCCGTCGGCATCTGGGGCGCGGCGGCCTCGGCCGGCACGGCCGTCGGCCCGATCGTGGGCGGCTTCCTGCTGGAGCACTTCTGGTGGGGCTCGGTCTTCCTGATCAACCTGCCGGTGATGGTGGTCCTGGTCCTCGTCGGCAGCCGGACGCTCCCCGAGTCCCGCAACCCCGCCCCCGGCCCGTGGGACCTGATCAGCGTCGTCCTGTCACTGGTCGGCATGATCGCCGTCGTGTACGCGGTGAAGGAGGCCGCCACCCACGGTCTCACCGGCGTGACCGCGACCACCGCCCTGCTCGGCACCGCGGCCCTCTACGGCTTCGTCCACCGTCAGCTCACCATGCCCAAGCCCCTGCTGGACATGCGGCTGTTCCGCAACCGCGGCTTCAGCGGCGCGGTCCTCGCCGACCTGCTGACCGTGCTCGGCATGTCGGGCCTGGTGTTCTTCCTCTCCCAGTACCTGCAACTCGTCCAGGGCAGGCACCCGTTCGAGGCCGGCCTCGCCGAACTCCCGGCCGCGGTCGGCGCGGTGGCGGCGGGCCTGGTGGCCGGCCGGGCGGCCCGCCGCCACTCGGTACGGGCGGTGGTCTCCGGCGGCCTCGCGGCGGTCGGCGTCGCCCTCGCGGCCCTGACCACCCTCTCGCAGTCCACCGGCTACCCGATCCTCGGCGCCGCCCTCCTGGTGGTCGGCATCGGGGCGGGCTTCTCCTTCACGGTCACGGCGGACGTCATCCTCTCCAGCGTCCCCAAGGACCAGGCGGGCGCCGCCTCGGCGGTCTCCGAGACGGCGTACGAACTGGGCGCGGCGCTCGGCATCGCCCTGCTCGGCTCGATCGTGACGGGCGTCTACCGGGGCTTCGCGGCCCCGCCGGGCACCCCGGCCGCCGCCCGCGAATCGCTGGGCGCGGCGGTCGAGGCATCGACCACCATGCCGGCCCCCACGGCGACCGCGATGCTGACAGCGGCCCGCGACTCCTTCACCCACGGCCTCCACCTGGCCTCGGGAGCAGGCGCCGCGGTCCTCCTGGCGACGGCGGTGGCGGCGTGGTTCCTCCTGCGAAACCAACGGCTGGAGAGCGCCCCGTAAGGGGCGCGGGGCTGTGTTCGATCTGCGGCTGCCGCCGCGTGGGCGTGAGCAACCACAACGCACCCGCACCCGAAGTACTGCCGAAGCCCCCCCACTCTTCACCTCTTGTAACCGAGCACCGTCATCATCCCGCTCTCCGAGTGGTACTGGTTGTGACAGTGCAGCATCCACAACCCCGGATTGTCGGCATCGAAGTCGAGCACCAGCTTGCGATGCGGCAGCACGATCGTCGTGTCCTTGCGCGCCCCCTCCGAGCTGATCCCGCCGACCGAGAACGTGTGCCCGTGCAGGTGCATCGGGTGCCACATGTCGGTCGCGTTGATCAGCGTCAGCCGCACCCGCTCACCGGCTCGCACCGCATGCCGTTCCCGCACGTCGTACGTCTTGTGGTCGAACCCCCAGTCGTACTTCTGCATCGTCCCCGTGATCCTGATCCGCAGGTCGCGGTCGGGAACCCGGTCGTCCATGGCGACGGACTCGGCCGGCAGCAGGCGCCGCGCGGGCACGATCTCGCGGTCCAGTTCGGCAGGACGGACATCCGGCGCGGGAAGGTTTCTGCCCTTGTCGGTGCGGAGGATCGCGAGCGCCTTGCCCTTCTTGCCCTCGGCGAGCGCGACGAGCGGGAAGACGCCGTCCTTGGCGGTGACGAGGACGTCGTACCGCTCGGCCATGCCGACGAGCAGCGCGTCGGTCTTCTTGTGCTGCACGGGATAGCCGTCAGTGTGGGTGACGGTCATGGCGTGGCCGCCGAGCGCGACCCGGAAGGCCGTCTCGGAGCCCGCGTTGATGAGGCGGATCCGGACCCGGTCGCCGGGGCGGCAGCGGAAGACGGAGGGGTCGGTGCGCAGCCGCCCGTTGGCCAGGTAGTGCGGGTAGGCGACGTTGCCGCCCTCGCCGTGCAGCAACTGGCTGTGCGAGTTGCGCAGCACCCGGTCGGGGCCCATCGGCTTCTTGGACTTGGACTTGGACTTGGACTTGGACGGTGACGCGGCCGGTGACGCGGACGCATGTGCGTGCGCCGATCCGTGCGGGCTCGGGCTGCCGCGGCCGGGGCCCATGCCCATGCCCATGTCCATCCCCATGGACCCGCCGGGCTTGAGCTGGTCGAGCACCTGCTCGGGGTTGGAACCGCTGATGTCGTCGACCCAGTCGTCCAGGACGACGACCCACTCCTGGTCGTAGGCGAGCGGCTCTTTCGGGTCGTCGACGACGAACGGCGCGTAGAGGGCCCGGTCGGGCTGCATGCCGACGTGCGAGTGGAGCAGATACGTGCCCGGGTGGGAGGCGACGAACCGGTAGATGAAGTCCGTCCCCGGCGCGATGGGAGGCTGGGTAAGATCCGGAACACCGTCCATGTCGCAGCGCAGCCGCACCCCGTGGGCGTGCAGTGTGGTCTTCTCGGGCAGCTGGTTGGAGAGGGTCAGGCTGAGGACGTCACCGGCGGTGACGCGCACCAGCGGCCCCGGCACCGACTCGTTGTACGCCCAGCTGTGGACCGACCGCCCACCCAGGTCCAGCATGCTCTTGGCAGCCGTGAACTTGATCATGCGGACGGGGCCGGACCCGCGCTTCCGCTCGGCCGCGAGCACCTCTGGGTCCGACGGGTTCACATACCCCCTGGGCCCCTGCGGGACGAACGCCGCGGTGCCGGCCGTGTACTGCGGGCCGGAAGTGGGTTCGGAGCCGGAGCCGGAACATGCCGCAAGGAGCCCCGCCCCGGCGGCGGCGAACGGAGCACGGAGCAGGGTACGCCGAGAAGGTTTCTGCATGTCTGAATAAGACATGCTGTGTGCTCATATGGGCGGTAAATGCGGACGAATGACCGAAGTGTCGGAGCAGATTCCACCGGCAGGCGGACGCCGGACGGATGTCAGGCAGATGGCAGACAGAAGGGCACGGACCACGGTCCGTGCCCTTCCTCCGAAAGAGTGTCAGCCGGCCCTCACCGTGAGCCGGCGCTCGTCGTCAGGCGGCCTTCGCCTTCGTGGCGTACATGTCCACGTACTCCTGCCCGGACAGCCGCATCACCTCGGCCATCACCGAGTCGGTCACGGCCCGCAGCACGTAGCGGTCCCGGTCCATGCCCTCGTACCGGGAGAACTCCATGGCCTCGCCGAACCGGACGGTGACCTTGCCGGGCCGCGGGACGCCCGCGCCGCCCGGCTGCAGCTTGTCCGTGCCGATCATCGCGAACGGCACCACCGGCGCGCCGGTCATCAGCGTCAGCCGCGCGATGCCGGTACGGCCCCGGTAGAGCCGGCCGTCGGGAGAGCGGGTGCCCTCCGGGTAGATCCCGAAGATCCGGCCCTCGTCCAGGACCCGCTTGCCGGTCATCAGCGCGGCCACGCCGCCGCTCGCGCCGTCCCGGTCCACCGGGATCATGCCGGTGCCGGTGAAGAACCAGGCCATCAGCCGGCCCTTGAAGCCCTTCCCGGTGACGTACTCGTCCTTGCCGATGAAGAACACCTGCCGCTTGCTCACGAGCGGCAGGATCATCGAGTCGATGAAGGTGAGGTGGTTGCCGGCGAGGATGACCGGGCCGTCCCCCGGGATGTGCTCCACGCCCTCCACCTGGAGGCGGAACATCAGGCGCATGATCGGTCCGAGCACTGCCTTGATGAGCGCGAAGCGGGACAACGGGTCCTCCGATGTCGAGGGGCGGCGTGAGTCTGTGCAGGTGAGGAGATTACTCGCGGCTCCGGGGGAAGCGCACATCGGGTACGTCCGGTTCACCGAGGTCTTACGTACTGTTGACGCTGGTTTACCTGCGGTGACACTCCGGGGGCGGGCCGTAACGAGCTCGCGACGATGTGACGGAAGTCGCCGACGGACCGTCATGACTCGCCGTCCAGCAGCCATACGACGTCACCCGGCCGTTGGGTCGACGGTCTCCCTTCGGTCACGTCCGCAGCCCTACGATCAGCCGGCATCAAAGGGCGAAGGTCAGGCAGGAGAGCGCTCATGAACACCCACGACTCGAACGAGCGAACGCAGACGAACGGCACGACCGGACGGCGGGCGCTGCTCGGCGCCGCGGTGCTCGGCGCGGGCGGCGCGGTCCTCGGACTGCCCGGCGCGGCCAGAGCGGCCGAGGCCAGGCAGTCCGGCCACGGCGGCCTGAGCAGCCTGCCGAAGCCGGCGATCATCGGCCACCGCGGCACCAGCGGCTACCGCCCCGAGCACACCTTCGGCTCCTACAACCTGGCCCTCGACCTCGGCGCCGACATCGTCGAGGCCGGCGACCTCGTCCCCACCAAGGACGGTCACCTGGTCTGCCGTCACGAGCCGGAGATAGGCGGCACCACGAACGTCGCCGACCACCCCGAGTTCGCCGACCGCAAGACCACCAAGACGCTGGACGGCGTGCCCACCACCGGCTGGTTCACCGAGGACTTCACGCTCGCCGAGCTGAAGACGCTGCGCGCGATCGAGCGCATCCCGGCCAACCGCCCGCACAACACGATCTACAACGGCCGCTGGGAGATCCCCACCTTCGAGGAAGTCCTCAAGTGGCAGGACGAGCAGACCCGCAAGCGCGGCAAGCAGGTCTGGATCTACCCGGAGGCCAAGCACCCCACCTACTTCCGCAAGCTCGGCCTCGGCGTCGAGGAGCGGATCGCCAAGCTGCTGCGCAAGTACGGCAAGGACAAGCGGAACTCGCCGGTCATCGTCCAGTCCTTCGAGCCGACCAGCATCCAGCGCCTCAACAAGCTGATCGACAACCCGCTGGTGGTGCTGCTCTCCGCCGCGAGCACGCAGCCCTACGACTTCGTCGCGACGGGTGACCCGCGCACGGTCGCCGACCTGATCACGCCGAAGGGTCTGCGGGAGATCGCCGGTTACGCCCAGGGCATCGGCCCGACCGTCGACCTGATCATCCCGAAGGACGCCAACGGCAACTTCACCACGCCGAGCACGCTGGTCGCGGACGCGCACAAGGTGGGCCTGATCCTGCACCCCTACACCATGCGCAACGAGAACCCCTTCCTGCCGCCGGCCTACCGCAACGGCACGGCCGCCGACGCCTACGGCAACGTCTTCCCCGTCTTCCAGAAGTACTTCGAGACCGGCATCGACGGCGTCTTCACCGACAACGCCGACACCGCCCTGCTGGCCCGCGCCGACTTCGTCAACGGCTGAGCCCACGCACCCCGTTCGGGGTGTCTCCCGGCCGCCCCGGCAACCTGCCCCGGGGCGGCCGCGTCGTTCCGCACATGACGCACGACCTGGTCGCCGCCCTGCACCCGCTGCTCACCGCCGAGGCCGCCGCAGAGGCATGTGCCTCCGGAGGCGACCCCCGCGACCTGGAGCAGACCGTCTGGCTCCGCCTCCTGGAGCGCCTGGAGACCCACGGCCCGCCCCGGGCCCCGGAGGACTGGCTGCGCCGGGCCGTCCGCGCCGAGTCCCGCCGCACCCGCCGTACCGCCCGCCGGGAACGCCCCTACGCGACCGACCCCGCCGACCCCTCCATCCCCACCCCCGAACAACGCGTCCTCACCACCGCCCGCCACCGCGCCCTGCGCGAGGCGGTGGCCCGTCTCCCCGGCCGCTGCCCCAGCCTCCTCCAGGCCCTGCTCTCCCCGAAGGACCTCACATACCGGGAGATCGCGGGGGAGTTGGGTATCTCACAGGGTAGTCTCGGCCCGGAACGTTCCAGATGTCTGGGATGTCTGCGCCGATTGTTGACGCCGGAGGTTGCGCCTCGCGAAGCGCGGGGATAGGAGTGAGAACGACAGGCGATCAGGTGAGCGGGAGGCGTGCGCACATGGGCATGAGCGTGACCATCTCGGTGGCGACCGAGCAGGATGCAGAGCAGATCTTCAGGCTCCAGTACCTGTGCTTCCAGAGCGAGGCGGCGTTGTACGGCAACTACCGCATCGACCCGCTCGTCCAGAGCCTCGACTCGGTCCGCCAGGAACTCGCCACCGACTGCGTCTTCGTCGCCCGCCTCGGCGAGGAGGTCGTCGGCTCGGTCCGCGGCTCGGTCACCGAGGACGGCGCCGCCGCCATCGGCAAGCTCTGCGTCCACCCCCGCCTCCAGGGCCACGGCATCGGAGCCCGCCTGCTCCGCGCGGCGGAAGGGGCCCTGGCCGAGGAGCGCGGCGCCAAGAAGTTCCGCCTCTTCACGGGCCACCGCAGCGAGGGCAACCTCCGCCTGTACCGCAGGGTCGGCTACGAAACGGTAGGTACCTCGAAGGGCGCAGACGGCGTCCCGATGATCGTCCTCGAGAAGCCGGCGAGCACGTACGCGACAACGGCGTGACTTTCTAGCCCCCCTTGGGCGAAGCGCCCCTTCAGGGGCGCGGGGAACTGCGCGACCAGCCACAACGCACCGTCAGTCGCGCAGGCTCCTCAGGCCCCCGCCCTCTTGGCGCCCTTCCGCAACCAGTACAACGCGGAAAGCGGCAGCAGCACGGGGATGAACACGTACCCCATCCCGTAGTCCGACCACACGGTCGCATCCGGGAACGCGGAAGAGTCCACGAGCGTCCACGTACCGACGATCAACACCCCCGCGAGCTCGGCGGCGCAGCACACCTGCGCCACCCTGCGCGCGGTCTCGCCGCCCCGCACCAGCGTGTACGTGATGAACGCGTACACCACCCCGGCAACGGCGGACAACGAGTACGCGAGCGGCGCCCGGTCGAACTCGGTCGCGATCTGGTAAGCAGATCGCGACACGGCCCCGACGACCATCACGCCGTAGAACCACACCAGCAGCGTCCCCGGCCCACTGGTCAGCCGCTTCGGCCTCTCTTCGACGGCCGTCATCTCACCCTCCCCAGATGTCATAGAGCCGCACCTCCAGCACGGCCAGCACCACACCGCCCGCGGCGACCGTCACGGAACCCCACCGCGTCCGCTCGGCGAGCGACATGAACCCCGCGGCCGGGACGCACGCGAACGCGCCCAGCAGATAGGCGACGAAGATCGTCGTCCCCTGGTCCGGCTTCTCGCCCCGCGCCAGCAGCACGATCCCGGCGATCAGCTGGATCAACGCCAGCACCGACACCACGGCCATCCCGATGAAGTGCCAGTCCTTCGTCGGCTGGTCCCGGTACGCGGCCCAGCCGCACCACGCGGCGAGCAGCAGCGCGGCGACTCCGGTCACCAGCAGCAGGGCATTGAGCATGCGGCGACCTTATTACGGCCGAAACGGCCCGATGCCGTCGCCCCTGCCGTACACCGTAGGGTCTAGACCATGACGCTCCAGACGATCCACGCACAAGCCCTCCTGTTCGACAACGACGGCACCCTGGTCTCCTCCCTCGCATCCGTCGACCGCTGCTGGACCCGCTGGGCGGCGGAGTACGGCGTCACCGAGGAGTTCGCCCGGGTCGAACTGCACGGACGGCCCGCCGCGGACATCGTCGCCGACCTGCTCCCGGCGGCTCTGGTGCCGGAGGCGGTCGCCCGGGTCGAGCAGCTGGAGGTGGAGGACGTCCCCGACGACGGCGTCCACCTGCTCCCCGGCACCGCCGCCTTCCTGGACTCGCTCCCCGCCGACCGCTGGGCCGTCGTCACCTCCGCCACCCGCCGCCTCGCCGAGGCCCGCCTGGAAGCGGTCGGGATCCGGCCGAAGACGCTGGTCTGCGCCGACGACATCACGCGCGGCAAGCCCGACCCCGAGCCCTACCTCCTCGCCGCCCGCCAGCTCGGCGTCGACCCGGCGCACTGCGTGGTCTTCGAGGACGCCCCCGCCGGACTCCAGGCGGGCCGCGCGGCCGGCATGACCACCGTGGCGTTGGCCACAACCCACCAGGCCCACGAGCTGGACGCGGACCTCGTGGTGAAGGACCTCTCGGCCTTGTCCGCACTGGTCACGGACCACGGCATCGAGATAGCGCCCCGCGGCTGAAAGGTGTCCGCCGCTGTCCAGCATGCGGACAGCGGCGGTCTGTCAGGACCGTAGGTCTGGTTTACTGATCGCATGACCACGACGAGCGACCGCACCCCTGCGACCGAGGCGACCATGACGCCCGGTGCTCGTTGTATGTGTCGAATGTGCGCCTTCTAGAGGGCCCCCGCACCACCCCAGAGCTCGCGCCCCGAAGCGAGACCGGTGGCATGTCCGTACGACGCCACGACGCCCGTACGTGACGCAAGCCGCCCCCCCCGCGCACATGTTCTCCCCGGTTCAGCGCCCCTGCGAGAACCGTGCCGCGTCCCTGAACGAACGCACCCGTGCGCCCGGGCACACCCACGCCCGCGCACTCGACAGTGACGGAAACCCACGTGATCACCACAACGGGCCTCACCAAGGTCTACCGCTCGCGCGGCCGCGAGGTCACCGCCCTCGACGGCGTCGATCTGCACGTCCGCGAAGGCGAGGTGTACGGCGTCATCGGCCAGTCCGGCGCCGGCAAGTCCTCGCTCATCCGCTGCGTCAACCTCCTGGAGCGCCCCACCGCCGGCACCGTGACGGTCGACGGCCGGGACCTCACCGCCCTCGCCGGGCGCGGACCGCGGGCCGGCAAGGAGCTGCGGCAGGCGCGCAGCCGTATCGGCATGGTCTTCCAGCACTTCAACCTGCTGTCCACCCGGACCGTCCAGGACAACGTCGAGCTGCCGCTGGAAATCCTCGGGACGTCGGGGAAGGAACGTTCCCGCAAGGCGCTGGGGCTGCTCGACCTCGTCGGGCTCGCCGACAAGGCGAAGGCCTACCCGGCCCAGCTCTCCGGCGGTCAGAAGCAGCGCGTCGGCATCGCCCGCGCCCTCGCCGGCGACCCCAAGGTGCTGCTCTCCGACGAGGCCACCAGCGCTCTCGACCCGGAGACCACCCGCTCCATCCTCCAGCTGCTGCGCGACCTGAACCGCCAGTTGGGCCTGACCGTCCTGCTCATCACGCACGAGATGGACGTCGTGAAGACGATCTGCGACTCGGCCGCCCTGATGGAGAACGGCCGCATCGTCGAGTCCGGCACCGTCAGCGAGCTGCTCGCGACCCCGGGCTCCGAACTGGCCGCCGCGCTCTTCCCGGTCGGCGGCGAGGCCTCCGGCGACGACCGCACCGTCCTCGACGTCACCTTCCACGGCGAGGCCGCGACCCAGCCGGTCATCTCCCAGCTGTCGCGCACCTACAACATCGACATCTCGATCCTCGGTGCCGCCATCGACACCGTCGGCGGCCTCCAGGTCGGCCGGATGCGCATCGAACTGCCCGGCCGCTACGAGGACAACGTGGTGCCCATCGGCTTCCTGCGCGAACAGGGCCTGCAGATCGACGTAGTGGGCCAGGAGGCCCTGCTGGTGAAGGACGGTGCCCGGTGACCTGGTCCGAGATGCAGCCGTTGCTGTCGCAGGCGTGTTGGGACACGCTCTACATGGTCGGCTGGTCCACGCTGATCGCCGTCGTCGGCGGCCTTCCGCTCGGCGTCCTGCTCGTCCTCACCGACCGGGGCGGCCTGCTCCAGAACGTGCTGGCCAACAAGGTCATCGGGCAGGTCGTGAACGTCGCCCGCTCGATGCCGTTCATCATCCTGATGGTCGCGCTGATGAACTTCACCCGCTGGATCACCGGCACGACCATCGGCCGCGAGGCCGCGATCGTGCCGCTCGCGATCGGTGCCATCCCCTTCTTCGCCCGCCTCGTCGAGACGGCTGTCCGCGAAGTGGACGGCGGGCTCGTGGAGGCCGTGCAGTCGATGGGCGGCAACACCTGGACCGTCGTACGCAAGGTCCTCGTACCGGAGTCGCTGCCCTCGCTCATCTCCTCCACCACGACCACGGTCGTCGCGCTCATCGGCTACTCCGCCATGGCCGGCACGGTCGGCGCCGGCGGCCTCGGCGACATCGCCATCCGCTACGGCTACCAGCGGTTCGAGACCGAGCTGATGTGGATCACGGTCGCGATCCTCGCCGTCGTCATCTCGGTCATCCAGTTCGCCGGCGACTACGCGGCCCGCTCGCTGCACCGCCGCGGCGGCCGGTCAGGCGCGGCGCCGAGGCTGCGCCTGCTGAAGGCCTCGGCGGCCGCCGGCGAGACCGTCTGAGCCCTGGCACCCATCCCCCGAATTTCCCCGCACCACCAACCGCGGGGACGCTCCACCCTTAAGGAAAGGCACTTTTCGTGCGTAACACCGCAAAGCTCACCGCCGCCGTCCTCACCGCAGGAGCCCTCACCATCGGGCTCACCGCCTGCGGCTCGGACAAGGACTCCGCCTCCGGCTCCTCCGACTACAGCGGACCGCTGGTCGTCGCCGCGAGCCCGACCCCGCACGCCGAGATCCTCGACTACATCAAGGACAACCTGGCGAAGAAGGCCGGACTCGACCTCGAGGTCAAGGAGTTCACCGACTACATCACGCCGAACACGGCGACCGAGGACGGCTCGGTGGACGCCAACTACTTCCAGAACCAGCCGTACCTCGACGACTTCAACAAGAAGCGCGGCACCCACATCGTGCCCGTCGTCACGGTGCACCTGGAGCCGCTCGGCCTCTACTCCCACAAGGTCAAGAGCGTCGACGCGCTGAAGAGCGGTGCGACCGTCGCCGTCCCCAACGACTCCGTGAACGAGGCGCGCGCCCTCAAGCTGCTCGCCGCCAACGGGCTCATCACCCTCAAGGACGGCGCCGGCAGCGAGGCGACCCCGCAGGACATCGCGAAGAACCCGAAGAACCTCCAGTTCAAGGAGGTCGAGGCGGCCCAGACCGCGCGCTCCCTGGACGACGTCGACGCCGCGGTGATCAACGGCAACTACGCCATCTCGGCAGGCATCAAGCCCGCCAAGGACGCCCTCGTCCTGGAGTCCGCGAAGAACAGCCCGTACGGCAACTTCCTCGCGGTGAAGAAGGGCAACGAGAAGGACCCGCGGGTGAAGAAGCTCGCCAAGCTCCTCACCTCGCCCGAGGTCAAGAAGTTCATCGAGGACAAGTACCAGGGCTCGGTCATTCCGTCCTTCTGAGCCGTCCCGCCTTCTGGGCCGTGCCGCCTTCTGGGCCGTGCCGCCTTCTGGGCCGTCCCGTCCTTCCGGCGGCACGTATACGGCGTATCGCCACGCACGGGGTCCACTCGCTCACCACGGGTGGACCCCGTCGTGCGGTTCAGTGGTTTCATGCTGCATGCTGGGCAGTTCGCAGGCCCGGCGGGTTTGGGCCTGAAGGATTTCCGAAGGTTACGGAGCGGCGCATGACTAGCACCTTCCCCAACATCTCCATCAGCACGGAGCGGTTGGTGCTGCGTGCCCTCGACGAGGACGACGTGCCCGCACTGGCCGAGATGATGAACGACGAGCAGGTGGGGGCCTGGACCGGCGTCCCCCAGCCGTACGGCGAGGACAGCGCCCGGCGCTGGATCACCGAGTACGCGCCGGCCGCGCGGCTCGCCGGCCGGGGCCTCGACCTCGCGGTCACCGAGTTCCTCACCCAGCGCCTCGTCGGCGTCATCCGGCTCACCAAGGCCGACTGGCGCATCCGGTCCGCCGAGTTGTCGTACATCATCGCCCCCTGGGCGCGCGGCGAGGGCTACGCCTCCGAGGCCGCGCTCGCCACCGCCCAGTGGCTGTTCGGCGACCAGAAGTTCGAGCGCATCGAGCTGCGCACCGCCGCCGACAACACCGCCGCCCAGCAGGTCGCCCAGAAGATCGGCTGTATCAGCGAGGGCGTGCTGCGCAACGCCTGCATAGTCCACGTCCGCACCGAGGACGGCACCTGGGCGGACCTGCGCACCGACTACATCGTGTGGAGCCTCCTCCCGGAGGACCTGGAGGGCGCGGGCGAGGAACTCGCCGGCAGCGACGGCTTCACCTCCTGGAACTGACGGCGACGGGACTCGCCCCGGCACCCGCCGGACAGCTCCACCAGGTACTCTCACGGAGCCCGCCCGCTGGGCCCGGACCCTGACGACCTGCGAAGACTCTGGAGACTGACGACGATGGCCGACCGGGTCACGGTGATCGGCTGGGACGGCTCGCCCCTGACCGCCGCGGCACGCGGCGCGCTCGGCGCCGCCACGCTCGTCGCGGGCGCGGCCCACCATCTGGCCATCCCCGAGGTGCCACCCGGCGCCGAACGCATCCGCCTCGGCAGCGTCGCCCTCGCCGCCCGCCGCATCACCGGCCACCGCGGCACCGCCGTGGTGCTCGCCGACGGCGACCCCGGCTTCTTCGGCGTCGTACGGACCCTGCGCGCACCCGAGTTCGGCCTGGAGGTCGAGGTCGTCCCCGCCGTCTCCTCGGTGGCCGCCGCCTTCGCCCGTGCCGGCATGCCCTGGGACGACGCGCAGGTGGTCGTGGCACACCGGCGCACCCTGCGACGCGCGGTGAATGTGTGCCGCGCCCACACCAAGGTGGCCGTCCTCACCTCACCCGGCGCCGGACCGGCCGAACTCGGCCTGCTCATGGAGGGCGTGCACCGCACCTTCGTCATCTGCGAGGAGCTCGGCACCGAACGCGAGCAGGTCTCCGTCGTCACCTCCGACAAGGCCGCCGACCACACCTGGCGCGACCCCAACGTCGTCATCGTCATCGGCGGACCGGCCGGACCGGTGCCGGCGGGGGAGGGCGGCGGCTGGATCGCCGGCCGGGACCCGGCGGCCGGCCCGCGCGGCTGGGTGCGGCCCGACGCGGAGTACGGCGAGGGAGCCACGCTCGGCGAAGGGGAGACGGAGCTGCTGCGGGCCGCCCAACTCGCCCGGCTGGGGCCCCGGGTGGGCGACCTGGTCTGGGACATCGGCTGCGGCAGCGGCGCGTTCGCCACCGAGGCCGCGCGCGCCGGCGCCGCCGTCATCGCCGTCGACCGGGACCTCGCGTCCTGCGTCCGCAGCGAGGCGGCCGCCCGCCGGTTCGGGGTCCAGCTCCAGATCGTGCACGGCAGCGCCCCGCACGTGCTGGAGAACCTGCCGGAGCCCGACGTGGTCCGGGTCGGAGGCGGCGGAGCGGCGGTGGTCAACGCGGTCGCCGACCGCCGGCCGCAGCGCATCGTCACGCACGCCGCCACCCGGGACGCCGCCGAACTCGTCGGCCGCGACCTGACCGAGCACGGATACCAGGTCGAGTGCGCCCTGCTGCAGTCCGTCGAACTCGACACCAGGGCCTGGACGGAGACCGAACGGAACGTCGCTTTCCTGCTCAGCGGTGTTCTGCCCGAGCGCGCCCCGTGATCCTGTTGTCATACTGCGCGCGGTAGGCTGGCCGATCGCTGCACTGCACCGGTGGCCCGGAAGTTCGTTCGTCAATGTCCGGAAAACGCGCCCCTTTTGGGGCGGGTGTGGTACGGCAGAACCGGGGACGCGCAACGTGGCGCAGTCCACAGCGGGCTGTCGCGGATCACGCTGTCGCGACGGTCGAACGGCCGGGACAATGCCACTGAATGGCTTTGTCGCCTTTTCCGGCGGGTCGTTCGTGCCGCTGGGCACGCACGCTCGTTCTTCACTGCGGGACGGTCGGTGCGCCGTCCCGGGTGAGCTGGTCGTAGAAGGCACTAACCGATGGGCGAGGGGTACGCATGACGGACACCGGCCAGGTCCCGGGCGAGGGACTGCCGGAGAGCGCAGGCATGGTGGAACAGCCGGGCGTTCCCGCGCACGGCGCGTACACCTACCTCTCCGAGTCGCCTGCCGAGGACGAAGAAGACCTGCTGCTCCCCGGCGCCCAGGGGGCCTGGGGCAACGAGGTGCCGCCGCCGGCCCCGGAGCCGGTCGTCGAGACCGTCCACGAGCCCGGCCCGCACGAGACGGGCGGCCGGGACAGCGGCTCGGTCGACCTCACCGCCGTCCGGCTGCCCAGCTCGGTTCCGGCGTCCCCGATCCTCTCCGTGCCGCACGACCCGGCGGCCGCCCCGGCCCCGCGCCGCCCGCTGCACCTCGGCCCGCCGATCCCCGACGCCTCCACCAGCCCGGTCCGCTCCCTCGCCGACCGCGGCCCGGCCGGCGCGCCGGTACGGCAGCCGGGCCTGCCGTCGGCCGCTCCCGAGTACCTCGACGGCCAGCCGCTGCGCGAGGCCGTACCGCAGTCCGCCGCGCCCTGGGGTACGCCGCAGACGGTGCAGCAGACCGTGCCGCAGGCGTCTCCGGTGGCCCAGGTCGCCGCACAGGACCCGGCTGCCGAAACGGTTGTTCCGGCTTCGGAGACGGTTGCCGTTGCGGCTCCCGCCGTCGCTGCCGCTGCCGCTGTGTCGGAGCAGCAGCCCGCGGTCGCCCACGAGCTTTACGCTCCCGACCCGTCCGGGGCCGCCCAGGCGGCCGTCGCCCGGCTCGCCACGGCGGCGGTGGCCACGGGCCTCGCGACCGAGCCGCAGCCGACGGCCATGGGTCTCGGCGTGCAGCCCGAGAACGCGTACGGACCGCAGGGCGCGGCCCAGCCGGCGGCCGGAGGCGTTCCGGTGCCGACGGCCGAACCGGCGGGCGACCTGGGATCCGAGCCGGTGGCGCCGCACGTCGCGCAGATGCCGGAAGCCGCTGCGGCACCGCAGGCTCCGCAGTTCCCGGAGGCGTCACAGACTCCGCAGGCTCCCCAGGGGCCGGACGCGGTGCCGATGCAGGCGGCTCCGGCGGCCGTGGTGATTCCGGAGGCGGTACCGGCTCCCCGCACCGGCACGGCACCTGGTGGGCCTGCCGGGCCCGAGACCGCACCTGCGCCGGAGGCGGCCGGTCTGCAGCTCGCGGAGCCGGTGGCGGTCACGGAGACGGCCGCCGAGGCCGTGGTGACCGAGCCGGAGCAGGCCGTGCAGGCGGAGGTGCCGGAGCAGCAGCCCGTGGCACCGGCCGTGGCCGAGCAGGTCACGGAGACCGTGGCCCCCGAGCCCGGGCCGGCGCCGGAAGCCGTCGCGCCGGAGGCTGGCATGCCCGAAGCCGTCGTGCTGGAAGCCGTCGTGCCCGAGTCCGCCCCGGCCCCGGAGGCGGTCGTGGCCGAGCCCGCCCAGCCGGTGGCCGCCGCGCCGTCCGTGCCGGTGGAGCCGGAGGAGGCTGCCGTCGAGGAGCCCGCCCCGGTAGTCCCCGCATCCGTCGCCGCCGTCGCCGCCGAGGCCCCGCAGCCGCTCAGGACGCCGGAGCCCCTCGCGCCGGCCGCTCCGGAGGCCGGGCAGGTCGCCCCGCCGGCCCCGGTCGAGGTCCCCGCGGCAGCCGTCGTACCGTCGGCCGAGACCCCCGAGGCACAGCCCGCCCAGCCGGTCGGGATCCCCCTCGCCGGCCCGCAGACCCAGGGCCCCGCGCCCGCCCCCGAGGAGACCCCGGCGGCCCCGGAGCCCCTGGCCCCCCTGGCCGCCGCCGTCCCGGCGGAACCGGCACCGGAGCAGACGCTGGGCGAGTTCGTCCCCGTCGACGGCCAGGTGCCGACCACCCCGCACCTCGCCCCCACCCCGCCCCACCCGCTGGTCCTCCCCACGCAGGACCAGGGCGGCGAGTCGCCGCCCGAGCAGACCGCGACGGTCCCCGCGCCCCGCGAGGCCGAACCCGCTCCGCTGCCGGAGCACCCCGATGTCGTACAGCAAGCGGAGGACCTGGACACCAGGGTCGCCGACCAGGAAGAGAGCACGGCCCCCGTGGCAGAAGCACGTCAGTCCACCGGCCCGGCCGCGCCCGCCTACGACGACGCCGAGCGCGAGGCCGTCCTCAAGGTCATGCGCGAGCGCCGTGACATCCGCAACGGCTTCCGCAGCGACCCCATCCCGCACGAGGTGCTGCTGCGCGTCCTGGAGGCCGCCCACACCGCGCCCTCCGTCGGCCACTCCCAGCCCTGGGATTTCGTCGTCATCCGCTCGGCCGACACCCGCCGCTCGATGCACGAACTGGCCATGCGCCAGCGCGACGCCTACGCCAAGTCCCTCCCCAAGGGCCGCGCGAAGCAGTTCAAGGAACTGAAGATCGAGGCCATCCTCGACACCCCGGTGAACATCGTCGTCACCGCCGACCCGACCCGCGGCGGCCGCCACACCCTCGGTCGGCACACCCAGCCGCAGATGGCGCCCTACTCCGCCGCCCTCGCCGTCGAGAACCTCTGGCTCGCCGCCCGCGCCGAGGGCCTCGGCGTCGGCTGGGTCAGCTTCTTCGACGAGCGCGAGATGGTCCGGGCCCTCGGCCTGCCCGAGCACCTGGAGGTCATCGCCTACCTGTGCGTCGGCTACGTCGACGAGTTCCCGGACGAGCCCGAGCTGATGCAGGCCGGCTGGTCCAAGCGCCGCCCGCTGTCCTGGGTGGTCCACGAGGAGACGTACGGCCGCCGCGCGCTGCCCGGCGAGGACCCGCACGACCTGCTTGCCGAGACCGTCGCCAGCGTCCGCCCGCTGGACGCGAAGGCGCTCGGCGAGGCCTGGGAGCGGCAGAAGCGGATGACCAAGCCGGCCGGTGCGCTCGGCATGCTGGAGATCATCTCCGCCCAGCTGTCCGGGCTGTCCCGGCAGTGCCCGCCGCCGATCCCGGAGCCCGCGGCGGTCGCGATCTTCGCCGGCGACCACGGAGTGCACGCCCAGGGCGTCACGCCGTGGCCGCAGGAGGTCACCGCCCAGATGGTGGCCAACTTCCTCGGCGGGGGAGCGGTCTGCAACGCGTTCGCCGGCCAGGTGGGCGCAGAGGTGTGCGTGGTCGACGTCGGCGTCGCGACCGAGCTGCCCGCCACGCCGGGTCTCCTCCCGCGCAAGGTCCGGGCCGGCACGTCCGACATGACGACCGGCCCCGCGATGACCCGCGAGGAGGCCAAGCAGGCCATCGAGGTGGGCATCGAGACGGCCAGAGACCTGGTGGCCGCGGGCAACAAGGCGCTCCTCACCGGCGAGATGGGCATCGCGAACACGACCGCGTCCGCGGCCCTGATCTCCGTCTTCACGGGCGCCGACCCCGCCGAGGTCACCGGCCGCGGCACCGGCATCAACGACGAGACCCTCGCCCGCAAGACCGAGGTGGTCCGCCGCGCCCTGGAACTCCACCAGCCGGACCCGGCCGACCCGATCGGCGTCCTGGCCGCGATCGGTGGCTTCGAACACGCCGCGATGGTGGGCCTGTTGCTGGGCGGCGCGTCCCTGCGCACGCCGGTGATCCTGGACGGCGTCAGCGCCGGCGCCGCCGCTCTGGTGGCCCGCGCGATCGCCCCCGAGGTCCTCGCCGCATGCATCGCGGGCCACCGCAGCGCGGAACCGGGCCACGTCGCAGCCCTGAACAAGCTGGGCCTGCGCCCCCTGGTCGACCTGGATCTGCGCCTGGGCGAGGGCACGGGTGCCCTGCTGGCCCTCCCGCTGGTCCAGAGCACGGCAAGGGCCATGCACGAGGTGGCGACGTTCGACTCGGCGGGCGTGACGGAGAAGTAGTGAAGTAGAGGGGGACTGCGGTCCCGCGTTCCTCTAACAGCTGGCCGGTCGTTGGTGGCTGTGGCTGTGGCTGTGGCTGTGGCTGTGGCTGTGGCTGTGGCTGTGGCTGTGGCTGTGGCTGTGGCTGTGGCTGTGGCTGTGGCTGTGGGTCGGGTGCGGGTGCGGGTGCGTGGGGGCCGAGCGCGCAGTTCCCCGAGCCCCTGAAGGGGCGCCGAGCGCCCCTCATGGCCGATGGCTGCGGGACGGCAGCACCGGGTTCCTCCCCGACCGACCGGTGGTTGTGGGCAGGCGTTCCGCATAGCGGGACGGGTGGGCACAACCACCCACAGCCCTGCACCCGGCACGCAACGCCCAGCCACCGGACACCTGACCCGCCCAAACCCCGCCCCGCTTAAAATGCCCACGTCAGGGCACCGAACACCGCCGCCACTCAAGGGAGCCGCCCCCTCATGGCCGAACACCCCGCCTACCCCGTAGGCCTCCGCCTCTCCGGCCGCCGCGTGGTCGTCCTCGGTGGCGGCCAGGTGGCCCAGCGCCGCCTCCCCGCCCTCATCGCGGCCGGCGCCGACATCACCCTCGTATCGCCCGAAGCCACCCCCTCCGTCGAGGCGATGGCCGACGCCGGCGAGCTCACCTGGACCAGGCGCCCCTACCAGGACGGCGACCTCGCCGACGCCTGGTACGCCCTGATCGCCACCAGTGACGCCGCCGCCAACTCCGCCGCCTCAGCGGAAGCCGAACGCCACCGCGTCTGGTGCGTGCGGTCCGACGACGCCGACCAGGCCACCGCCTGGACCCCGGCCACCGGTCACAGCGAGGGCGTCACGGTCGCCGTCCTCACCACCGACGCGCGCGGCCGCGACCCCCGCCACACCGCCGCCATCCGGGACGCGGTCGTCGAGGGCCTGCGCGACGGCACCCTCGTCGCCCCCCACCACCGCACCCGGACCCCCGGCGTCGCCCTGGTCGGCGGCGGCCCCGGCGACCCCGACCTCATCACCGTCCGCGGCCGCCGCCTGCTGGCAGCCGCCGACGTCGTCATCGCCGACCGCCTCGGCCCTCGCGACCTCCTTGCCGAACTCCCGCCGCACGTAGAGGTGATCGACGCGGCGAAGATCCCGTACGGCCGCTACATGGCCCAGGAGGCCATCAACAACGCCCTGATCGAACACGCCAAGCAGGGCAAGTCGGTCGTCCGGCTCAAGGGCGGCGACCCCTACGTCTTCGGCCGCGGCATGGAGGAGGTCCAGGCGCTCGCCGAGGCCGGCATCCCCTGCACGGTCGTCCCCGGCATCTCCAGCTCGATCTCCGTACCGTCCGCCGCGGGCATCCCGGTCACCCACCGGGGCGTCGCACACGAGTTCACGGTGGTCAGCGGCCACGTCGCGCCGGACGACGAGCGCTCGCTGGCCGACTGGCCGTCCCTCGCGAAGCTGACCGGGACCCTCGTCGTCCTCATGGGCGTCGACAAGATCGGGAAGATCGCCGAGACCCTGGTCGCGCACGGCAAGTCCCCGGAAACTCCTGTGGCTCTGGTCCAGGAAGGCACGACGGCCGCTCAACGCCGGGTCGACGCGACCCTCGCCACGGTCGCGGAGGTCGTCCGCGCGGAGGAAGTGAAACCCCCGGCGGTCATCGTGATCGGCGAGGTCGTGAACGTAGGACCGCACCCGGCGGCCTGAAAGGGCACCCGCGCGGGCACTGACGTAACCCCCGGTAACACAACCCGTCCCAGACCATTGGCACCCCACCCAGGACAAGGCAGTATCACCCTGTGGCCGATCTCATCACCGTTGAGGATCCCGACGACCCGCGCCTCCGTGACTACACGGGCCTGACCGACGTCGAGTTGCGCCGCAAGCGCGAACCGGCCGAGGGCCTGTTCATCGCCGAGGGCGAGAAGGTCATCCGCAGGGCGAAGGACGCGGGCTACGAGATGCGTTCGATGCTGCTGTCCGCCAAGTGGGTCGACGTCATGCGCGATGTCATAGACGAACTCCCGGCCCCCGTCTACGCGGTCAGCCCGGAGCTCGCCGAGAAGGTCACCGGCTACCACGTGCACCGCGGCGCGCTCGCCTCCATGCAGCGCAAACCGCTGCCGACGGCGACCGAACTGCTGCGCACCACCCGCCGGGTCGTCGTCATGGAGTCCGTCAACGACCACACCAACATCGGCGCGATCTTCCGCTCGGCGGCCGCCCTCGGCATGGACGCGGTGCTGCTCTCCCCGGACTGCGCCGACCCGCTCTACCGCCGCAGCGTGAAGGTCTCCATGGGCGCGGTCTTCTCCGTGCCGTACGCCCGGCTCGACACCTGGCCCAAGGGGCTGGACTCGGTCCGCGAGGCCGGGTTCACGCTGCTCGCCCTCACCCCGGACGAGAAGGCCCGCAGCCTGGACGAGGCCGCCCCGCACCGGATGGACAGGGTCGCGCTCATGCTCGGCGCGGAGGGCGACGGCCTCTCCACCCAGGCGCTGGTCGCCGCCGACGAATGGGTGCGCATCCCGATGTCCCACGGCGTCGACTCCCTCAACGTGGGCGCGGCGGCCGCGGTCGCCTTCTACGCGGTGACCGCGGGCCGCCCCGAGGCGTAGGTCCGGCCACCCGTAGGTCGGTCCGGCTACTCCCTGAGGGCCGCGGCCTTCGCGGGTACGACACCGCCGCCCGGCACACTCATCCCGTGCGCCGGGCCGGAACAGCCCTGCGCCAGCGCGATCCCGAGCGCCACCAGCAGGGTCACCACGACGAACACGAACAGCCGCTGCCTCAGCAGCCGCGGATTGGCCGGCCGTCGTCCGGTACCCGTGGGACGCGGCCCCGGCCGCCCGGCGCCACCGCGCGACACGGGCCGGTTCCCGGTCCCGGTCCCGTTTCCGGGCCGGGTGCCGTTGCCCCGCGGGGCGGGCGTGGGGCGCGCGCCGTTCGGCCGCGACGGCACACCGCCGGTCGGGCGCGGGCCGCTGCCGCCGCGCGAGGGGGAGTTGCCCCGCACCGGCGTGCCCGACGAGGACTGCGGGCGGCGCTGGGTGCGCTGCGGCTCCGGGTAGGTCTCGGTGAGCCGCCCGGTCGGCCGGTCCGCCTCCGCGGCACGCGGCGCGGGCGGCCGTACGTCGGCCAGTCCGTGCGCCTCGCGCGCCGCGATCTCCTTCAGCCGGAGCGACAACTGCAGCGTGCTCGGCCGTTCCTCGGGGTCCTTGGCCAGGCAGGCCCGCACCAGCGGAGCGAGCGCGTCCGGCACCCCGTGCAGCGCCGGCTCCTCGTGGACGACCCGGTAGAGCATCACCTCGGAACTGCCGTGCCCGAAGGGCGAGTCACCGGTCGAGGCGTAGGCGAGGGTGGCACCGAGCGAGAAGACGTCCGTGGCCGGCGTGACGGCCACCCCGCGCACCTGTTCCGGGGCGAGGAACCCGGGGGAGCCGACCGCGGTACCGACGTGGGTGAGGGTGGAGGCTCCGGTGGCCCAGGCGATGCCGAAGTCGATGATCCGCGGCCCCTTCGGGGACAGCAGGATGTTGGACGGCTTGAGATCCCGGTGCACGACCCCGGCCTCGTGCACGGCGACCAGGCCCTCGGACAGCGCCGCGCCGACCGCCGCCGCGTCCGCCGCGCCCAGCGGGCCGTCGTCGGCGACCTTGTCGTGCAGCGAGGGCCCGGGCACGTACTGGGTGGCGAACCACGGCCGCTCGGCGTCCAGATCCGCCGCGACCAGCCGTGCCGTGCAACCGCCCCTGATCCGGCGGGCCGCCGAGACCTCACGGGCGAACCGCGACCGGAACTCCTGGTCCTCCGCCAGATCGGGCCGGATCACCTTCAGCGCGACCCGCTGCCCCTTCTTGTCGGAGCCGAGGTAGACCACGCCCATTCCACCGGCGCCGAGCCTTCTGTGAAGCCTGAACGAGCCGACGACGCGCGGGTCCTCGCGCCTCAGGCGCATCATCGCCATGTTCATCCCCGCTGCCCGGTCCGTTTGACGTGGCACAGCTTACGTTTACCGGGCCGCCCGTGCGCAGAGGCCGCGCCCTCTCGGCCCGATGGATTGTCAGTGCCGGGTGCGAGACTTGAGGAGTGGTCAGGAAGGCGCCGTTATCGGCTCCTTTGAGCACCCGTCTGCTCCAACAAGCCGTCACAGAAGGGGGATTGATGCTGTGAAGGGTGACCGCGTGGAGATAGTCGTCGACGCCGGCGACACGACCCGCACCTACGAGGTGGTGGCGAGCAGGGCGGGCCGCCGGGTGGAGACAGCGGTACGACGAGGGGTGGTGGAAGTGAGCGAAGTCACGCGAAACGGCTCCGTCGTCCGTACCGCCCGCTTCATGGCGACCCGGGTCCTGGCTCTCGTCGAGCAGCCGGTGCCCCGCGAGGACAGCTCGGAAAAACCGGGAAGGACCGGGCACCCCCTCCGGGAAGACCCCGAGGGGTAGGACGAGACCTAGGACCCGTCTCCACCCAGGGGAGTAGACCACCGGTCGTGGCTCATCCTCTCGGAGGCCCGGGATTCGATACGAGGGCATGACGTCCGCGAGCTGGCACGCGCCTAGATTTGAGGTCAAGCGGCGGGTGCAGCACTCGTCCCCCGAGGTCAGACACCCGCCGCTGCCAACGACAACTGAGCACGGTCAGGAGAGGGACCATGGCCCTTACGGCACAGCGGACACACACCACCCGCCCCCGCCGGCAGGGCCGCCGCCACCCGCTGGTGGCGACGCTGATGGCCCTTCCCCTGGCGGTCCTGCTCCTCGTCGTCTTCGACGGCTGGGAGACAGTGGCCACACAGGCGTCGTCCGTGGGAGTGATGCTGGGGCGCTGAGCGGCGACCCCAGGCCCGGAAGAGCGGTCCGGGCGGGGACATCCACCCATGAAACCCCGTGGGGACGGGGGTGCGGCGGACGGCAAAATGCCGGCGCAGCTGGGGAGCTGCGCCGGCATTGCTTTTTTCCGGGCGGCGGTCGATTTTCGTCTGCGGGTCGGTGGGGGCTTGTCGCGCAGTTCCCCGCGCCCCTTACGGGGCTTACTCAGCTGCGGGCAGTCGTGCCGCTGGGGCGGCACGGGTGGGCGCGGCGGCACCCCGCAAGCGCGGGTGAGTGAAACCCCGGTACGGCGCCCCTCACCCCGGCCCACCTCACCCCCGTACCCTCACCGCAGCACAGCCGCACTTCCCGGGGGACCCCATGACCGCAGACGTACTGCCCCAGCTGACCGCCGAGATCAGAGCCGTCGCCCACCCCGACGCGGCCCCCTGTCACTGCGCCTGCGGTACCACCACCCTCGCCCACCGCCCCGACACCACGGTCCTCCGCCACGCGGAAACCGTCGCCAAGGCCCACGCCCCGGACACGGACCCCATCGACCTCACCCTCCGGCTGGCCACCGCCGCCCGTCTCCCCGGCGTCTTCCTCCCGCCGCTCACCCCGGCCCCCGCCGCCTTCGTCGACGACCGCCCGGTCACCCTCTGGCCGTACGGCGCCCCCGTGGACCCCGACGCCCCGGACGCCGCCCCCTGGGAGGCCGCCGCCACCCTCCTCGCCCTGCTGCACCGCACCCCGCCCACCCCCGCCGCACCCCCGATGCGCGGCCCCGCCAAGGCGGCCCAGGCGATGACCCGGCTGCACGCGGCGCTCGCCGGCGCGGGCGCCCACCCCGCCGCCCCGCCCGTCCTCCGTGCCTGGGCCGCGCTGCCCGCCTGGGCCCGCGCCGAGGCCCCGATGCCCGGCCCCCGCGCCCTCTGCCACGGCGACCTGCACCTCGGCCAGCTGGTCCGGCACCCGGCGCCGGACGGCCCGTGGCGGCTCATCGACGTCGACGATCTCGGCGTCGGCGTCCCCGCCTGGGACCTCGCCCGCCCCGCGTCCTGGTACGCCTGCGGTCTCCTCCCGCCCGACGAGTGGACCCGCTTCCTCGCCGCCTACCGCGCGGCCGGCGGTCCGGCCGTGCCGGAGGACGGCGACCCCTGGCCCGCCCTGGACGTCCCGGCCCGCGCCCTCACCGTCCAGACGGGTGCGCGCTACCTCGCCAAGGCGATCCTGGCGGACCGGCCGCTTGACGAGGTGGAGCAGGCGCTGATCGACGCGTGTGCCCGGATGGCTCCGGAATAGTCCCGGAATGATCCCCCGCGTGACTCCGGAACGACCTTGGTCCCCGCCCGGTTGACGCACGATTTCCCGAAGTAGGCTGCAACCGACCAGGGTCGGACGGAGTCTGTCCTGGAAGAACGTGAAGCAGTTTTTACCGGCGAGGAGTTGAGCCGACCATGCAGTGTCCGAAGTGTCATGCGCCGATGCACACCTACAACCGCAACGGCGTCCAGATCGAGCAGTGCAGCGGCTGCCGGGGCATCTTCCTCGACTACGGCGAGCTGGAGGCGCTGACCCAGCTGGAGGCACAGTGGTCCAAGCCGGTCCCGCCGCCGGCTCCGCAGGCGTACCCGGCCCCGCCCGCGCCTGCCTGGGGCGCCCCGCACGGCGGCGGTCACCACGGTGGCGGCCACCACGGGCAGCCCTACGGTGGCCACGGGCACCACGGCCACAAGAGCTGGGCTCACATGCTCTTCTCCAGCTGACCGCACGAAGAAGCCCCGGCCGTACGAGACGGCCGGGGCTCTTTGCTGTGTGGACGATACTGGGATTGAACCAGTGACCTCTTCCGTGTCAGGGAAGCGCTCTCCCGCTGAGCTAATCGTCCTCGGGATCGTGATCCGAAGATCACGTGTACCGCGTGCGCGATACTGGGATTGAACCAGTGACCTCTTCCGTGTCAGGGAAGCGCTCTCCCGCTGAGCTAATCGCGCGGGGTAGATCCACGGCCTTCCGACCAAGATCCAGTGGACGATACTGGGATTGAACCAGTGACCTCTTCCGTGTCAGGGAAGCGCTCTCCCGCTGAGCTAATCGTCCTTGGAGGTGGAGACGGGATTTGAACCCGTGTAGACGGCTTTGCAGGCCGTTGCCTCGCCTCTCGGCCACTCCACCAGGAGTGTAGGGGATCGGGAAGACCCCTCATTCCTTCGAGCGGACGACGAGGCTCGAACTCGCGACCTCAACCTTGGCAAGGTTGCGCTCTACCAACTGAGCTACGTCCGCCTGTCGTTTCGGTCCGCTCTCGCGTCCCGGCGACGTGTTGAACTCTAGCGGATTCCCGGGCCAGCACAAAAACGCGTTTGCGCAGCGTGCTGCGCCTCACCCGACGGATGAGGTGGTCAGGGCCCCCTTGACGACATGCCCGGGTCACCCCCATGACACCCGCCATAGACTCGACGACGTGCTCCATCTCCCTCCTCTCGCCCGGTTCGGCGACCGAGTCGCCACCGGTCTGATCGACGTCACGGCCGATCCGGCGGCCCTTGAGTCGTCCGGTTTCTGGGCCGTCTGCGCGGATTTCGAGGGCCGGCTGACCTGCGCCCGGTTCGGCGACGTACGGGAGGAACCGGTGCCCGCGCCGGTGCCGGGGGCGTGGCACGGCCCGGCGTTGGGTGACTGGAAGTCGTCCCTCGACCGCGCCGCGTACACGGCGGCGGTGCGGCGGATCCGCACGCACATCGCGGCCGGCGAGGTCTACCAGGCCAACCTCTGCCGCGTGCTGTCCGCGCCGGTCGCCCCGGACGCCGACGTGGACGCCCTGACCGCGCTGCTGGCCCGCGGCAACCCGGCGCCGTACGCCGGAACGATTCGCCTCCCGGAGCACGGGGTGGAGATAGCCACCGCCTCGCCCGAACTCTTCCTGCGCCGGACGGGCCGGACCGTCGAGAGCGGACCGATCAAGGGCACCGGCCGCACCGAGGCGGACCTTCTGGAGAAGGACTACGCCGAGAACGTGATGATCGTGGACCTCGTCCGCAACGACATCGGGCGGGTCTGCGCCACCGGCACGGTGACCGTTCCCGACCTGTGCGCCGTGGAGAAGCACCCGGGGCTGGTCCACCTCGTCTCCACGGTCCGGGGCGAGCTGGGCGCGGACGCCGGCTGGCCCGAGCTGCTCGCCGCCGCCTTCCCGCCCGGCTCGGTCACCGGCGCGCCGAAGTCGAGCGCCCTGCGGATCATCGAGGCCCTGGAGACCGCGCCGCGCGGCCCGTACTGCGGCGGCATCGGCTGGGTGGACGCGGACCGGGGCGTCGGCGAGCTGGCCGTGGGCATCCGTACCTTCTGGATCGACCGGGGCGCGGGTGTGCTGCGGTTCGGCACCGGCGCCGGGATCACCTGGGGTTCCGACCCGGAGGGTGAATGGCGGGAGACCGAGCTGAAGGCCGCCCGGCTGCTCGCGGTAGCGTCGGGTACGTATGACGTGCACGGCCGGTCCGACGCAGCCGACGCGTCCGGCGCTGACTTGTGAGGTAGAGAGCGTGAAGATCTGGCTGGACGGCGGGTTGCAGGACGTCGAGTCCGCGCGTGTCTCCGTCTTCGACCACGGGCTGACCGTGGGGGACGGCATCTTCGAGACGGTGAAGGCGACCGACGGGCGGCTCTTCGCGCTCACCCGTCACCTCGACCGGCTGACCCGCTCGGCTCGGGGCCTCGGCCTGCCCGACCCCGACCACGACGAGGTCCGCCGGGCCTGTGAGGCGGTCCTGGCCGCCAACCCGATGCCGCTGGGCCGGCTGCGCATCACCTACACCGGCGGCCACGGCCCCCTCGGCTCCGACCGCGGCGACCACGGCCCGACCCTCGTGGTCGCCCTCGGCGAGACCGGCCGCCGCGCCGACTCCACCGCCGTGATCACGGTCCCCTGGACCCGTAACGAGCGCGGCGCGCTCACCGGCCTCAAGACCACCTCGTACGCCGAGAACGTCGTCGCCCTGGCCCGCGCCACCCAACACGGCGCCTCCGAGGCCCTGTTCGCCAACACCGTCGGGCAGCTCTGCGAGGGCACCGGGTCCAACGTCTTCGTCGTCCTCGACGGCGAGATCCACACCCCGCCGGTCTCCTCCGGCTGCCTGGCCGGCATCACCCGTGCCCTGGCCGTCGAGTGGACCGGGGCCCGGGAGACCGACCTGCCCCTGGACGTCCTGGAGCGGGCCGACGAGATCTTCCTCACCTCCACCCTGCGCGACGTCCAGGCCGTGCACCGCGTCGACGACCGCGAACTCCCCGGCGCCCCCGGCCCGGTGACCGCCAAGGCCATGCGCATCTTCGACGAGCGGTCGGGCGAGGACCTGGATCCCTGAGCCCTCTGAGGCCCCATCCTGATGCCCCCTCTTTCCCATGGGGAACATCGGGAACATGGGGAAGAGGGGGCCTTATTGGGCTGACGCCGGCGTGCCGGGCGGGTAGAACACCCCTGATGACCACGACCCTGCGGCCGACCGAGCCGCTGCAGCACGGCGCCGACGGAGCGCTGTCCCGCCGCTTCCAGGTGTGCGTGAACAGCAGGCCCGTCGGCACTCTCCACCTGAGCACCTCGCGGAATCTCGGCGCCCGGGTGGCCCGGATCGACGACCTGCGCATCGAGGAACCGGACCGCCGCAGGGGCCGGGGCACCGTGGCCGCGCTCGCCGCGGAGGAGGTGGCGCGCGGCTGGGGCTGCCGGCAGATCGAGCTGGGCGTTCCGGCCGCCGAGGAACCGGCGCTGCGGCTCGTCGAGGCGCTGGGCTACGTCCCGCGCAACCGGGGCATGGAGAAACGGCTCGGTGACACCCCCTCCGCCCTGCCGACGGGCAGCCTCGGCCGTGCCATGACCGGGGCCGAGTTCGAGGAGTGGCTCGCCCACGAGTCCCAGGTCTACACGCGCATGTGGATCGAGCGGGGCCTGCCCGAGGCCGAGGCGCACGAGAAGTCGCGGCGCGACCACGAGCGGCTGCTGCCACGAGGGGTGGCCACGGAGGACATGCGGTTCAGCATCCTCGAACACGAGGGGACACGGGTCGGCACCCTGTGGCTGGCCCTCTGGAAGGACCAGGTCTGGGTGTACGACGTCGAGACCGATGCCGCTCACCGTGGCCGGGGACACGGCCGCACCCTCATGCTGCTGGCGGAGAACCAGACGATCGCCGCGGGCAGACGCGTCCTCGGCCTCAACGTGTTCGCCGGCAACACCCCGGCCGAACGGCTCTACGAGTCGCTGGGGTACGTCACCGTGTCGTACGTCCTCTACAAGAACCTGATCTGAGGGCCGGCCGCCGCTGCCGGATCACTCCTGCCCGGTCACTCCTGCCCGGCAAGCAGCCGGTCGGCGATCTCCGCCACGCGGTCGCGCAGGCCTTCCTGGCTCTTGCCGCCGTCGAGGCGTTCGCCGCCGATGACGTAGGTCGGGGTGCCGGTCACGCCGATGGCCTTGCCCTCGGCCTGGTCGGCGTCCACGATCAGGATGTGCCGGCCGTCGATCAGTGCGGTGTCGAACTCCTCGGCATCCAGGCCCAGTTCACCGGCCACCTCGACCAGGAACGGCTCACCCTCGCGGTCCAGCTCCTCCACCCGGCCGAGGACCGCCTCGACGTACTCCCAGCCCTTCCCCTGCTCCAGGGCCTCCTCGGCGGCCTGCGCGGCGGCGAAGGCGTGCTTGTGCTTCTCCAGCGGGAAGTGCCGCAGCCGCAGCTCCAGCCGGTCGCCGTACCGGGCACGCAGGGCGCGGAGGTCGTCCAGGGCGCTGCGACAGTCGGGGCACTGGAGTTCACACCAGACGTCGAGGACCAGGGCGTCGGTGCGCGCGGGGGAGTCGTTCATGACGGCCAGTCTTCCAGGCCCCGCTCCGTCGACCCAATCGAGACGGCGGGCGGTGGCGGGCGACGGCCGCAGCAGGTGCGGTCCCGGCTCGTACCTGGGGTGGAGGCGACCCGGAGAGGACCCCGAGATGCCCCTGATTGTCGGGCACGGGCATGGATCGCACGGGCCGGGCGGTGCACGATGGAAGGGGCGGAGCAGCGCGCACGCAGCCCCTCGCCCCGCCCGTCGCCCGACCCAGCCCGCAGGAGGACCGGATGATCGCCGAGACAGTCTGTTCCGCCGTGTCCGCGGCCGGTCTGGGCATCGCCGTGGTCACCGCCTATCGCAAGCGGTACCTGGCGGCGGCCCGCATCGCCGCCTACTCCCTCGTACCCGTCGGCCTGGTCATGACGGGCGTGGTCGGCTGGCTCGCCGACACCGCCTTCAGCCCCACGGCCTGGGCCGGCTTCGTGGTGCTCGGGGCGGCCTGGGCCCTGTTCGCCACCACCCGCGCCGTGGAGCGCAGGCGCGGCGGCACCCGTGGCACCCGCGCCGAGCGCAAGGCGGCCGCCCGGAGCGCACAGCGCGACGCCGTCGCCCCCGCCGCGTCCGCACCGTCCATCAGCCCTGCCACCCGGCCGGCGGCCAGGCCCGCGGCGGCGCCGCGCGGCACCGCCGCGGGCGAGGACTTCAGCGACATCGAGGCCATCCTCAAGAAGCACGGAATATGACACTCCGCGGTGGCGGGCGGCGCGCGCCGGCCGGTGCCCGGCGGTGCGCCGGCGTGGTGCTGTTCAGCCGGGTTGCGGGCGCATGCATATGACAGTCACATGAGGCATTGAAACGACACAGTGCGGCTGTGACGCGCGCGGAAGTGATCATGGCGCGAGCGGAAGTGAAACGGACATCACGGAATTCGGCGAACTCCCGCCCATTCCGGGCGTGTTGATCGCGCGGCAGGTGCTCGCTGAGACATCATCGCCGCGAGATGCTGGACACGAAACAGAGCGAGGCCGCGCCGTCGAAGGACGAGCCCCGCGGGTGCCTCTTCGCCCTTTCCCAGCCACCGCTGATGATCTTCCTAGCGGTGATCGGGTGTCTGCTCCTCATGGCTGCGCTGCACGACCTGCTGTGGCTGTGAGCCGTACCCGCCCGTCCCGGCGCCACCCGCCGGGACAGGCGTCGGCATCGACACACCCGGCCGGGACCGACCGGGCGCCTCGTACCGGGCACCCTCTACCGAGTACCCGTCCCCGGCGTCTCCAGCCTCCCCGGTGTCCCCGGGATCAGCCCGCCGCTTCCTTGCGGCGTGCCCGGTACGCGGCGACATGCAGGCGGTTTCCGCAGGTCCGGCTGTCACAGTAACGACGCGAACGGTTACGGGAGAGGTCGACGAAGGCGCGCCGGCAGTCCGGGGCCTCGCAGCGCCGCAGCCGCTCCTGCTCCCCGGCGACCACGAAGAACGCGAGCGCCATCCCGCAGTCGGCGGCGAGGTGGTCCGCCACCGAGGCGCCGGGCGCGAAGTAGTGCACATGCCAGTCGTAGCCGTCGTGGTCCGTGAGCCGGGGCGTGGTGCCCGCGGCCGCGACCAGTTCGTTGATCATCCCGGCGGCGGTCCGGGCGTCCGGAGCGGCGAAGATCCCCGCGAACCGGCCGCGGATCTTGCGCACCGCCGACAGATCGAACTCCGACAGCACGCCGACATCGCTGATGTCGTGGTTTCGTACGAAAACCTGGAGAGCTGCGACATCGGGCAGTCCCTCCGCCGCCGTGTCGTCCTCCGGTGCGGTGTTCACCAGATCCACCACGGCGTCGAGAGAACACCGGGTGTCGTGGGTGATCAGCACGTTTCGCTCCCTGGCCTGAGGGTCGGGCGGGCGCCCGCCGATGGTGGCCGATGGTAGCGACATACGGCGGCCCCGCACCGTGCCCTGCCCCACTCACGGCTGCCCGGTAGAACGCTCACCGCCTCCCGGAGGTTCCACGGGCGCGCGGACACACCGGCGCCGCCCCGTGACCGAAACACGGTGGCGGCGCCGGTGCTGCCGTATGCGGTTGTCTTGGCCCGAGCCGTCTCCCCGAGTGGACGGCGCCGGGCGGCTTTCAGGGGCCGTGCCTCAGCTCTCCGCCAGGATGTGGGAGAGCTCCTGATCGAGATCGAAGTGCCGGTGCTCCGTGCCTGGCGGCACGGCGGCGTCTGTTCGCTTCAGGAAGGATTCCAGGGCCCGCGCCGGGGCTTCGAGCAGGGCTTCCCCCTCCGGGGAGCTCAGGGCGATGCACACGACGCCCTGACCGTGGCTGCGGGACGGCCAGACGCGGACGTCGCCGGTGCCGGTGGGGCGGTGCAGCCCCTCGGCGAGGAGGTCGCGGGCGAACACCCACTCGACGGTCTCCTCGGCTCCGGTGTGGAAGGTGGCGTGCACGGCGTAGGGGTCGGCCGTGTCGTACCGCAGGCCTGCGGGGACAGGCAGGGATGACTCGCTCGACACAACGAGGCGCAGGTGCAGCTCGCAGCTGACCGTGGTGTTCATAAGCGCCAGGGCCTTTCGCTCAGTGTGCGCTCGGGGATTCGCACGTCGGCGAAATCGACATGCCACCTACGGTGCCGTTGTAAACCCCTCTGAGTGTTTTGCGTGCCTTTACGTAACTCTTCCGGCCGAGAAGCCGGACGCGATCTACGACCATTCCGGTGACTGGATTCGCTCAGGTAGGGTTTGGTCGTATGAATACGGGGAGTAACGAACCGGGCGAGGTCGCCGTGGCCTCGGACGGGAGTGAGGTGGACGGGACGTCGACGGACCGGGAGCGCGCCGAGCGGGGGCTCGGATCGCGGGCGCCCGAGTTCATCAAGGCACGCCGGGCACTGCACCTGAGCTGGCAGGTCGGCGTTTTCGCGGTCGGCCTGGCGGTGGTGGGCGTGGGCATCGTCCTGCTGCCGTTGCCGGGGCCGGGCTGGGTGATCATCTTCGGTGGCATGGCGATCTGGGCGACCGAGTTCGTCTGGGCCCAGCTGGTGCTGCGCTGGACGAAACGCAAGGTCACCGAGGCGGCCCAGAAGGCCCTCGACCCCAAGGTGCGCCGCCGCAACATCACGCTCACGACGATCGGGCTGGTGGTCGTGGCCGCCGGGGTGGGGATCTACCTCTCCAGGTTCGGGATCGTGATGCCCTGGAAGATCGAGGAGTGATCAGGCCGCAGGCCCCCGGCGACCGGTCGGGGGCACCCCCTGACATGGGGTAATGTTCTCCCTGCGCCCGGGCGATTAGCTCAGTGGGAGAGCGCTTCGTTCACACCGAAGAGGTCACTGGTTCGAACCCAGTATCGCCCACCCGGAACCACGGCCCACCTGCCAGAGAGCAGGTGGGCCGTGGTCATTTTCGAGCGCCGCCGTTGCCTCGGGGCTCGGGTTCCGGGCTCGGGGCTCACGGCGGGGGTGGCTGTGGCCACCTCGCGCGGCGTGACTGTGGCACCGGGACGGGGCCGGGGTCGGGGGAGGGCGAAGGCCGTGCACGGTCGGCGTGCGGGAGCGTGAGTGCCCCTGGAGGGGGCGTGGGGCGCCGTACGGCGGTGTCGCCCAGGTGTGGTGGCGGCGACGAACACGGCCGGTCGAGGATCTCCCTGACCGGACCGCCGGCCTGACCTGCCGACCGGACCTGCCGACAGGACCTGGCGACCGGACCTGCCGACCCGACCTGCCGACCGGACCCGCCGGGTGGGGCGTATCCGGCCGTAGTGGTCGGAGGTGTGCGTCCGGGTGCCGAGTGCCGGCAGGTGGGCTCGGGTGGGCTCGGGCGCGTCTCGACCCCGTCGGCTCTCGGCGCCTGCCCGTCCGTCCGCCTGCCCGCCCACCCGAGCCGCTTGCCGAGGCCAAGCCGTAACTCCCGCCTCCTGCAAGCCACTTCGCGTTCGACCTGTCGACTGCACGTCCGTCACCTGCGGGATCGCCCACCTCGCAGCCCCCGCGCCCTCGCGCCACCGCCCGGCCCCGCCACCGCCGCCCACAAGAAATTCCTGTGCGAATCATTGACGCCTCACCGCCCCCTCCGTAACTTGTGCCAGCAAGCGCTTACTTGAAACGATTCATGCAGGCGTCGGCGACGCTGCGGGGAGGGGCCCGACTGTGGGAACCAGCAGGAATGTGGAGAGGCGGACCATCCTGAAGGCGGCCGGAGCCTCGGCCGCCGCGCTCGGGGTCGCGGCGACGGCCGGGTGCGGAGGCGGAAGCGGTTCCGGGGATGGAACGGTGACGATCCGTTACTCGTGGTGGGGTGCCGAGGAACGCGCGCAGAAGATCAACAAGACCATCGCGCTCTTCGAGGAGAAGTACCCGAAGATCAAGGTCAAGACCGACTTTCAGACGTATGCGTCGTTCTGGGAGAAGTTCCAGACGCAGGCCGCCGGCGGAAATCCCCCGGACGTTTTCCAAAATGCCGTCACCTTTCTCCGGAAGTACGACAAGCGAGGAATTCTCCTCGATCTCAAGTCACAGGTTCAGGCAGGAAATCTGAGCCTGGATCACTTCCGGGCCGGAGTGACGAAGGTCGGCGAGGTCGACGGAAAGCAGCTCGGAATCCCGGTCGGCTCCAACACCATGGCGCTGGTCATCGACAAGAAGGTCTTCGAGAAAGCCGGTGTGGAGCCGCACACGGGCTGGACCTGGGACGACTACTTCAAGGCGCTGAAGACCATCCACGACAGGACCAAGGTCGCGGGGGACACCGGCTACTTCACCATCATGTACCTGTACGACCTCTACCTCCGCCAGAACGGCAAGGCCTTCTACACCGACGACGGGCTCGGTTTCGACAAGCCCGACCTGACGGAGTGGTGGGCCGACGGCTACGGCCGCGTCAAGGCCGGCATCGTCACCGACCCGAAGACGGTCGCCCAGGACTTCCCCAAGTCCTCCCTCTCCGCAGGACACGGCGCCTCGGAGTTCACCTGGGACAACTTCACCGTCCGCTACTCGTCGGAAGGCGACAGCACGTACGGCCTGGCCCCGATCCCGACCATGGACGGCAAGCACACCGGGCAGTACCTCGCCTCCCTGATGCTGAGCGCCTCCGCCCGCACCGCGCACCCCAAGGAGGTCGCGCAGTTCATCGACTTCATGGTCCACGACCCCGAGGTCGGCACGATCATGGGCTACGACCGGGGCATTCTCGCGAGCACCGAGCAGTACGCGGCGTTCAAGCCCACGGACGCGGTGAACAAGGAGATCGCACAGTACGAGGACGACACCGCCAAGGCCGGAGTCCTCGGCACGATCACCCCGCACCCCTCCGGTGCCGACACCATCGAGGCCGCCTTCCTGCGCATCGGCGGCGACCTCGGCCAGGGCAAGACCAAGGTCGCGGACGCGGTGAAGCAGTTCTTCACCGAGTCCGAGGCCGCCTTCCAGGCCTGATGGGACCGGCCGTGACGCTCGTCGAGGACTCCCTGCCCACCGCCCGCAAGACGCGCCCGGCCGCCTCCGCCACCAGGGGGCGGCGGCCCGGCCGCCGGCGCGAGAACCTCGCCGGCTACCTCTTCATGTCTCCGTGGATCGCGGGCTTCCTGCTGCTGACCGCGGGCCCGATGGTCGCCTCGCTCTACTTCGCGTTCACCGACTACAACCTCTTCAACACCCCGAAGTGGGTCGGGTTCGACAACTTCACCCAGATGTTCGACGACCCCCGCTGGCAGAGGTCGGTGGAGGTGACCGCGAAGTACGTGGTCATCGGCACCCCGCTGAAGCTGCTCCTCGCCCTCGGGGTGGCGATGCTGCTGGCCCAGAGCCGGCGCGGTCAGGCCTTCTACCGGGCCGCCTTCTACGCCCCCTCGCTCATCGGCGCGAGCGTCTCCGTCGGCTTCGTGTGGCGGTCCCTGTTCTCCGACGGCGCGATCGTCGACCGTTCCCAGTCCTTCTTCGGCTGGCACGTCGGCGGCTGGGTCGGCAACGCCGACTGGGTGCTGTACTGCCTGGTCGCCCTGACCGTGTGGCAGTTCGGCGCGCCGATGGTCATCTTCCTGGCCGGGCTGAAGCAGGTGCCGAGGGAGCTCTACGAGGCGGCCGAGATGGACGGCGCCGGGCCGCTGCGGAGGTTCTGGAACATCACCCTGCCGATGATCTCCCCGGTGCTCTTCTTCAACGTGCTCCTGGAGACCATCCACTCCTTCCAGATCTTCGGCTCGGCCTACGTCGTCTCCAACAGCACCTGCGGACCGGCCGACGCCACGCTCGTCTACACCTGCTACCTGTACCAGCAGGGCTTCCAGAACGCCCGGATGGGCTTCGCCGCGGCGATGGCCTGGATGCTGCTGCTGGCCGTGGCCCTGGTGACGGCCGTCCTCTTCTGGTCCCAGAAGAAGTGGGTGCACTACGAGGAGGACGCCCGATGAGCGCGACCACCACCAAACCCCCGCTGCTGAGCCGTCGCCGGGCCGGCTCCCTCGGCTGGCACCTCGGCGCCCTGCTGATCCTCGCGGTCATCCTCTACCCGGTGGTCTGGGTGATCGGGGCGTCCTTCAAGCCGAGCAAGGACATCATCAACAGCCTCCAGCTGTTCCCGTCCCACCCGATCCTGGCCAACTTCAAGGGCCTCGCCGACGGCATAGCGGACATCGGTATCTGGACGTTCTTCCAGAACTCCCTCTTCTACGCCGGCGGCGCAGTCGTCGGCGTGCTGGTCTCCTGCTCGCTCACCGCCTACGCCTTCGCCCGCATCCGCTTCGCCGGCCGCAACCTGCTCTTCTCCCTGATGATCGGCACGCTCCTGCTGCCGTACCACGTGCTGCTGATCCCGCAGTACGTGATGTTCCAGAAGCTGGGCTGGATCAACACCTACGTCCCGCTGCTGATCGGGAAGTACCTCGCCACCGAGGCGTTCTTCGTCTTCCTGATGGTGCAGTTCATGCGGAACCTGCCCAGGGAGCTCGACGAGGCGGCCCGGCTCGACGGCTGCGGGCACTTCCGCATCTACTGGTCGATCGTGCTGCCGTTGTGCCGGCCGGCCCTCATCACCAGCGCGATCTTCACCTTCATCAACGCCTGGAACGACTTCATGGGCCCGCTGATCTATCTCAACGAGCCCGGCAAGTACACGGTCTCGCTGGGCCTGATGATGTTCCGCGACTCCGACGGCGTGGCCGCCAACTACGGCGGAATGATCGCCATGTCCCTCGTCGCGCTGCTGCCCGTGCTGCTGTTCTTCCTCGCCTTCCAGCGCTATCTGATCGACGGAATGGCGACCTCCGGACTGAAGGGCTGATGACGTCGTGGCCGACGTGCGCGCAAAGCCGTCCGTCTTCGCGGAGCGGTTCGGGGTCTTCGCCGAGTCTCTGCTCACCGGGGTGTGGATCGCCGTCGCGTCCCTGGGAGTGGTCACCTACCCGGCCGCCTTCGCCGCCGGTGCCCGGCATCTGCGCCGCCGTACCGGGCAGACGAGCGGCGGCCTGCGGGAGTTCGTGGGCGACTTCCGGGCCGCGCTGCCCGGCGGACTGCTCGTCGGGCTGGCCGGATGGGGTGCCGTCGCGGCCGCCTGGGTGGACGTCCGGGCCGTGCGGGCCGGGCTGCCCGGCGGCCCGCTCGTCGGGGCCGTGGGCCTGTTCGCGGTGATCGGCCTCGCGGTCGCGGGGCTGCGCGCGGCGGCCGTCTGGGCGCCCGGCGACCGCTGGCGCACCCTGCTCGCGGCGGCCGGCCGCCGTACCGTCCTCGACCCCGGCGGATCCTTCCTGCTCGTCGGGGGAGCGGTCCTCGTGGTCTGTTCCGCCCTGCTCGTCGCACCGCTGGCGGTGCCCGTGCTGGGTGCCCTCGCGGCGGCGGCCGTCGCCGTGGAGGAGCGTCACCGGCGCCGCCACGACTAGACCGACCTCGCACCAGGGCGGGCGCCCCGGCGCCACAGCTCCACCTGTCATGCCCCTGATCACCCTTGCCTTTACTCCTTGCCCCTTGCCCCTGCTCCCTACGACCGCCCCTGCACCCGCACGGAAAGGAAAGGCGGACCATGTCTCCCATCCCCCGCAGGTCCCTCCTCAAGGCGGCTGCCGTCGCCGGCGCCGCCGCCCAGTTCAGCTGGGCGCTGGGCGCGAAGGACGCGCAGGCCGCGCCCGGCGCCGAGGCCGCCGACGCGGACCCGGTGACCCTGGACTGGCTGGAGGACGGCGGCCTCGGCGCCGCACCCGGTTCGACCGTGGGCGTGCCCTGGCCGATGGGCGCGTTCCAGGAGGACCAGACCTTCGCGCTCACCGACGAGGACGGCAAGGACGTGCCCGTCCAGTCCTGGCCGATCGCCTACTGGCCGGACGGCTCCCTCAAGTGGACCGCCCACGCGGTGAGTTCGGGCAACGGCAAGCTCACCCTCGCGGCAGGCCGGCCGGCCGCCCCCGACGGGAAGGTCACCGTCGACAGGAGCGGCGGCGCGATCGACGTCTCGACCGGCGTGATCGCCGTGAAGATCGGCAAGAACGGCTCGACGATCGTCAAGTCCGTCACCCGGGGTTCGACGGAGATCGCCAGGAACGGGCGGCTGGTCCTCCTCCGCCAGCCCGAGATCGAGGACGAGGATCAGGGAACGGTCAGAACCGAACGCTTCGACGGCGCGATCGACTCCGTCACCGTCGAGCAGGACGGACCGGTCCGGGCCGTCGTCCGCGTCGACGGCAAGCACCGCAAGGGAAACCGGAGTTGGCTGCCGTTCTCGATCCGGCTCTACTTCTACGCGGGCGCCGACTCCTTCCGGATGGTCCACACGATCACCTACGACGGCACCCAGGAGCCCGGCAAGGCCAGTGGCGACTTCATCCGAGGGCTCGGCGTGCGCTTCAGCGTGCCGATGCGCGACGAGGCGTACGACCGGCATGTGCGGATCGGCGGTGAGGGAACCGGCCTGCTGCGGGAGGCCGTCCAGGGCATCACCGGCCTGCGCCGCGACCCGGGTGCCACCGTCCAGGCGGCCCAGTACGCGGGGCAGAAGCTGGCCGACCCCGCCACCTGGGACCAGCGGGTGACGACCCGGCTCCAGTACATCCCGCACTGGGGCGACTACACCCTCGCCCAGCTCTCCGCCGACGGCTTCACCCTGCGCAAGCGGACGAAGAAGGGGTACGGCTGGATCGCGGCCGGCGGCGGCAGGCGGGCCTCCGGGTTCGGCTACGTCGGCGGGGCGAGCGGCGGACTCTCCTTCGGGCTGCGGGACTTCTGGGAGAAGTTCCCGGCCCAGCTCGACATCCGCGACGCCCACACCGACGCGGCCGAGGTCACCCTCTGGCTCTGGTCGCCCGAGGCCCAGCCGATGGACCTGCGCTTCTACCACGACGGCATGGGCCAGGACACGTACGCCGAACAGCTCGAAGGCCTCAACATCACCTACGAGGACTACGAACCGGAGTTCGGCACCCCGTACGGCATCGCCCGTACCTCGGAGCTGTTGTTCTGGGCCAACGAGACGACACCGGCACCGGAGGCGCTGGCCGGCCAGGCCGACGCGGTCCGGGTGCTCCCGCAACTCACGGCCCCGCCGAAGCAGTTGATCAAGGCCAAGGTCTTCGGCCCCGGCCTCTACGCCGAGCCGGACCGCTCCACCGCCGCCAAGGCGAGGATCGAGGACCACCTGGACTTCCTCTTCACCTACTACAAGGACCAGGTGGAGCAACGCCGTTGGTACGGCTTCTGGGACTACGGCGACTTCATGCACACCTACGACACCGTGCGCCACCAGTGGCGGTACGACGTCGGCGGCTACGCCTGGGACAACTCCGAACTCTCGCCCGACCTCTGGCTCTGGTACGCGTACCTCAGGAGCGGCCGCTCGGACATCTTCCGGTTCGCGGAGGCGCTCACCCGGCACACCGGCGAGGTCGACGTCTACCACATCGGCCAGTGGGCCGGGCTCGGCACCCGGCACGGCATCCAGCACTACGCGGACAGCGCCAAGCAGCAGCGCATCTCCAACACCACCTACCGGCGCTTCTACTACTTCCTCACCGCCGACGAACGCGTCGGCGACCTCATGGCCGCCAACGTCGACTCCGACGAGACCTTCCTCGTCCTCGACCCGCAGCGCAAGGTCCGCACCGACCCCTACACCCCCGATCGCCACGCCCTCTCGATCGGCTTCGGCACGGACTGGAGCGGGCTGGTGTCGGCCTGGCTGACCGAGTGGGAACGCAAGGGCCCCAAGTGGGAGAAGGCCAGGGCACGTGTCCTGTCGACCATGGCGGGCATCGCCGCCCAGCCCAACGGTTTCGTCCAGGGCAGCGGCCTCTACGACCTCGACACCGGCAGGTTCGCGACCGCCACCACCCCGGTCGTCTCGGTCTCCCACCTCTCGGCGGTCTTCGGCCTCAACGAACTCTGCGCCGAACTCATCCACCTGACCGACATGCCGGAGTTCGACGAGGCCTACTTCGAATACTGCCGCTACTTCAACGCCACCAAGGCCGAACAGGCGGCACGCTACGGCTCCAACTTCGGCACCCTGCTGCTCTTCCAGGGGCACTCGCGCCTCGACGCGTACGCCGCCGTGCAGACCGGCGACGCGACGCTCGCCCAGCGCGCGTGGACGAAGTTCTACAGCTCGGACGGCTACACCGAGTCCTCGCCGTGGAAGACCGAGCCGCTCTCCGGCCCGGTCGCGCTCGTCGCGGGCGCCGAGGCGAGCTGGGTGTCCTCCAACGACACCGCGCTGTACGGGCTCGCGGCCATCGAGAACCTGGCCCTGCTCGGCGACAGGATGCCCTCGTAGAGGAGAGGGGGAGCGCCGTCGCACGGGCGGCGGCGCTCGTACCGCCGAGTGTGGTCCAGGTCACTTCGCGCGGGCATGAGTACGCGTACTCAGATCCACGGTCTGCGACAGACTGCGGCCATGGACTGGAACCACTACCGTTTCCGCAGCCTGTGGCCCCTCCCGGTACCACTCACCACCGTGTACGAGGCGCTGCGGACGGTGGACGAGTACCCCCGCTGGTGGCCCCAGGTGCGCGCGGTGAACCAGCTGGACGACACCGTCGCCGTCCTCACCATCCGCTCGTTCATCCCGTACGACCTCACGTTCACCGCACGCGAGGCGCGGCGCGATCCGGAGGCCGGTGTGCTGGAGATCTCGATGACCGGTGACATCGAGGGCTGGGCGCGGTGGACGATCACACCGGACGGCACCGGCACCCTCGCCCGCTACGACCAGGTCGTCGACGTCAACAAGCCGCTGCTGCGACGACTCGCCCCGCTCGGGCGGCCGTTCTTCCGGCTCAACCACCGGCTGATGATGCGCTCCGGACGGCGCGGACTGCTCGGGCACCTCCAAGCGGTTTGAACGCAGCCCGCAGGTACCTGTATCGTTCACTGCGTTCCCGGGCGATTAGCTCAGTGGGAGAGCGCTTCGTTCACACCGAAGAGGTCACTGGTTCGAACCCAGTATCGCCCACCACCGGGAAGGCCGGTCCGCAGCAGCGGACCGGCCTTTTGGTTGCCGGTTCCCCGATCCGGTCGTGGCGCCCCCTCCGTCATGCCGCCGTCGGCAGTTCCGGGCGCAGCGGCCAGTCCGTGCTCACCGTCTCCGGTGTGCCGCTGCGGGTGAACCACGCCTGCAGGCCACGGGCCTGCGCCGCGTGCCAGGTCGTCTGCAACGTGTGCAGCTCGGCCGGGGTCAGGCGCTCCAGGCGGGTCGCGAAACGGCGGCCCAGCGCCCGTACGAGCTCCAGGGACGCGAGCGCGTCCGCGCCCGCGTCGTGCGCGCCCTCGAGGGTGACCTCGTAGTGCGCGCACAGGTCGGTCAGGGTGCGGCGGCCCTTGCGGTAGCGGTCCAGATGCTTGTCCAGGACCCGGGGATCGAGGACGAGCAGGGGGCTCGCCTCGAACCAGCGGTCCAGCGAGGACGCCCGATGACGGCGCAACTCGCGGTCCAGCAGGGTCAGATCGAACGGCGCGTTCATCACCACCAGTGGGCGGTGCATCGCCGCGTGCTCGGCCAGTTCCTCGGCTATCTCATGCACCACCGGCGCCGGCCAGCGGCCGTTGCGCTGCAGGTGTTCGTCCGTCAGCCCGTGCACCGCCGTCGCCGCTTCCGGCACCGGCACGCCCGGGTTGACCAGCCATCGGGTCACCCGGGGGCGGGTGCCCGGGGCGTCCTGGACGACGACCGCGGCGGACACGATGCGGTCGGTCTCCACGTCCACGCCCGTGGTCTCCGTGTCGAAGGCCGCCAGGGGCCCCTCGTACCAGCACGTCATGCCAATACAACTCCTCGTTCACCCACGGCAGATGACGTTCCGTCTTCTGCCCGTTTGTTGATACCCGGGCCGTTTGCGACGTACGCCGGAAGGACACAACAGGAGTGCGGGTCTTTGCAGTTCAGCGGCCCGCCACGGGGAAACTCTTTGGCTGGGAAGGCTGTTGGTCATGGCGATAGCGCAGCCCGAGCGGGGCGGGCTGCTGCCCGAACGCACGGGCCCCCATCGCGGCACACTCGCGACGACCGCCTGCATGGAGACATTGCAGGTGGGCTATCTGCATGCCGTCGCGGCGGCGGCCGGCTGCTCGCTGTCGCAGCCATTCCCGGACAACGGCATCGACTGGCACGTCAGCCACGGCTCGCCCGGTCATACCGTCGACGACGAGGTGACGATAAAGGTGCAGCTCAAGTGCACCTACCAGATCGCACCGAACCCGCCGGGACGTTTCTTCTCCTTCACGCTGGACAACGACCACCTGCGCAAGCTCGCCCGCACACCGGTGTCGGTGCACAAGATCCTGGTGGTGATGCTGGTACCGCGCTCCCAGGACGACTGGTTGCGCGCCAGCCACGACCGGCTCGATCTGCGCCACTGCTGCTACTGGGTCAACCTGGCAGGGCACCCGATCACCGGCCGGCACCGGACCACCGTGCGGGTTCCGACCTCGCGCATCTTCGACGACCGGGCGCTCTGCGAGATCATGACGCGGGTCGGGACGGGAGGCAGACCATGAGGCACCGTCCGTACGAGGAGCAGCTGCGGGAGGTCCGGCCGCATCCCGACGATCTCCACGGGCCCCACTGGAACCATCCCCCCGAGCCGGCCGAGGTCGACCCCGCCGTGCTCGGCGCCCTGCTGCGCCGGCACGGCTGGCAGCGGCGCGGGGGAGCCCCGGGGCGCTACGGCCGCTGGACCCCACCAGGGCCGGGCAACACCGGCACCAGCCTGCTGGTACCCGAGAGCCGCGCCTTCCCGGACAGTGACGACCTGCTCGGGGAGGCGCTCACGGCTCTGGTGCGCAGCGGTACGCCCGCCGCGCGCGAGGTGCTGGTCGGCCTCGCCGTGCCCAGCGACGAGATCCGCTGGTGGCGTGACGTGCCGAGCGGACCGGCGGACGCCACGTCCTGGACGGTCGAGGAGCAGCTGCGCACCGCCGCCCGGCAGACCCTGCTGGCCGGCGCGCTCGCCACCCGCGCGCGTGCCGGGTACTACGGCGCCCGGCACAAGCGCGCGGCCGCCACCCTGCTGGAGTCCGTCCTCGTCGGCTCGGCGGAGAGCGGACGCGGCCTGACCGCCTTCGTGCCGGTCGGCACCGGCCGCCCCCTCGCCGTGCGCCTCCACCAGGCTCTGTACGCCGCCCGTGAGGCCATCGACTACCAGCGGGCCACCGGCGGCATGGACGCCTTCGACGGAGCCGTCGAGGCCGGCGTGAGCCGGGAGCTGACCGACGCCCTCGTCACGCTCGTGCGCGGCACGGAGGGCGCCCGCATCTCCGTCGAGTGGGCGCCGGGCGCCGGGGTCCCCGACGACTGCGCGGCCACCACCGAGCCGATCGAGTTCTCACCCGGCGACCTGCCCGTGCTGCGCGAGGCCGGCGCCCGCTACCTGCGCGACGAACCCTCCGTCGCGGTCCGGATCACCGGCACCGTCGTCCGCATGCGCCGCTCCGAGCCGCGCGGCGAGGGCGCCGTACGGCTGCGGGTGATCGCCGGGGCCGAGGTGCCGTACGTCCGGGTCACCCTCGACGAGGAGGACTACCGGATCGCCGGGCAGGCCCACCTCGTGGGACTGCCGGTGCGGGTGCACGGGCGGCTGGAGAGCCGGGGCGGCTTCCGGCGGCTGTCCGGCGCCTTCGGGGTCGCACCGGTCCAGGTGGACGAGGCCGAGCGGGACCACCTGATGAAGTCGCTCCAGGAGAACCTCGACTTCTTCGAGGAGGCGTGCAGCGGCGACGACTGCGACTGACCGGGGACGGCGGGTAACCGTTTAGCGATCGACGGTGCCGGGTCGGTACGATCCGGTATTGCGCGCGCTCCTGGTACGGCGCCCGCATTCGTCTTCAGTCAGGAGAGACCGGTGTCAGACGTCCGTGTGATCATCCAACGCGATTCCGAGCGGGACGAGCGCGTGGTGACGACGGGCACTACGGCCGCCGAGCTCTTCGCCGGCGAGCGCTCGATCGTCGCCGCCCGGGTGGCCGGTGAGCTCAAGGACCTCGCGTACGAGGTGCGGGACGGCGAGACCGTCGAGGGTGTGGAGATCTCCTCCGAGGACGGCCTCAACATCCTGCGCCACTCCACCGCGCACGTCATGGCCCAGGCCGTCCAGGAGCTCTTCCCCGAGGCCAAGCTGGGCATCGGCCCGCCGGTCAAGGACGGCTTCTACTACGACTTCGACGTCGAGAAGCCGTTCCACCCCGATGACCTCAAGGCCATCGAGAAGAAGATGCAGGAGATCCAGAAGCGCGGGCAGAGGTTCGCGCGCCGGGTCGTCACGGACGAGGAGGCCCGCGCCGAGCTGGCCGACGAGCCGTACAAGCTGGAGCTGATCGGCCTCAAGGGTTCGGCGTCGCACGACGACGGCGCGGACGTCGAGGTCGGCGCCGGCGAGCTGACGATCTACGACAACCTGGACGCCAAGACCGGCGAGCTGTGCTGGAAGGACCTCTGCCGCGGTCCCCACCTGCCCTCCACCCGTCTGATCCCGGCGTTCAAGCTGATGCGCAACGCGGCCGCCTACTGGCGCGGCAGCGAGAAGAACCCGATGCTCCAGCGCATCTACGGCACCGCCTGGCCCTCCAAGGACGAGCTGAAGGAGTACCTGGACTTCCTCGTCGAGGCCGAGAAGCGCGACCACCGCAAGCTGGGCAGCGAGCTGGACCTGTTCTCCATCCCGGAGCAGATCGGCTCCGGCCTCGCCGTCTTCCACCCCAAGGGCGGCGTCGTCCGCCGGGTGATGGAGGACTACTCGCGCCGCCGGCACGAGGAGGAGGGCTACGAATTCGTCTACACCCCGCACGCCACGAAGGGGAAGCTCTTCGAGACGTCCGGGCACCTGGACTGGTACGCCGACGGCATGTACCCGCCCATGCAGCTCGACGAGGGCGTGGACTACTACCTCAAGCCCATGAACTGCCCGATGCACAACCTGATCTTCGACGCGCGCGGCCGGTCCTACCGCGAACTGCCGCTGCGCCTCTTCGAGTTCGGGACCGTGTACCGCTACGAGAAGTCGGGCGTCGTGCACGGCCTGACCCGGGCCCGCGGCTTCACCCAGGACGACGCGCACATCTACTGCACCAAGGAGCAGATGGCGGAGGAGCTCGACAAGACGCTCACCTTCGTCCTGAACCTGCTGCGCGACTACGGCCTCACCGACTTCTACCTGGAGCTCTCCACCAAGGACCCGGAGAAGTTCGTCGGCTCCGACGAGGTCTGGGAGGAGGCCACGGAGACGCTGCGCGCGGTCGCCGAGAAGCAGGGCCTCCCGCTCGTCCCCGACCCGGGCGGCGCCGCCTTCTACGGCCCGAAGATCTCCGTGCAGACCAAGGACGCCATCGGCCGCACCTGGCAGATGTCGACCGTCCAGCTCGACTTCAACCTGCCCGAGCGCTTCGACCTGGAGTACACCTCCGCCGACGGCTCCAAGCAGCGCCCGGTGATGATCCACCGCGCCCTGTTCGGCTCCATCGAGCGGTTCTTCGCGGTGCTCCTGGAGCACTACGCGGGCGCCTTCCCGGCGTGGCTGGCCCCGGTCCAGGCGGTGGGCATCCCGATCGGTGACGGGCACGTCGAGTACCTGCAGAAGTTCGCCGCCGAGGCGAAGAAGCAGGGCCTGCGGGTCGAGGTCGACGCGTCCTCCGACCGCATGCAGAAGAAGATCCGCAACGCCCAGAAGCAGAAGGTGCCCTTCATGGTCATCGCGGGCGACGAGGACATGGCGGCCGGCTCGGTCTCCTTCCGCTACCGCGACGGCTCGCAGGAGAACGGCATCCCGTTCGACGAGGCCATCGCCAAGATCGTGAAGGTGGTCGAGGAGCGGACCCAGGTCTGATCCGCCACCTCAGGGGCCCCCGGAGATCAGTTCTCCGGGGGCCTTCTCTCGTCCTCGTTCAGTGAGAACCGCTGCAGCATCCAGGACGAGAACGACCCCGTGACCGTGCCCAGCAGTGCCAGACCGCAGGCCATCAGCCCCACGGCGATGAACCGCCCCAGGGTGGTCACCGGGACGTAGTCGCCGTAACCGACCGTGGAGAGGGTCGAGCAGGTCCACCAGAGGGAGTCGCCGAAGGTGCGGATGTCGGCGTTCGGGGCCGAGCGTTCGACCTGGTAGACGGCGAGGGCGCCGGAGAAGCCCAGCAGCGAGATCGACAGCGCCGAGTAGGCCGCCACGCGCGCGTGCAGCGGGAGCCGGGGTTCCCCGTGCCGGCGCTGGATCGACTCGTACGTCCGCACCACCCGCACCGGCCGCAGCAGTGGCAGCACCAGGACGACCGTGTCCAGCCAGTGCCGCCGTACGAACCGCGGTCCCTCGCCGCTGAGCCGCCAGCGCACCGCGTAGTCGACGGCGAACATCGCCCAGGCCGTGTACATCAGCGACAGGAAGAAGACGTGCGCGGCCTTCGGCAGCCGGGGCTCCAGCACGTGCACCGCGTACGAGCCGAGGAAGACCAGCGAGGCGATGCCCAGCGCCAGGTCGGTCTTCCGGTCCCAGCGGTTCAGCCGGCTGTCGTCGTCCATCCGCCCAGCTTCGCCGCCGGGCCGTTTCCCCGGGCCCCGGCGACACGCCGCGAACGGGCGAAGCCATATGCTGCCTAGCATGACGAGTGAGCCGGAGCAGCAGATCGGAGTGGGGACGCAGGACGCGTTCCAGCGCCTGTGGACGCCCCACCGGATGGCCTACATCCAGGGTGAGAACAAGCCGACCGGTCCGGGGGCCGACGACGGCTGTCCCTTCTGCTCGATCCCGGCCAAGTCCGACGAGGACGGGCTGATCGTCCGGCGCGGCGAGCACGTCTACGCGGTGCTCAACCTCTACCCGTACAACGGCGGCCACCTGATGACGGTCCCGTACCGCCATGTCGCCGACTACACGGACCTGACCGGCCCGGAGACGGTCGAGCTGGCCGAGCTGACCAAGCAGGCGATGACCGCGCTGCGCACGGCGTCCGGCGCGCACGGCTTCAACATCGGCATGAACCAGGGCTCGGTGGCGGGCGCCGGCATCGCGGCCCACCTGCACCAGCACATCGTCCCGCGCTGGGGCGGCGACACGAACTTCATGCCGGTGGTCGGCCACACCCGGGTGCTCCCGCAGCTGCTGGCGGACACGCGCAAGATGCTGGCCGAGGCCTGGCCGACGGCACATTGAGCAGCCCGTCCGGAGCTTGAGGACGAGGCCGTCCAGGCCGAAGCGGGGGTCTGCGGGCGGCAGCCCCCGGGGGCCGGTGCCCGCACCCGCTGCTTCGGCCGAACCGCCGGAGGCTCACGCGTCGTAGGTGTCGGCCTTCTTCGGTGACGCCTCCTGGACCGACCCGCTCAGCGCTCCCGCCCGCGCGTTGAACTTGTCCATGTTGACGTCGTGCTCCTTGAGCACGGTGAACGCGGCCCGGTGCACCGCCCGGAGCACCGGTGTCGCCGCGCGCAGCGCGTCGTCGGCCATGAAGCGGTGCTTCCAGGGCTGGTCGGCCCACGCGTGCCGGAGGCCGAACGGCTCGGGCAGGCCTATGGAACCGCCGAGCCACTTCAGCAGCGGCGGATACCAGCTGATCAGCGCCCGCGCGGACAGCCGGACCACCTCGTCCGGGGTGACCAGGGGCAGCTTGATGGTCCGGGTCTCCCAGAACCGGACGGTCTTGGCGACCGTCTTGGTGGGCGCCTCGGGCTTGCCGCTGAAGAAGCCGTTGACCGGGCCGAGGGCGTGTCCGGTGACCTCGATCCGCAGGGTCTCCTTCAGCACGGTCACGGTGGTCATCATCGTGATGATCAGGCCGCCGTCCCACAGGTACGGCCACTGGACGCCCAGGTAGTGCCGTTCGCCCTTGTCGAAGTGGTTGCTGTTGCAGATCCGCTCGACGTCGGCGGGCCCCACCTTGTAGTCGGTCCCCTCGGGCCTGGACACCGCCTTGGCGCCCTCTCCGACATGGGTGACGATCCAGTGCTTGACCTGCGGTTCCGGGAAGCCGCCGGTCTTCAGGTGCTGCCGGTGCAGCACGCTCAGCTCCTTCTCGATCTCCCGGACGACCGTCCACGCACGGAACTCGTGGACGCCCTTGACCGGATCGAGCGGGACCAGCTCCTCCGCGAGGTGCCAGGAGCCCCAGCGGGTGCCCATGCCGAGTATGCCCTTGGGGCCGGCGTAGAAGACCGAGTTGGACTGCTGCTCGGCGCTGAGCCGGGCCAGGGACTGGCGCAGCTGCTCGGCCGCGGCCTGGTCGGGGCTGGTCGGCACCGCCTCGGGGACCTTCGCGCCCACGCTGCCGCCGGACAGCAGGCCGTCCCAGGCCTCGCGCAGGTCCTTCGCGGTGCGCTCGCAGAGCCGCTTGGCCAGGTACCAGCCGGCGACGGGGAGCACGATGCAGCCGCGCGCGTACCAGCCCCAGAAGCCGGTGAGCGGCATCCGGATCAGGAAGACCACCGCGACGACGCCGACGGCGGCCAGCAGTGCGCTGCCGAGCCCGGAGACCCGCTTGTTGTCGGTCTTCAGCATGGTCGCCCGGAGCTGGAAGACCAGCAGCCAGAGCAGCAGTCCCGGCAGGAACAGCACGCCGCACAGGAACATGAGGGCGGTCAGCCGCTGGTCGCGTTCCTTGCGGATGCGGTTGGCCGCGAGGCAGTGCTCGACGACCATCTGCGGTTCGCTGCCGAAGGACTGGATGAGCGGCTTGCGGCCGACGCCCAGCATGCGGTCGATGACCGCCTGGGAGTACGCCTCACCGAAGTTGGGCCGGAATATCTTCGCCCACTTGCGGCCCTCGTTGACCGTGGACTGGTGCCACTCGTTGTCGGCCTTCTTGATCTCCTCCATAGGCGTGTCCCGGTAGGCCGCCGAGGCCAGGGCGTAGGTCGGTGCCTGCGCCTCGCCGCCCGGCCTGGGCACCTGTGGCCCGAAGAAGTCCTCGAAGCTCATTCCCGCCCCCACTTGCCGCCGTCCCGCTTCTGCGGCCTTCCCGACTTCCGTACTCCGCACACCTGTTGATCAAGTACTCAGAGTATCCCCAGCCACCGACAGACCGTCGGCGGACGGCCGAAGCCGCCCGCCGAACGATCCCGTCGCCGACCGTCGCCGACCGTTGTCGGCCGTTGTCGTCCTCCGTTGTCCCCCGTTGTCCAGTGCGAGACCAACTAGGAGGCCTCTTTGGCCTGTTCGCGAATCTTCTCGGCGATCTGCGGCGGCATCGGCTCGTGCCGCGCGTAGGAACGGCTGAACCGCGCCGTGCCGTGCGAGAGGGAACGCAGGTCGACCGCGTACCGGCCGATCTCGAACTCCGGCACCTCGGCCTTGATCAGGGTGCGCCCGCCGCTGGTCTGCTCGGTGCCGAGCACCCGGCCGCGCCGCCCGGACAGGTCGCTCATCACCGCGCCCACGTAGTCGTCGCCGACCAGCACGGACACCTCGGCCACCGGTTCCAGGAGATGGATCTTCGCGTCCGCCGCGGCCTCCCGCAGGGCCAGCGCGCCCGCCGTCTGGAAGGCGGCGTCGGAGGAGTCCACCGAGTGCGCCTTGCCGTCGAGCAGGGTGACCCGCACGTCCACCAGCTGGTAGCCGGCGGCGACCCCCTTGACGGCCTGGGCCCTGATGCCCTTCTCGACGGACGGGATGAACTGCCGGGGCACCGCGCCGCCGACCACCTTGTCGACGAACTCGATGCCGGAGCCGCCCGGCAGGGGTTCCACCTCGATCTCGCAGATCGCGAACTGCCCGTGCCCGCCGGACTGTTTGACGTGCCGGCCGCGCCCGGCGGACCGGCCGGCGAACGTCTCCCGGAGGGACACCCGGTGCGGTACGACGTCGACCTGGACGCCGTAGCGGCTGCGCAGCCGTTCCAGGGCGACGTCCGCGTGCGCCTCGCCGAGGCACCACAGCACCACCTGGTGGGTGTCCTGGTTCTGTTCGAGGCGCATGGTCGGGTCCTCGGCGACCAGGCGGGACAGGCCCTGCGAGAGCTTGTCCTCGTCCGCCTTGCTGTGCGCCTCGATGGCGAGCGGCAGCAGCGGGTCGGGCATCTCCCACGGCTCCATGAGCAGCGGGTCGTCCTTGCCGGAGAGGGTGTCCCCGGTCTCCGCGCGGCCGAGTTTCGCCACACACGCGAGGTCACCGGCGATGACGTGCGTGACCGGCCGCTGCTGTTTGCCGAACGGTGTGGACAGGGCGCCGACCTTCTCGTCGACGTCGTGGTCCTCGTGGCCGCGGTCGGCGAGGCCGTGCCCGGAGACGTGCACCGTCTCGTCGGGGCGCAGGGTGCCGGAGAAGACCCGGACCAGCGAGACCCGGCCGACGTACGGGTCGGAGGCGGTCTTCACGACCTCCGCGACCAGCGGCCCGCCGGTGTCGCACGGCTTGATCTCGCGCGGCCTGCCGTCGATGGTGGTGACGCCCGGCGTGGGGTGCTCGAACGGCGTCGGGAAGCCGCCGGTGACCAGTTCCAGGAGCTCGACCGTGCCGAGGCCCTGGCGGGCGCCGTCGGCGGCCGGGGCGGCGGCCAGGACGGGGAAGAACGCCCCGCGTGCCACGGCCCGCTCCAGGTCCTCGATCAGTGTCTTGAGGTCGATCTGCTCGCCGCCCAGATAGCGGTCCATGAGCGTCTCGTCCTCGCTCTCCGAGATGATCCCCTCGATGAGCCGGTTGCGGGCCTCCTCGATGTCCGGCAGCTGGTCGGGACCCGGCTCGGACTCCTTGCGCTCGCCGGTGGAGTAGTCGAACAGCTTCTGCGTGAGCAGCCCGACCAGACCGGTCACGGGCGCGTGCCCGTCCGGGCCCTGCGGGCCGTACAGGGGCGTGTAGAGCGGGAGCACGGCGTCGGGGTCGTCGGCGCCGAACGCCTCGGCGCACACCCGGGTCATCTCCGCGAAGTCCGCGCGGGCGGCCTCCAGGTGCGTGACGACGATCGCCCGGGGCATCCCGACGGCCGCGCACTCCTCCCACACCATCCGGGTCGAGCCGTCCACCCCGTCCGAGGCCGAGACGACGAAGAGGGCCGCGTCCGCCGCGCGCAGACCGGCCCTCAGCTCTCCGACGAAGTCGGCGTATCCCGGGGTGTCCAGGATGTTGATCTTGAATCCGTTCCATTCGACCGGTACCAGCGACAGCTGTACGGAGCGCTGCTGCCGGTGCTCGATGTCGTCGTAGTCCGAGACGGTTCCGCCGTCCTCCACCCGGCCCGCCCGGTTCACCGCTCCCGCGGTCAGCGCGAGAGCCTCCACCAATGTGGTCTTGCCCGATCCGGAGTGGCCGACCAGCACCACATTCCGTACGGACGCGGGGTGGTCGGCCGCCATTGCCCTGCCGGCGGCTCCGGGGTGTTCCTTGACCTTGTCGCCCATGGTTTTGCCTCCCGTGCACGGTGAGGTCTCTGTGGGCGCGGGCGAGCATGGCGGGCCGCGTGCGGTGGCGGCTCCGATGACGCCCGCGGTTATTCGAGCTTTCCACTCCCGTCACGGTGCGTCCATACGAACGACGTGATCGTGCCCGCGGGACCCTTCCGGCCCGGCGGCCGGTCCCGACTGAGAGTGCCCACCCGTCGCACACACGCGCGCGTGGCTACGATGGGCCAGCCGGGGTGGCCAGCAGGGGCCGCACGGCGCAACGACCGTCAGGAAGGCCATGCTGAACAAGTACGCGCGTGCATTCTTCACGCGTGTCCTCACACCGTTCGCCGCGTTTCTCATCCGCCGGGGCGTGAGCCCGGACACGGTCACGCTCCTCGGCACGGCCGGAGTGGTCGCGGGCGCGCTGGTCTTCTTCCCCCGGGGCGAGTTCTTCTGGGGCACGATCGTGATCACGCTGTTCGTGTTCTCGGACCTGGTGGACGGCAACATGGCCCGCCAGCTGGGCCGCACCAGCCGCTGGGGGGCGTTCCTGGACTCCACCCTGGACCGGGTCGCCGACGGCGCGATCTTCGGCGGTTTCGCCCTCTGGTACGCGGGCAACGGGAACAACAACGTCCTGTGCGCCGTCTCCATCTTCTGCCTGGCCAGCGGCCAGGTGGTGTCGTACACAAAGGCGCGCGGCGAGTCGATCGGGCTGCCGGTGGCCGTCAACGGTCTCGTGGAGCGCGCCGAGCGTCTGGTGATCTCACTGGTGGCGGCCGGTCTGGCCGGTTTCCACAAGTTCGGCGTCCCGGGCATCCAGATCCTGCTCCCGATCGCCCTGTGGATCGTCGCCGTGGGCAGCCTGGTCACCCTCGTCCAGCGGGTCGTCACGGTCCGCCGCGAGTCCGCCGAGGCGGAGGCCGCGGCCGAGCGGGAGAAGGCCTCCCACGGGAGCGAGGCCGGGCAGTGAGCGCCGCCGACCGGCTCACCGACGGTCTGTACGGTCTCGGCTGGAGCACCGTCAAGAAGCTCCCCGAGCCGGTCGCCGTGCGCCTCGGCAACTCCGTCGCGGACCTCGCCTGGCGGCAGCGCGGCAAGGGCGTCCAGCGGCTCGAGTCCAACTACGCGCGCGTACGGCCCGACGCGAGCCCGGAGCGGCTGCGCGAGCTGTCGCGCGCGGGGATGCGGTCGTATCTGCGCTACTGGATGGAGTCCTTCCGGCTTCCGTCCTGGAGCGAGGACCGGATCCGCACCGGCTTCGTCCCCAAGGACGTCCACCACCTCACGGACGGCCTCGCCTCCGGCCGGGGCGTGATCCTCGCGCTGCCGCACCTGGCCAACTGGGACCTGGCCGGCGCCTGGGTCACCACCGAGCTGAAGACCCCGTTCACCACCGTCGCCGAGCGGCTCAAGCCCGAGACGCTCTACGACCGCTTCGTCGCCTACCGCGAGGGCCTCGGCATGGAGGTCCTGCCGCACAGCGGCGGCACCGCCTTCGGCACCCTGGCCCGCAGGCTGCGCGACGGCGGCCTGGTCTGCCTGGTCGCCGACCGTGACCTGTCCGCCTCCGGTATCGAGGTGGGCTTCTTCGGCGACACCGCGCGGATGCCCGCCGGACCGGCCCTGCTGGCCCAGCAGACCGGCGCGATCCTGCTGCCCGTGACGCTCTGGTACGACGACACCCCCGTCATGAAGGGCCGCGTCCACGCCCCGATCGAGGTACCCGAGTCAGGTGACAAGGCCGCGAAGACGTCTGTCATGACACAGGCGCTGGCCGACGCCTTCGCCACCGGGATCGCCGACCATCCGGAGGACTGGCACATGCTGCAGCGCTTGTGGCTCGCCGACCTGGACCCCGCGAAGGGACCGTCGTGAGGATCGGCATCGTCTGCCCCTACTCCTGGGACGTCCCGGGTGGCGTCCAGTTCCACATCCGCGACCTCGCCGAGTACTTCATCCGCCTCGGCCACGACGTCTCCGTCCTCGCCCCGGCCGACGACGACACCCCGCTCCCGCCCTACGTCGTCTCGGCCGGCCGCGCGGTCCCGGTGCCGTACAACGGCTCGGTGGCCCGTCTCAACTTCGGCTTCCTGTCCGCCGCGCGGGTGCGCCGCTGGCTGCACGACGGCGCGTTCGACGTGGTCCACATCCACGAGCCGACCTCCCCGTCCCTTGGTCTGCTGGCCTGCTGGGCGGCCCAGGGCCCGATGGTCGCGACCTTCCACACCTCCAACCCGCGCTCCCGCGCGATGATCGCCGCGTACTCGATCCTCCAGGCCGCCCTGGAGAAGATCAGCGCCCGGATCGCGGTCAGCGAGTACGCCCGCCGCACGCTCGTCGAGCACCTCGGCGGGGACGCCGTCGTGATCCCCAACGGCGTGGACGTCGACTTCTTCGCCAAGGCCGAGCCGCGCCCCGAGTGGCAGGGCGACACGATCGGCTTCATCGGCCGCATCGACGAGCCCCGCAAGGGCCTCCCGGTCCTGATGAAGGCCCTGCCCAAGATCCTCGCGGCCCGCCCGCAGACCCGGCTCCTGGTGGCCGGCCGGGGCGACGAGGAGGCCGCGGTCGAGTCCCTCCCCGCCGAGCTGCGCTCCCGGGTGGAGTTCCTCGGCATGATCAGCGACGAGGACAAGGCCCGCTTCCTGCGCAGCCTCGACCTGTACATCGCGCCCAACACGGGCGGCGAGAGCTTCGGGATAATCCTGGTGGAGGCCCTGTCCGCCGGCGCTCCCGTCCTCGCCTCCGACCTCGACGCCTTCGCCCAGGTCCTGGACCAGGGGGCGGCGGGCGAGCTCTTCGCCAACGAGGACGCGGACGCGCTGGCGGAGGCGGCGGTGCGGCTCCTTAAGGACCCGGAGCGCCGGGCCGGGCTGCGCGAGCGCGGCAGCGTGCACGTGCGGCGCTTCGACTGGTCCACCGTGGGCGCGGACATCCTGTCCGTCTACGAGACGGTGACGGCGGGCGCGGCGGCGGTGGCGGCGGACGAGCGGTCGGGGTTGCGGGCGCGGTTCGGGCTGGCGCGGGACTAGACGCTTCGCTGGGAGGGCCGCGACATCTGAGGTGCCGGGACAGGTCGTCTGTAGGCTGCGGCGCCGTCGTGGCCGGTCGCGCAGTTCCCCGCGCCCCTGACGGGGCGCTGTGGCGGGCGCTTCCTATAGCGTTCCGCCCGTGACTGCAACGCTCGTCTGGACGCTCTGGATCCTGGCCGCCCTCCTGGTGGTCGGCCTGTACCTCAGCTGGACCGCAGGCCGTCTCGACCGGCTGCACTCGCGGATCGACGCCGCGCGGGCCGCTCTCGACGCCCAGTTGCTGCGGCGCGCCTCGGTGGCCCAGGAGCTGGCGACCTCGGGGGTGCTGGATCCCGCCTCCTCGATCGTGCTGTACGAGGCCGCGCACGCCGCCCGGCAGGCCGAGGAGGAGCAGCGGGAGGTCGCCGAGAGCGAGCTGAGCCAGGCCCTGCGGGCCGTGTTCGAGCACCCGCAGCAGGTCGAGGAGGTGCGGGAGGCCCCCGGCGGGGAGGCAGCCGCCGGCGAGCTGGCCGAGGCCGTACGCCGGGTCCCGATGGCCCGCCGGTTCCACAACGACGCCGTCGGCGCGGCCCGCAGGCTGCGTGAACACCGCAAGGTCCGCTGGTTCCGGCTGGCCGGACACGCCCCCTTCCCGCTGGCCTTCGAGATGGACGACGAACCGCCCGCCGCCCTGGTCGAGCGCACGGCCTGACCGGAAAACGATCCACTGCCTTCCCATTGGCCCTTGCTGTGGCCTGGTCCACTCGCGTTTCCTCGGTGTTTGCAGAAACCCTCTTTCAGCGAGTGAGGTCACCCGTGTCCACCAGTGAGAACCAGACCCCCGAGACCGGCACCGCCCGTGTGAAGCGCGGCATGGCCGAGCAGCTCAAGGGCGGCGTGATCATGGACGTCGTCACGCCGGAGCAGGCGAAGATCGCCGAGGACGCGGGCGCCGTCGCCGTCATGGCCCTGGAGCGGGTCCCGGCCGACATCCGCAAGGACGGCGGGGTGGCCCGGATGTCCGACCCGGACATGATCGAGGGCATCATCGAGGCCGTGTCGATCCCGGTGATGGCCAAGTCCCGGATCGGCCACTTCGTCGAGGCCCAGGTCCTGCAGTCGCTCGGCGTCGACTACATCGACGAGTCCGAGGTCCTCACCCCGGCCGACGAGGTCAACCACTCCGACAAGTGGGCCTTCACCACCCCCTTCGTCTGCGGTGCCACCAACCTCGGTGAGGCCCTGCGCCGGATCGCCGAGGGCGCGGCCATGATCCGCTCCAAGGGCGAGGCCGGCACCGGCAACGTCGTCGAGGCGGTCCGTCACCTGCGCCAGATCAAGAACGAGATCGCCCGGCTGCGCGGCTACGACAACAACGAGCTGTACGCCGCCGCCAAGGAGCTGCGCGCCCCGTACGAGCTGGTCAAGGAGGTCGCCGAGCTCGGCAAGCTCCCCGTCGTGCTGTTCTCCGCCGGTGGCGTCGCCACCCCGGCCGACGCGGCCCTGATGCGCCAGCTCGGCGCCGAGGGCGTCTTCGTCGGCTCCGGCATCTTCAAGTCCGGCGACCCGGCCAAGCGCGCCGCCGCCATCGTCAAGGCGACCACCTTCTACGACGACCCGAAGATCATCGCGGACGCGTCCCGCAACCTCGGCGAGGCCATGGTCGGCATCAACTGCGACACCCTCCCCGAGGCCGAGCGCTACGCCAACCGCGGCTGGTAAGGCCAAAGGGTTCCGCACACATGATCGACGCACCTGTCATAGGCGTCCTGGCCCTCCAGGGCGACGTACGGGAGCACCTCATCGCCCTGGCCGCGGCCGACGCCGTGGCCAGGCCGGTCAGGCGCCCCGAGGAACTCGCCGAGGTGGACGGCCTCGTCATCCCCGGCGGCGAGTCCACCACCATCTCCAAGCTGGCCGTCCTGTTCGGCGTGATGGAGCCGCTCCGCGCGCGCGTGCGGGCCGGAATGCCCGTCTACGGCACCTGCGCGGGCATGATCATGCTCGCCGACAAGATCCTCGACCCGCGCTCGGGCCAGGAGACCATCGGCGGCATCGACATGATCGTCCGGCGCAACGCCTTCGGGCGGCAGAACGAGTCGTTCGAGGCGGCGGTCGACGTACGCGGGATCGACGGCGATCCTGTAGAGGGCGTCTTCATCCGCGCCCCCTGGGTCGAGTCCGTCGGCGCCGGGGCCGAGGTGCTCGCCGAGCACGAAGGCCACATCGTCGCGGTCCGCCAGGGCAACGCGCTCGCCACGTCGTTCCACCCGGAACTGACCGGCGACCACCGCGTGCACTCCCTGTTCGTCGACATGGTGCACGCCAACCGGGCGACGGAGTCCTAGTAGGATCTCTGGCGTTCGTTGTTGGATGGGTTACGCGAAGGAGACAGGCAGATGTCCGGCCACTCTAAATGGGCTACGACGAAGCACAAGAAGGCCGTGATCGACGCCAAGCGCGGCAAGCTCTTCGCGAAGCTGATCAAGAACATCGAGGTCGCGGCCCGTATGGGCGGCGTCGACATCGAGGGCAACCCGACTCTCTACGACGCCATCCAGAAGGCGAAGAAGCAGTCGGTCCCGAACAAGAACATCGACTCCGCGGTCAAGCGCGGCGGCGGTCTCGAGGCCGGCGGCGCCGACTACGAGACGATCATGTACGAGGGCTACGGCCCGAACGGCGTCGCGGTGCTCATCGAGTGCCTCACCGACAACCGCAACCGCGCCGCCTCCGACGTGCGCGTCGCCATGACCCGCAACGGCGGCTCCATGGCCGACCCGGGCTCGGTGTCGTACCTCTTCAACCGCAAGGGTGTCGTGATCGTCCCCAAGGGCGAGCTGTCCGAGGACGACGTGCTCGGCGCGGTCCTGGACGCGGGTGCCGAGGAGGTCAACGACCTCGGTGAGTCCTTCGAGGTGCTCAGCGAGGCCACCGACCTGGTGGCGGTCCGCAGCGCCCTCCAGGACTCCGGGATCGACTACGACTCCGCCGAGGCCAACTTCGTCCCGACCATGCAGGTCGAACTGGACGAGGACGGTGCCAAGAAGATCTTCAAGCTGATCGACGCCCTCGAGGACAGCGACGACGTGCAGAACGTCTTCGCCAACTTCGACGTCAGCGACGAGGTCATGGAGAAGGTCGACGCGTAGCGCTGCCGCGGGCTGAGCCGACCGAGCGGGCCGACGGGACACACCCGTCGGCCCGTCGTCATGTCGGCCGTTGTCGGTGGCACCCGCTAGCCTGCACAAACAGGTGGCCGAAGGGAGGGGGGCGCGGTGCGTGTACTGGGGGTGGACCCCGGGCTGACCCGGTGCGGTGTCGGTGTCGTCGAGGGCGTCGCCGGGCGGCCGCTCACCATGGTCGCCGTGGGGGTCGTACGGACGCCGGCGGACGCCGAGCTCGGTCATCGCCTGGTCGCCATCGAGCAGGGCATCGAGCAGTGGCTGGACGAACACCGGCCCGAATTCGTCGCCGTGGAGCGGGTGTTCAGCCAGCACAACGTACGGACCGTGATGGGCACCGCCCAGGCCAGCGCCGTCGCCATGCTGTGCGCCGCCCGCCGGGGCATCCCCGTCGCCCTGCACACCCCCAGCGAGGTCAAGGCGGCCGTCACCGGCTCCGGACGCGCCGACAAGGCCCAGGTCGGCGCCATGGTCACCCGGCTCCTCAGGCTCAGCGCCCCGCCCAAGCCCGCCGACGCCGCCGACGCCCTCGCGCTCGCCATCTGCCACATCTGGCGCGCCCCCGCGCAGAACCGACTCCAGCAGGCCGTCGCCCTGCACGCAGCCAACGCAACGAAAGGCCGTACGGCATGATCGCCTTCGTCAGCGGCCCGGTCGCCGCCCTCGCCCCGGACTCCGCGGTCGTCGAGGTGGGCGGGATCGGCATCGCCGTCCAGTGCAGCCCGAACACCCTGTCCGGGCTGCGCATGGGCCAGCAGACCAAACTCGCCACCTCACTGGTCGTACGCGAGGACTCGCTCACCCTGTACGGCTTCGTGGACGACGACGAACGCCAGGTCTTCGAGCTGTTGCAGACGGCGAGCGGCGTCGGCCCGCGGCTCGCCCAGGCGATGCTCGCCGTGCACAGCCCGGACGCGCTGCGCCGCGCGGTCGCCACGAGTGACGAGAAGGCGCTGATCGCCGTCCCCGGCATCGGCAAGAAGGGCGCGCAGAAGCTGCTCATCGAACTGAAGGACCGGCTCGGCGAACCCGTCGGCGCCCCCGCGATCGGCGCCCCGGTCACCCAGGGCTGGCGCGATCAGCTGCACGCCGCCCTGATCGGCCTGGGGTACGCGACCCGGGAGGCCGACGAGGCCGTCACCGCCGTCGCCCCGCAGGCCGAGGCCGCCGGGGGCCCGCCCCAGGTCGGCCAGCTGCTCAAGGCGGCCCTGCAGACCCTCAACCGCGCCCGCTGACCCCACCACCGCTGAGGCACATCACTTATGAACTGGGACGACCCGACCGACACCGGCGCCGACGCGGAGCGGCTGGTGGGCGCCGTCGCCGACCGCGAGGACCAGGCCGTCGAGGCCGCCCTGCGCCCCAAGGACCTGGGCGAGTTCATCGGCCAGGAGAAGGTCCGTGAGCAGCTCGACCTGGTGCTGCGCGCCGCACGCGCGCGTGGCGCCACCGCCGACCACGTGCTGCTCTCCGGCGCCCCGGGCCTGGGCAAGACCACCCTCTCCATGATCATCGCGGCCGAGATGGGCGCCCCGATCCGCATCACCTCGGGCCCCGCCATCCAGCACGCAGGCGACCTGGCCGCGATCCTCTCCTCCCTCCAGGAGGGCGAGGTGCTCTTCCTCGACGAGATCCACCGGATGTCGCGGCCCGCCGAGGAGATGCTGTACATGGCCATGGAGGACTTCCGGGTCGACGTGATCGTCGGCAAGGGGCCGGGCGCCACCGCCATCCCGCTCGAACTGCCGCCGTTCACCCTGGTCGGCGCCACCACGCGCGCGGGCCTGCTGCCGCCCCCGCTGCGCGACCGCTTCGGTTTCACCGCGCACATGGAGTTCTACGAACCGCGCGAGCTGGAGCGGGTCGTGCACCGCTCGGCGAACCTGCTGGACGTCGAGATCGAGCCGGCCGGCGCCGCCGAGATCGCCGGCCGCTCGCGCGGCACACCCCGCATCGCCAACCGGCTGCTGCGCCGGGTCCGCGACTACGCCCAGGTCAAGGCGGACGGGCTGATCACACGCGAGATCGCGCATGCGGCGCTCGCCGTGTACGAGGTGGACGAGCGCGGCCTGGACCGGCTGGACCGCGCGGTCCTGGAGGCCCTGCTCAAGCTGTTCGGCGGCGGCCCGGTCGGCCTGTCGACACTGGCGGTGGCGGTGGGGGAGGAGCGTGAGACGGTCGAGGAGGTCGCCGAGCCCTTCCTTGTCCGCGAGGGCCTGCTGGCCCGCACCCCGCGCGGCCGCGTCGCCACCCCCGCCGCCTGGGCCCACCTGGGCCTGACCGCCCCGCGCGGTACGGCGGGCGGAACCGGCCAGCAGGACCTGTTCGGCACCTGACGCGGGCGCGGTGACGGTTCGCAGATGGACGGGCCGTGCTCCGGGCGCCGGGGCGGCATGTCCGCCCGGCCCCGACCCCGCGCAGGTCCGGCGCCCGGGCCGTTACCGACGGGAACGTGCAGCGCACGCCGTATCCTGGGAGCGGCCCCGGAGGGCCCCGGTCCCGGCCGGGACACCCCGTCGCCCGTCGACCAGGCCTCGGCCGCAGACGTGATCTCTTCGTGACGGCGGGGCATTGGCGGGCCCAGGAACCCAGGTGCCATGCTGAGCGTTGTTCCATGCGCGCGGACTCGCTTAGACTCCGCCGATGCCGCCTTTGCGGGCGGCGCCGACCACACCCCCATCATCCAGGCCGCTCACCGCCGCGGCTGCGCGAAGGAAATTCCGTCCCGTGAATAGCTTGCCTCTTCTCGTGTTCATCGTCCTCATCGCGGCCATGTTCCTGATGACGCGTTCCACCCGGAAGCGCCAGCAGCAGGCCACGCAGATGCGGAACGAGATCCAGCCCGGCAACGGGGTCCGCACCATCGGGGGCATGTACGCGACGGTCAAGGAAGTGAACGAGGACACGGTCCTCCTCGACGCCGGCCCGGGCGTCGACCTTCTCTTCGCGAAGAACGCGATCGGCGCCATCCTCACGGACGACGAGTACAACCGCATCGTGCACGGCGTCGAGCACGACCTGAAGTCCGACGCCGACGTCGTCCCGGACGACGCCTCCTCCCTCACCGAGACCGACGGCGAGTCCGCCGACGCTGCCGCCGCCTCCGACGACAAGGCCGTCGACCTCGGGAAGAAGGACGCCGCCGAGGACAAGACGGAGGACGCGGAGGACAAGTCCGACGGGCCGGCCGAGGAGGCCGCGATCGCCGAGGCGAAGGCTGACGAAGAGCCGAAGAAGACCGACGGCGACTCCGACGCGAAGTAGCCGTGACCCGGGGAGCGGTGCGCGCGTCCCACGCGCACCCCGCACCCCGGGCGCGTCTGTTTCCCGGACGGGATCCCGACACCATGTCATGGCCGACCGCACCGACCAGGCGCGCGGCGGCCCGAGAGGGAGTACGAGAAGGTGGCAGCACCTAAGAGGGGCCGGAGCGCGAGCGCCCAGAGCAAGCCAGGGCGCTCGCTGGCCCTCATCCTGATCGCCATCGTGGCGCTCACCGGAGGAATGTTCGCCTCCGGAAACACCACTCCGCGTCTCGGTATCGACCTGGCCGGTGGTACGAGCATCACGCTTCAGGCGGAGAACGAGCCGGGCCAGCCCAACGCGATCAACAAGACCAACATGGACACCGCGGTCGCGATCATGAACCGTCGTGTCAACGGTCTGGGCGTATCCGAGACGGAGGTCCAGACCCAGGGCTCAAAGAACATCATCGTCAACATCCCCAAGGGCACCAACTCCGCAGAGGCCCGCAAGCAGGTCGGCACCACCGCGAAGCTGTACTTCCGCCCGGTCCTGGCCCAGGAAGCCAGCGTCGGCGCCACGGCCAGCGCCTCCCCGAGCGCGTCCGCCAGCGGCAGCTCCAGCGCCTCCCCGAGCACCTCCCCGTCGAGCAGCGCGTCGTCGTCCCAGAAGGCGACCGGGTCGTCCTCCGCCTCGCCGTCGTCCTCGGCCACCTCCCAGGGCCGCGCGGTCACCGACGCCCTGAAGGCCGGCTCCACGGCTTCGTCCTCGGCGTCCGCCTCCTCGTCGGCGAGCCCCTCCGCCACCTCCTCGGCCGACGCGAGCGCCTCCGCCAGCGCCTCCGCCGCGGCCTCGAAGCTGGAGGCCGAGTACACCGCGCTGGACTGCTCCAAGACCACCCAGCGCGCCACGGCCGGCAAGTCCGCCAAGCCGAGCGACACCACCGTGGCCTGCGGCAAGATCGACGATGTCTGGTACAAGTACGTCCTCGGCCCGGCCCGCGTCGACGGCACCGACGTCAAGAAGGCCCAGGCCGTCTTCGACACGCAGGGCGCCTCCGGCTGGCAGGTCCAGATGACCTTCACCGGCAGCGGATCCAAGAAGTTCGCGGACGTCACCGGCGAGCTCGCCAAGAACGCCTCCCAGCCGACGAACGAGTTCGGCATCGTCCTCGACGGCGAGGTCGTCTCCAGCCCGACCGTGAGCCAGTCCATCACCGGCGGCTCCGCGGAGATCTCCGGCAGCTTCACCCAGACCGAGGCCCAGAGCCTGGCGAACGTGCTGTCGTACGGCGCCCTCCCGCTCTCCTTCCGCACGGAGAGCGTCACCACCGTCACTGCCGCCCTCGGCGGCCAGCAGCTGCACGCCGGTCTGCTCGCCGGTGCCATCGGGCTCGCGCTGGTCATCATCTACCTGGTGGCCTTCTACCGCGGCCTTTCGATCGTCGCGATCCCCTCGCTGCTGGTGTCCGCGGTCCTCACCTACACGATCATGTCGCTGCTCGGCCCCGCGATCCACTTCGCGCTGAACCTGCCGGCCGTCTGCGGTGCGATCGTCGCGATCGGCATCACGGCGGACTCGTTCATCGTGTTCTTCGAACGCATCCGGGACGAGATCCGCGAGGGCCGCACGCTGCGCCCCGCCGTCGAGCGGGCCTGGCCGCGTGCCCGGCGCACCATCCTGGTCTCCGACTTCGTGTCGTTCCTGGCCGCCGCCGTCCTGTTCATCGTGACCGTCGGCAAGGTCCAGGGCTTCGCGTTCACCCTCGGTCTGACCACCGTGCTCGACGTGGTCGTCGTCTTCTTCTTCACCAAGCCGCTGATGACGCTCCTCGCCCGGCGTAAGTTCTTCGCGAGCGGCCACAAGTGGTCCGGGCTCGACCCGAAGGGCCTGGGCGCCAAGGCCCCGCTGCGTCGCACCCGCCGTCCCGCCGGCCCCGTCGCCGGCCCTGTCGACCCGAAGGAAGCGTGAGCGATGTCGAAACTCGGCAACCTCGGCGCCCGACTCCACCGCGGCGAGATCAGCTACGACTTCGTCGGCAAGCGCAAGATCTGGTACGGCGTCTCCATCCTGATCACCATCACGGCCATCGTCGGCCTGGCGGTGCGCGGCCTGAACATGGGCATCGACTTCCAGGGCGGCGCCGTCTTCACCACCTCGAAGACCAGTGTCTCGGTGTCCCAGGCGGAGACCTTCGCGAAGGAGGCCTCCGGCCACGATGCGGTCGTGCAGAAGCTCGGCACGGGCGGTCTGCGCATCCAGATCGCCGGCATGGACACCGCGAAGTCGGACGCGACCAAGGCCAAGCTGGCCACGGAGATGAAGGTGGACCCCGAGTCCATCAACTCCGACCTGGTCGGCCCGAGCTGGGGTGACGAGATCGCCAACAAGGCCTGGGAGGGCCTCGGCATCTTCATGGTCCTCGTGGTGATCTACCTGGCGATCGCCTTCGAGTGGCGGATGGCGCTCGCGGCCCTGGTCGCGCTGATCCACGACATCACCATCACGACCGGTATCTACGCCCTGGTCGGCTTCGAGGTCACGCCCGGCACGGTCATCGGTCTGCTGACGATCCTCGGTTACTCGCTCTACGACACGGTCGTCGTCTTCGACAGCCTCAAGGAGCAGACGAAGGACATCACCAAGCAGACCCGCTTCACCTACAGCGACATCGCCAACCACTCGATCAACGGCACCCTGGTCCGTTCGATCAACACCACGGTCGTCGCACTGCTGCCGGTCGCGGGCCTGCTGTTCATCGGCGGCGGCTTCCTCGGCGCGGGTACGCTCAACGACATCTCGCTGTCGCTGTTCGTCGGTCTCGCCGCCGGTGCCTACTCCTCGATCTTCATCGCCACGCCTCTCGTCGCCGACCTCAAGGAGGCCGAGCCGCAGATGAAGGCCCTGAAGAAGCGCGTCCTCGCCAAGCGCGCCCAGGCCGCCGCCGAGGAGGAGATGGCCGAGGTCCGGGTCGGTGGTTCCGAGGACCCCGAGGACGCCGCTCCGGCCGTCGTCGGCCCGCGCAACCAGCCCGCGTCCCGTAACCGGGGCGGCCGCGGCCGGCCCTCGGGGAAGCGCCGATGACCGACATCAAGGAGTTGCTGCTCAGCCGCATCCGGGACGTCGAGGACTACCCGGAGCAGGGCGTGATGTTCAAGGACATCACGCCGCTGCTCGCGGACCCTGCCGCGTTCACCGCGGTCACCGACGCACTCGCCGGGATCGCCGCCGAGACCGGCGCCACCAAGGTCGTCGGCCTGGAGGCGCGGGGCTTCATCCTGGGCGCCCCGGTCGCCGTGCGGGCCGGGCTCGGCTTCATCCCCGTGCGCAAGGCGGGCAAGCTCCCCGGAGCCACCCTCCGGCAGGCCTACGAGCTGGAGTACGGCTCCGCCGAGATCGAGGTGCACGCCGAGGACCTGTCCGCGGGCGACCGCGTCATGGTCGTCGACGACGTGCTCGCCACCGGCGGCACCGCCGAGGCCTCGATCCGGCTGATCCACCGCGCCGGCGCCGAGGTCGCGGGCGTCGCGGTCCTGATGGAGCTGGGCTTCCTGGGCGGACGGGCCCGTCTGGAATCCGCCCTCAAGGGCGCCCCCTTGGAGGCCGTGCTCACCATCTGAGCGGAGATGGAGACGACGTAGCCCCGGGTGCGATTCAATGCGCACCCGGGGCCGCTTCATTTTTCCGTGCTATTCACGGAATCCGGCTGATTTCGAAATCAGCAGTCCTCGATGTCGTTGGTTATGATGGTGCCGGGCTCCTTGAGGTGTCCCTTCTCGTCGCCCGCAGCGGTGATGCGGTGCAGGTTGTTCTCCGCACCGTCCTTCCACCACACGCACAGGTGCTGCGTCGTGCTGCACGTGTTGTGGTAGTAGATGGTGGTCGTGGTGGTGCCGTCCGCCCAAGACCAGTTGAAGCACCCCGAGCTACCTCGGTGCGTCGACATGGGGGCCGCGGTCGCAGCCTGCGCGGGAAGCGCGAAAGCCGCGCTCATACCCACGGCCAGAGCCGCAGCAGCCACTGTCTTTCCGAACATTCTCATGCTCATCCCGTTTCTTTTTCTTTGAAAGCGGAATAGGTCAATTTCTTCCGCTTCCGGGTCGAAGTGGATCTTATGTAGCGGCTGATGTTCGAGTCAACAGAATTAATGGTCTCGATTTTCCCGATCTGTCCAATTGGTGAGTTTTTGGAAGAGGGTTTCCGGGTTCTGTTGCCGGGATAGGGAATCCGGTGGCAGCCGCCCGTGTTACCCCGGTGGACCGCTCTCACTTCGGCCTGAAGGCGATCCCGGAGCCCGGGATCGCTACCATGGGTCATCCGGAGCCTGACCGGGGACCCGGATCGCGCACGAGGAGCCCTCTTGCCAGACGAGGCCCAGCCACTTACCGCCGCCAAGCCCGAGCCCGCCTCGGCCCCCGCGGCCAAGCCCGCGCCGAACGTGTCGCAGACGAAGAACGACACCCGTGGGCCGGTCGAGCACGCCCAGTCCGCGCCGGCCGAGAAGTCGGCGGAGTCCTCGCGCCCCAAACCGGCCCCTCCCGAGCGTCCGGTGGCCCGCCCCAACACCGGCCAGCCCGCACGCTCCGGCTCCTCCAACCGCGTCCGCGCCCGCCTGGCCCGCCTCGGCGTGCAGCGCGCGAACCCGTACAACCCGGTGCTGGAGCCGCTGCTGCGCATAGTCCGCAGCAACGACCCCAAGATCGAGAACGCCACCCTGCGCCAGATCGAGCGCGCCTACCAGGTCGCCGAGCGCTGGCACCGCGGCCAGAAGCGCAAGAGCGGCGACCCGTACATCACCCACCCGCTCGCGGTGACCACCATCCTCGCCGAGCTGGGCATGGACCCGGCCACCCTGATGGCGGGCCTGCTGCACGACACCGTCGAGGACACCGAGTACGGCCTGGAGGACCTGCGCCGCGACTTCGGCGACGTCGTCGCCCTGCTCGTCGACGGCGTCACCAAGCTCGACAAGGTCAAGTTCGGCGAGGCCGCGCAGGCCGAGACCGTGCGCAAGATGGTCGTCGCCATGGCCAAGGACCCGCGCGTCCTGGTCATCAAGCTCGCCGACCGCCTGCACAACATGCGCACCATGCGCTACCTCAAGCGCGAGAAGCAGGAGAAGAAGGCGCGCGAGACCCTGGAGATCTACGCGCCGCTCGCCCATCGCCTGGGCATGAACACCATCAAGTGGGAGCTGGAGGACCTCGCGTTCGCGATCCTCTACCCCAAGATGTACGACGAGATCGTCCGGCTGGTCGCCGAGCGCGCCCCGAAGCGCGACGAGTACCTCGCCATAGTGACCGACGAGGTCCAGGCCGACCTGCGGGCCGCCCGCATCAAGGCGACCGTCACCGGCCGGCCGAAGCACTACTACAGCGTCTACCAGAAGATGATCGTCCGCGGCCGCGACTTCGCGGAGATCTACGACCTGGTGGGCATCCGCGTCCTGGTGGACACCGTCCGCGACTGCTACGCGGCCCTGGGCACCGTCCACGCGCGCTGGAACCCGGTTCCGGGGCGCTTCAAGGACTACATCGCGATGCCCAAGTTCAACATGTACCAGTCGCTGCACACGACGGTCATCGGCCCCAACGGCAAGCCGGTCGAACTCCAGATCCGCACGTTCGACATGCACCGCCGCGCCGAGTACGGCATCGCCGCGCACTGGAAGTACAAGCAGGAGGCCGTCGCCGGCGCCTCCAAGGTCCGCACCGACGTGCCGAAGTCGTCCGGCAAGGGCAAGGACGACCACCTCAACGACATGGCCTGGCTACGGCAGTTGCTGGACTGGCAGAAGGAGACCGAGGACCCCAGCGAGTTCCTGGAGTCCCTGCGCTTCGACCTGTCCCGCAACGAGGTCTTCGTCTTCACGCCCAAGGGCGACGTCATAGCGCTCCCGGCCGGGGCGACCCCGGTCGACTTCGCGTACGCGGTCCACACCGAGGTCGGCCACCGGACCATAGGGGCCAGAGTCAACGGCCGCCTCGTCCCGCTCGAATCGACGCTGGACAACGGCGACCTGGTCGAGGTCTTCACCTCCAAGGCGCCCGGCGCCGGCCCCTCCCGCGACTGGCTCGGCTTCGTCAAGTCCCCGCGTGCCCGCAACAAGATCCGCGGCTGGTTCTCCAAGGAGCGCCGGGACGAGGCGATCGAGCAGGGCAAGGACGCCATCGTCCGCGCGATGCGCAAGCAGAACCTGCCGATCCAGCGCATCCTCACCGGCGACTCGCTGGTCACGCTGGCGCACGAGATGCGCTACCCGGACATCTCCTCGCTGTACGCGGCGATCGGCGAGGGCCATGTGGCCGCGCAGAACGTCGTGCAGAAGCTGGTGCAGGCGCTCGGCGGCGAGGAGGCGGCCACCGAGGAGATCGACGAGGCGGTCCCGCCGTCCCGCACCCGCGGCCGCAAGCGGCGCAGCAACCAGGACCCCGGCGTGGTCGTGAAGGGCGTCGACGACGTCTGGGTCAAGCTGGCCCGCTGCTGCACGCCCGTGCCCGGCGACCCGATCATCGGCTTCGTCACGCGCGGTAGCGGTGTATCGGTTCACCGCAGCGACTGCGTCAACGTCGAGTCACTGTCCCGGGAGCCCGAGCGCATCCTCGACGTCGAGTGGGCGCCCACCCAGTCCTCGGTCTTCCTGGTCGCCATCCAGGTCGAGGCCCTGGACCGGTCCCGGCTCCTGTCGGACGTCACCCGCGTCCTGTCCGACCAGCACGTCAACATCCTCTCCGCGGCCGTCCAGACCTCCCGCGACCGGGTGGCCACCTCCCGCTTCACCTTCGAGATGGGCGACCCCAAGCACCTGGGCCACGTCCTGAAGGCCGTACGGGGCGTGGAGGGCGTGTACGACGTCTACCGCGTGACCTCGGCGCGCAACCGCTCGTAGCGGCAGCCGGACACCGGACATACGACGAGAGGGGCCCCGTACGCCGTGTAGGGGGCCCCTCTCGATGTCGCGGAAACCGTCGGGAAACTCAGCCGCCGAACTCCTGCAGGCCCTTCAGAGCCTGGTCCAGGAGCGCCTGGCGGCCCTCCAGCTCACGCTCCAGCTTGTCCGCCTTCGACGCGTTGCCCTGGGCGCGGGCCTGCTCGATCTGCGCCCGCAGCTTGTCCACGGCGGCCTGCAGCTGGCCGGTCAGACCCGCGGCACGCGCGCGTGCCTCCGGGTTGGTCCGGCGCCACTCGGCCTCCTCGGCCTCCTGGATGGCGCGGTCGACCGTGTGCATCCGGCCCTCGACCTTCGGACGCGCGTCGCGCGGCACGTGACCGATGGCCTCCCACCGCTCGTTGATCGAGCGGAAGGCGGACCGCGCGGACTTCAGGTCGCCGATCGGCAGGAGCTTCTCGGCCTCGGCGGCCAGCTCCTCCTTCAGCTTCAGGTTCTCCGTCTGCTCCGCGTCCCGCTCGGCGAAGGCGGACCCGCGCGCCGCGAAGAACACGTCCTGGGCGCCGCGGAAGCGGTTCCACAGGTCGTCCTCGTGCTCGCGCTGGGCACGGCCGGCCGCCTTCCACTCCGACATCAGCTCGCGGTAGCGGGCGGCCGTCGGACCCCAGTCCGTCGAGTCCGACAGCGACTCGGCCTCGGCGACCAGCTTCTCCTTGGCCTTGCGGGCGTCCTCGCGCTGCGCGTCGAGCTGCGCGAAGTGGGCCTTGCGCCGCTTGGAGAAGGCCGACCGGGCGTGCGAGAAGCGGTGCCACAGCTCGTCGTCCGACTTGCGGTCCAGACGCGGCAGGCCCTTCCAGGTGTCCACCAGGGACCGCAGCCGCTCACCCGCCGCCCGCCACTGGTCGGACTGCGCCAGCTGCTCCGCCTCGACGACCAGGTCCTCCTTGGCCTGCCGGGCCTCGTCGGACTGCTTGGCACGCTGTGCCCGACGCTCCTCGCGACGCGAGTCGACGGTCTTCACCAGATCGCCGAGCCGGGTCCGCAGCGCCTCCAGATCACCGACCGCGTGGTGCGCCTCCACCTGCTCGCGCAGGTGGTCGATGGCGGCCTGGGCGTCCTTCGCGGACAGGTCGGTGGTCTGTACTCGCTTTTCGAGGAGGCCGATCTCGACAACCAGGCCCTCGTACTTGCGCTCGAAGTAGGCCAGCGCCTCCTCGGGGGAGCCGGCCTGCCAGGAACCGACGACCTGCTCGCCGTCGGCCGTACGCACGTACACGGTCCCCGTCTCGTCGACGCGGCCCCACGGGTCGCTGCTCACAGCGCCTCCTCCACATGATGCCCGCGAGGGGCCTCAGCGCCCCCGGGCATCGTCCACAGTTTCGTCACGGCCAACATAGGCGACCGGCGGGTTGCCTGTCCGCATCCCGCGCGACCGAAATTTCGCAGTTGGTAGTCAGGATTTCGTGACCGTGGCCTTGTTGATCACGACCGTTGCGTTCGGGGCTCCGTCGCCCTGACCCGTGTTCTCTCCCGCGGCGGCGATTTTCTTCAGGACCTTCAGTCCGGCGGCGTCGACAGTGCCGAACGGGGTGTAGCTGGCAGGCAACTGGCTGTCCTGGTAGACCAGGAAGAACTGGCTGCCACCGGTGTGCTTCTGGCCCGTGTTGGCCATCGCGACCGTGCCCGCCGGGTAGATGCCGCCCTTCAGGCTTTTGTCCTTCAGGTTCTCGTCGGGGATCGTGTACCCGGGACCGCCGCTGCCGGTGCCCGTCGGGTCGCCGCACTGCAGCACGTAGATGCCGTTGGTGGTGAGCCGGTGGCACTTCGTGTGGTCGAAGTAGCCCTTCGACGCGAGGAAGTCGAACGAGTTCACGGTGTGCGGCGCCGCCGACGTCTTCAGCGCGATGCCGATGTCACCACACGTCGTCGCCAGCTTCAGCGTGTAGTCGGCGGACGTGTCGATCGTCATCGCCGGCTCCTTCTTCCAGCTCAGCTTCGCCACCTTGCCGGCCGCGGCCTTCTCGCACGGGTCCGGTGCCTTGCTGGCGCTGGGCGTGGCGCTGGGCGTCGTCTCCGAGCTGGCGTTCGCCTTGTCGTCGTTCTTCAGCACGCCGGTCGTGTACAGCGCGACGCTGCCGATCACGATCACGCCGAGCACGGACGCGATCACGGAGTTGCGCATGCGTGCCTTGCGGCGTGCGCTGGTACGCCGCTGCTGCTGCCGCAAGAACTTCTCCCGGGCGAGCTGACGCCGCCGCTGCTCCTGGGTGACCACCGGGTTCTCTCCTCATGCGTGTCGTATATGTCGACCGGTTACGCGTGCGTCCTGTGCGCTGTGTGAGCCGACCACTGCGTGTAGCCCCGTACCGTATATGGGTTCGCTGAGGAAACGGCAGCGCCGGTAGGCTCTGGACCACAGCTTGTAGCCACCCGAATCGACACAACGAAGGACGATCGTGCTCATTGCCGGGTTCCCCGCCGGGGCCTGGGGGACGAACTGTTATCTCGTCGCCCCCGCCGCCGGTGAGGAGTGCGTGATCATCGACCCCGGCCACCAGGCCGCCGAAGGCGTCGAGGAAGCACTGAAGAAGCATCGGCTCAAGCCCGTCGCCGTCGTCCTCACCCACGGCCACATCGACCACGTGGCCTCGGTCGTCCCCGTGTGCGGCGCGCACGACGTACCGGCCTGGATCCACCCCGAGGACCGGTACATGATGAGCGACCCCGAGAAGGCGCTCGGCCGGTCCATCGGCATGCCGCTGATGGGCGAGCTGACGGTGGGGGAGCCGGACGAGGTGAGGGAACTGACCGACGGCGCTCGACTCGCGCTGGCCGGGCTGGAGTTCTCCGTCGCGCACGCGCCGGGCCATACCAAGGGGTCGGTGACCTTCCAGATGCCGGAGACGGCCGAGATCCCCTCGGTCTTCTTCTCCGGCGATCTGCTCTTCGCCGGCTCCATCGGACGCACGGACCTGCCGGGCGGCTCCATGGACGACATGCTGCTGTCGCTGGCCCGCGTGTGCCTGCCGCTCGACGACTCCACCGTGGTGCTGTCCGGCCACGGCCCCCAGACGACCATCGGTCAGGAGCGCGCCACCAACGCCTATCTGCGGCAGGTGGCCGCCGGCCAGGGAGCGCAAGCCGACGCTCCCCGACGAGGAATGTGACGAGAACTTCCGTGAGCACCTTTCAGGCCCCCAAGGGCACGTACGACCTGATCCCGCCGGAGAGCGCCAAGTACCTGGCCGTCCGCGAGGCGATCGCCGCCCCGCTGCGCAACTCCGGCTACGGCTACATCGAGACCCCGGGCTTCGAGAACGTCGAGCTCTTCGCGCGCGGTGTCGGCGAGTCCACCGACATCGTCACCAAGGAGATGTACGCCTTCGAGACCAAGGGCGGCGACCGGCTGGCGCTGCGCCCCGAGGGCACCGCGTCCGTCCTGCGCGCGGCCCTGGAGGCCAACCTCCACAAGGCCGGCAACCTCCCCGTGAAGCTCTGGTACTCCGGCTCGTACTACCGCTACGAGCGCCCGCAGAAGGGCCGTTACCGCCACTTCTCCCAGGTCGGTGCCGAGGCGATCGGTGCCGAGGACCCGGCCCTGGACGCCGAGTTGATCATCCTGGCCGACCAGGCGTACCGCTCGCTGGGCCTGAGCAACTTCCGCATCCTGCTCAACAGCCTCGGCGACAAGGAGTGCCGCCCGGTGTACCGCGCGGCCCTCCAGGACTTCCTGCGCGGCCTCGACCTGGACGAGGACACCCTGCGCCGGTCCGAGATCAACCCGCTGCGCGTCCTGGACGACAAGCGGGAGTCGGTCCAGAAGCAGCTGGGCGACGCCCCGTTGCTGCGCGACTACCTCTGCGACGCCTGCAAGGCGTACCACGAGGAGGTCCGTGAGCTGATCACGGCGGCGGGCGTCTCCTTCGAGGACGACCCGAAGCTGGTCCGCGGTCTCGACTACTACACGCGCACCACCTTCGAGTTCGTCCACGACGGCCTGGGCTCCCAGTCCGCGGTGGGCGGCGGCGGCCGCTACGACGGCCTCTCCGAGATGATCGGCGGCCCCGCGCTGCCGTCCGTCGGCTGGGCGCTGGGCGTCGACCGCACGGTGCTGGCACTGGAGGCGGAGGGCGTCGAGCTCGACATCCCGTCCGCCACCAGCGTGTTCGCGGTGCCGCTCGGCGAGGAGGCGCGTCGCGTCCTCTTCGCGAAGGTCACGGAGTTGCGCCGGGTCGGCATCGCGGCGGACTTCTCCTACGGCGCCAAGGGGCTGAAGGGCGCCATGAAGAACGCCAACCGCAGCGGCGCCCGCTACACGATCGTCGCCGGCGAACGGGACCTCGCCGAGGGCGTCGTCCAGCTGAAGGACATGGAGTCCGGCGAGCAGTCGGCGATCGGCGTGAACGAGATCGTGGCGGAGCTGGAGTCCCGGCTGGGCTGAGCGGCCGGTGGGGGCCGGCAGGGGGGCGTACCGTCAACGCGGCGGGTGCCGGTTCCCCCTGCCGGCCGATGCGCATCCGGGACCGCCACGCGCGGGTGTCCCGAGCATCGGCCGGAACCGAACTCTTCGGGGCGGTCGTGCGTACTTCCTTATGCCCACCGAACGGTGGGCAGGGTGCCTCGTGCGGCACAATGGCCCCTGCCCGAAGAAGTTCCAACTCTCAAACAGACGGAATCGGCGTGATGAGCAAGACGACAGTCAAGGACGTCTCCACCGAGCCCGAGCCCGAGCACGCCTCCGCGGCACCGCGCACCGAGGGCGGCAGCCGCGCCTTCGCGCTGCTGCTGATCATCACCGGCGCCGCCGGCCTGCTGGCCGCCTGGGTCATCACGATCGACAAGTTCAAGCTGCTGGAAGCCAAGGTCGAGGGCAAGACGTTCACCCCCGGGTGCAGCCTCAACCCGGTGGTCTCCTGCGGCAGCGTCATGGAGTCCAAGCAGGCCGCCGCCTTCGGCTTCCCGAACCCGATGCTCGGCCTGGTCTGCTACGGCATCGTGATCTGCGTCGGCATGAGCCTGCTGACCCGCGCCCGCTTCCCGCGCTGGTACTGGCTGACCTTCAACTTCGGCACCCTCTTCGGCGTGGCCTTCTGCACCTGGCTGCAGTTCCAGTCCCTGTACCGGATCAACGCGCTCTGCCTGTGGTGCTCGCTGGCCTGGGTCGCCACGATCACCATGTTCTGGTACGTGACCTCCTTCAACATCCGCCAGGGCTTCCTGCCGACCCCGAACTGGCTGAAGTCCTTCTTCGGTGAGTTCACCTGGGTGCTGCCGGTCCTGCACATCGGCATCATCGGCATGCTGATCCTGACCCGCTGGTGGGACTTCTGGACCAGCTGACCACCGGGGCCGCCGACGGCCCGGGCGGGATTGTCAGTGCCGTGACTTAGGGTTTCAGCGTGGAACCCGACCTGTTCACCGCCGCCGCAGAAGAACGCCAGGAGAAGGACCCGATCGGGAGCCCCCTGGCGGTGCGGATGCGCCCGCGCACCCTCGACGAGGTGGTGGGCCAGCAGCACCTGCTCAAGCCGGGATCCCCGCTGCGCAGACTGGTCGGCGCGGGCTCCGGCGGCCCCGCCGGACCGTCGTCCGTGATCCTCTGGGGGCCGCCCGGCACCGGCAAGACGACCCTCGCGTACGTCGTCTCCAAGGCGACCGACAAGCGGTTCGTGGAGCTCTCCGCGATCACCGCGGGCGTCAAGGAGGTGCGCGCGGTCATCGACGGCGCCCGCCGCGCCACCGGGGGATACGGGAAGGAGACCGTCCTCTTCCTGGACGAGATCCACCGCTTCAGCAAGGCCCAGCAGGACTCCCTGCTGCCGGCCGTCGAGAACCGCTGGGTCACCCTGATCGCCGCGACCACCGAGAATCCGTACTTCTCGGTGATCTCGCCACTCCTGTCCCGCTCCCTGCTCCTCACCCTCGAACCGCTCACCGACGACGACGTCCGCGGGCTCCTGCGCCGGGCCCTCACCGACGAGCGGGGTCTCAAGGAGGCCGTCACCCTCCCCGAGGACACCGAGGAGCACCTGCTGCGCATCGCCGGCGGCGACGCCCGCCGCGCCCTGACCGCCCTGGAGGCCGCCGCCGGGGCCGCCCTCGACAAGGGCGAGACGCAGATCGGCCTCCAGACCCTGGAGGAGGTCGTCGACCGGGCCGCGGTGAAGTACGACCGCGACGGCGACCAGCACTACGACGTCGCCAGCGCCCTCATCAAGTCCATCAGGGGGTCGGACGTCGACGCGGCCCTGCACTACCTGGCCCGCATGATCGAGGCCGGCGAGGATCCCCGCTTCATCGCCCGCCGGCTGATGATCTCGGCGAGCGAGGACATCGGCCTCGCCGACCCGAACGCCCTCCCGATAGCCGTGGCCGCCGCCCAGGCCGTCGCCATGATCGGCTTCCCCGAGGCCGCCCTCACCCTCAGCCACGCCACCATCGCCCTCGCCCTGGCCCCCAAGTCCAACTCCGCGACCACCGCGATCGGCGCCGCCATGGAGGACGTCCGCAAGGGCCTGGCCGGCCAGGTGCCCCCGCACCTGCGCGACGGGCACTACAAGGGCGCCGCCAAGCTGGGGCACGCGCAGGGGTACGTCTACCCGCACGACCTGCCCGAGGGCATCGCCGAGCAGCAGTACGCCCCGGACACCGTCAGGGACCGCGAGTACTACACCCCGACCCGGCACGGCGCCGAGGCCCGGTACGCCGACGCCGTCGAGTGGACCAGGAAGCACCTCGGTCGCAGGCGGTCCTGAGCAGCCTGTAGAATCCCTCGAAGCGCCGAGTCCCGCGCAGTCAGAGCGGGACAGTCGGCCGGAACCCCCGTCAGGGGGATCCAGGAGCGTCGCGCACCGTCGATCGGTGTCGCGGGCAGCCCACCACCATCCGCCGCACGGCGGGACCGGTCGGTGGGCCACTCGCGTGCTGCACGTATGTGCCCAGACCAGGGGAGCGGCTGCCCACCAGGCCCGGCAACGGGTCCCGGCGGGTTTCCCCGGCTGCGGATTGCGACCTCCCTCAACCCTGACAAGCCGAATATCAGAAGGAAGAAAGAGACAGTGGCGAACCAGTCCCGCCCCAAGGTCAAGAAGTCGCGTGCCCTCGGCATCGCGCTGACCCCGAAGGCCGTCAAGTACTTCGAGGCCCGTCCCTACCCGCCGGGTGAGCACGGCCGCGGCCGCAAGCAGAACTCGGACTACAAGGTCCGTCTGCTGGAGAAGCAGCGTCTACGCGCGCAGTACGACGTGTCCGAGCGCCAGCTCGTCCGCGCCTACGAGCGTGCCTCCAAGGTGCAGGGCAAGACCGGTGAGGCCCTGATCATCGAGCTGGAGCGCCGCCTCGACGCGCTGGTCCTGCGTTCGGGCATCGCCCGCACGATCTACCAGGCCCGCCAGATGGTCGTCCACGGCCACATCCAGGTCAACGGCCAGAAGGTCGACAAGCCGTCCTACCGCGTGCGTCCGGACGACGTCATCCAGGTCCGCGACCGCTCGAAGGACAAGACGCTCTTCCAGATCGCCCGTGAGGGTGGCTTCGCCCCCGACGGCGAGACCCCCCGCTACCTGCAGGTGAACCTCCGCGCCCTGGCCTTCCGCCTGGACCGCGAGCCGAACCGCAAGGAAGTTCCGGTCATCTGCGACGAGCAGCTCGTCGTCGAGTACTACGCCCGCTGATCACCAGCCGGGTGTAGCACCTCAGCGTCAGCCCGCCGTCTCCCCGCCCTTCCGGGTGGGCGAGGCGGCGGGCTTCCGCATGTCGGCGCCGTCCCGCCGCTGCCGTACCGGCCCGCGCGGCGACGGCAGCGCGTCCAGCGGCCGTCCCCCGAAGTAGTCCAGCGCCCGGGCCACCGCCGCCTCCCGGTCCAGCAGCGCCCCCTGCCGTACGCACTCCGCGTACCGCTCGTCGCCCAGCGCCCGCCGCGCCGTCGCCTCGCACAGCTCGTGCGGGGCGTTGTAGTACGCCGAGCCGAACAGCGGCAGCCCCACCGACGGCCACATCCGCCCGGCCGCGCCCTGCAGCACCGCCGCCTCCGCCGGATCGCCCTGAGCCACCGTCACCAGCGCAAGGAGCTCGATCGACAGCACCGAGCCCAGCAGGTCCCGGAAACCGTGCGCATGGTCCAGGCAGTCGGTCAGCAGCTCCCGGGCGGCCGCGTGGTCGCCGCCCTGCCAGGCCGCGTACGCCAGCACGTACAGCGCGTACGAACGGGCCCAGCGCTCGCCGTGGTCCTCGCAGACCCGGCGCACGTCCTCGCACAGCCGTACCGCGTCCGGCAGATCCCCGCGGAACGCCCTGGTCATCGCCAGCTCGACCTGCCCCATCAGGACATTGCTGTTGAGCTCGCCGATCTCCTGGTATCGGCCGAGGGCCGAGCGCAGCAGCGTCTCCGCGCGCACCATGTCATCGGTGACCAGGGCCAGACAGCCGGTGCGGTGCTCCGCGTACGCCACCGCCGTCGGATCGGCGGCCAGCTCGGCCTCCGCACGGCACTCCTGGAGCGCGGCGAGCGCGGGCACCGCGTCGCCCTGGAGGATCGCCACGTAGCCGAGCACCCACAGCGCCTTCAGCCGGGACCGCGGATACTCCGAGTCCAGCTCCAGACTCCGCTCCAGCCAGCGCCGCCCCTCCGACAGCCGCCCGCAGCCCGCCCAGCAGAACCACAGCGAACCCGCCAGAAACTGGCCCAGATGCGCCTCGTCCGGCTCGGTAAGACAGTGGTCCAGAGCCGCCCGCAGGTTCGGCAGCTCGGCCTCGACCCGCGTGGCCACCTCGCCCTGCCGCGGCGAGAACCACTCCAGCTCGCACCAGGTCGCCAGCCCCATGAACCAGTCCCGGTGCCGGCGCCGCAGCCGCCCCGAGTCCCCCGTCGCCGCCAGCCAGCCGGCGCCGTACGCCCGTACGGTGTCGAGCATCCGGTAGCGCACGCCCGACCGCGCCTCCTCACGGGACACCACCGACTGGGCGAGCAGCTCCGCCAGCACGTCCAGGACCTCCTCGGACGCCAGTCCGTCCCCGCTGCACACGTACTCGGCGGCCTCCAGGTCGAAGGTCTGCGCGAACACCGACAGCCGCGCCCACAGCAACCGCTCGGCGGGTGTGCACAGTTCATGGCTCCAGCCGATGGCCGTGCGCAGCGTCCGGTGCCGGGGGAGCGCGTCCTGCCCGCCACCGGTCAGCAGCCGGAACCGGTCGTCGAGCCGCTCCAGCAACTGCCCCGGCGACAGCGCCCGCAGCCGCCCCGCCGCCAGCTCGACCGCCAGCGGGATCCCGTCCAGGCGCCGGCACACCTCCCGCACCTCCGTGCAGTCCCGCACGTCCAGCCCCTGCCGCCCGGCGCGCTCGGCGAACAGCTCCACCGCCTCGTCCTCGCCGAGCGGCGCCAGCGGGAACAGCCGCTCGCCCGCCACCCCGAGCGGCCGCCGGCCCACCGCCAGCACGGCCAGGTCCGGCAACCGCCGCAGCAGTTCGGCCACCAGCTCCGCGCACGCGCCGACCAGATGCTCGAACCCGTCGAGGACGAGGAGGATCCGGCGGTCCGCCAGATGACCGAGGAGCGTCTCGCGCGGCAGCCGGGTGGTGTGGTCGGTCAGGCCGAGCGCCTCCACGACCGCGTACTCCACGAACTCCGGGTCGCGCACCGGCGCCAGCTCCACCCGCCACACCCCGTCCCGGGGCGCCGCACCGGCCGCCGCCCGGGCCGCGAGCCGGGACTTGCCGACCCCGCCGGCCCCGGTCACCGTCACCAGCCGACCGGACTCCAGGGCCCGGGACAACTCACCCAGTTCGGCCGAGCGGCCCACGAAGGCGGTCAGTTCCAGGGGCAGATTGCCGTCCGCCGAAGAGCCGGGGCGCTGAGGACCTCGCATGGGACACGGAGCGTACTTAACCGTGTTCGGTCCGTACAATCGCTTCCCGCAACTCCGCCTTCCGCGCGCGCTAATCCGGTACGGAGTCCCATGCCCGGCGCGATAGGCTCGGTGCAGACTTTTCGTTGTTGATCCACGTTGTAGTTGATCCACATCGTTCAGGCACGAGACAGGGAGCGGGTGCGCGCGGTGTCCGGTGGAGAGGTGGCCGGGATCCTGGTGGCCGTCTTCTGGGCGATCCTGGTCTCCTTCCTCGCGGTGGCCCTCGTGAGGCTGGCCCAGACGCTCAAGGCGACCACCAAGCTGGTGGCGGACGTGACGGACCAGGCCGTCCCGCTGCTCGCCGACGCCTCCACTGCCGTCCGCTCCGCGCAGACCCAGATCGACCGGGTCGACGCGATCGCGTCCGACGTCCAGGAGGTCACGTCCAACGCCTCCGCGCTGTCCACGACCGTCGCCTCCACCTTCGGCGGCCCGCTGGTCAAGGTCGCGGCCTTCGGCTACGGCGTGCGCCGGGCGCTGGCCGGCCGCAAGGCGGACGTGCCCGTGAAGGAGCCCAGGCGTACGGTGATCGTGGGCCGGACGGTCCCGGCCGCACGGCGGAAGAACCGGGGAAAGTAGGAGCCAGGCCATATGTTCCGCCGCACGTTCTGGTTCACCACCGGCGTCGCCGCCGGTGTCTGGGCCACCACCAAGGTCAACCGCAAGCTGAGGCAGCTGACCCCGGAGAGCCTCGCCGCGACCGCCGCGAACAAGGCGCTGGAGACCGGCCACCGGATCAAGGACCGGGCGGTCGGCTTCGCGCTCGACGTCCGCGACAACATGGCGCAGCGGGAGGAAGAGCTGGGCGACGCGCTGGGCATCAACGCGAACCCCGAACTCCCCGCGCCCCGGCGGCTCGCCGCCATCGAGAACCGCAGCAACCCGAAGTACGCCGATGACAGGACGACGTACTCGCACAACCGGAATGAGGACCACTGATGGAGTCGGCCGAGATCCGCCGCCGCTGGCTGAGCTTCTACGAGGAGCGCGGTCACACCGTCGTCCCTTCGGCGTCGCTCATCGCGGACGACCCGACTCTGCTCCTCGTCCCGGCCGGCATGGTGCCCTTCAAGCCGTACTTCCTCGGTGAGGTCAAGCCGCCCTGGGCGCGCGCCACCAGCGTGCAGAAGTGCGTGCGTACGCCCGACATCGAAGAGGTCGGCAAGACCACCCGGCACGGCACCTTCTTCCAGATGTGCGGCAACTTCTCCTTCGGCGACTACTTCAAGGAAGGCGCCATCAAGTACGCCTGGGAGCTGCTCACCACGCCCCAGGACAAGGGTGGTTACGGCCTGGAGCCGGAGAAGCTCTGGATCACCGTCTACCAGGACGACGACGAGGCCGAGCGCATCTGGCACGACGTCGTCGGCGTGCCGAAGGAGCGCATCCAGCGCCTCGGCATGAAGGACAACTACTGGTCCATGGGCGTCCCCGGCCCCTGCGGACCGTGTTCCGAGATCAACTACGACCGCGGCCCCGAGTTCGGCGTCGAGGGCGGCCCCGCCGTCAACGACGAGCGGTACGTGGAGATCTGGAACCTCGTCTTCATGCAGTACGAGCGCGGCGAGGGCATCGGCAAGGACAACTTCGAGATCCTCGGCGAGCTGCCCAGCAAGAACATCGACACGGGCCTCGGCCTGGAGCGTCTCGCCATGATTCTGCAGGGCGTGCAGAACATGTACGAGATCGACACCTCGATGGCCGTCATCGAGAAGGCCACCGAGCTGACCGGCGTCCGCTACGGCGACGCCCACGACTCGGACGTCTCGCTGCGCGTGGTCACCGACCACATGCGTACGTCGGTGATGCTCATCGGCGACGGTGTCACCCCCGGCAACGAGGGCCGCGGCTACGTCCTGCGCCGCATCATGCGCCGCGCCATCCGCAACATGCGCCTGCTCGGTGCCACCGGCCCGGTCGTGCTCGACCTGATCGACACCGTGATCCGGATGATGGGGCAGCAGTACCCGGAGCTGGTCACCGACCGCGAGCGCATCGAGAAGGTCGCCGTCGCCGAGGAGAACGCCTTCCTCAAGACGCTGAAGGCCGGCACCAACATCCTCGACACCGCCGTCACCGAGACCAAGGACGCCGGTGGCACCGTCCTCGCCGGCGACAAGGCGTTCCTGCTCCACGACACCTGGGGCTTCCCGATCGACCTCACCCTGGAGATGGCCGCCGAGCAGGGCCTCGCCGTGGACGAGGACGGCTTCCGCCGCCTGATGAAGGAGCAGCGGGACCGCGCCAAGGCCGACGCCCAGGCCAAGAAGACCGGTCACGCCGGCGCCGGCGCCTACCGCGAGATCGCCGACAAGACCGGCGAGACCGACTTCATCGGTTACTCCGACACCGAGGGCGAGACCACGATCGTCGGCATCCTCGTCGACGGCGTCTCCTCCCCGGCCGCCGGCGAGGGCGACGAGGTCGAGATCGTCCTGGACCGCACCCCGTTCTACGCCGAGGGCGGCGGCCAGATCGGCGACACCGGCCGGATCAAGGTCGACACCGGTGCCGTGATCGAGATCCGCGACACCCAGAAGCCGGTCCCGGGCGTGTACGTCCACAAGGGCGTCGTCCAGGTCGGCGAGGTCACCGTCGGTGCCAAGGCCCACGCCTCGATCGACTCCCGCCGCCGGACGGCCATCGCTCGCGCCCACTCGGCCACCCACCTCACCCACCAGGCGCTGCGCGACGCGCTCGGCCCGACGGCCGCCCAGGCCGGTTCCGAGAACCAGCCCGGCCGCTTCCGCTTCGACTTCGGCTCCCCGTCCGCCGTCCCGACGGCTGTGATGACCGACGTCGAGCAGAAGATCAACGAGGTGCTCGCCCGCGACCTCGACGTGCGCGCCGACATCATGGGCATCGACGAGGCCAAGAAGCAGGGCGCCATCGCCGAGTTCGGCGAGAAGTACGGCGAGCGGGTCCGCGTGGTCACCATCGGCGACTTCTCCAAGGAGCTGTGCGGCGGCACCCACGTCCACAACACCTCCCAGCTGGGTCTGGTGAAGCTGCTCGGCGAGTCCTCGATCGGCTCGGGCGTCCGCCGCATCGAGGCCCTCGTCGGCGTCGACGCCTACAACTTCCTGGCCCGTGAGCACACGGTCGTCGCCCAGCTCCAGGAGCTGATCAAGGGCCGTCCGGAGGAGCTCCCGGAGAAGGTCTCCGCCATGCTCGGCAAGCTGAAGGACGCCGAGAAGGAGATCGAGAAGTTCCGCGCGGAGAAGGTGCTGCAGGCCGCCGCCGGTCTCGTCGAGTCCGCCAAGGACGTCCGCGGGATCGCCGTCGTCACCGGGCAGGTCCCGGACGGCACCACCCCGGACGACCTGCGCAAGCTCGTCCTCGACGTGCGCGGCCGCATCCAGGGCGGACGCGCCGCGGTCGTGGCCCTCTTCACGGTCAACAACGGCAAGCCGCTCACGGTCATCGCCACCAACGACGCCGCCCGCGACCGCGGCCTCAAGGCCGGTGACCTGGTCCGCACCGCCGCCAAGACCCTCGGCGGCGGCGGTGGCGGCAAGCCGGACGTCGCCCAGGGCGGCGGCCAGAACCCGGCCGAGATCGGTGAGGCCATCGACGCCGTCGAGCGCCTCGTCGACGAGACCGCCAAGTAAGGAAACGGTCGGAGATGCGCAGAGGACGTCGACTCGCGATCGACGTCGGGGACGCCCGGATCGGGGTCGCCTCGTGCGACCCCGACGGGATCCTCGCCACCCCGGTCGAGACCGTCCCCGGCCGGGACATCCCGGCGGCCCACCGCCGACTGCGGCAACTGGTCGAGGAGTACGAACCGGTCGAGGTCGTCGTCGGACTCCCGCGCTCCCTCAAGGGGGGCGAGGGCCCGGCCGCGGTCAAGGTCCGGGCCTTCGCCCAGGAGCTGGCCAAGGGCATCGGGCCGGTGCCGGTCCGGCTGGTCGACGAGCGGATGACGACCGTGACGGCCAGTCAGGGGCTACGGGCCTCCGGGGTGAAATCCAAGAAGGGCCGCTCGGTCATCGACCAGGCCGCGGCGGTCATCATCCTTCAGCAGGCACTGGAATCCGAACGGGTGTCAGGTAAACCACCCGGCGAGGGCGTCGAAGTAGTCATCTGATCGCGATACGGTAACGTTCCGCGCGATGCGATGGTTTTCGAACAGCCACCGCACAGCAAGAGGCGGAACGGTCAACCGGCCCACCAGCCGCGTGACGCGCCGCCTCGCGGCTCTAGGGGATCGATGACTGAGTATGGCCGGGGCCCAGGCTCCGAACCGTGGCATCCGGAGGACCCGTTGTACGGGGACGACGGATGGGGCGGACAGCAGGCCCAGGTGGGCCAGCAGTCCCCCTACGGCGGTCAGCCGCAGCACTATCCGCAGCAGCCGCAGCAGCAGTACGGCGACTGGGGCCAGCACCCGCAGGGCGGGTACGACCAGCAGCAGTACGCGTACTACGACGAGCAGGGCCAACTCCAGTACGCCGACGGGTACGGTCAGCAGCAGTACGACCAGCAGCAGTACGACCAGCAGCACGTCGGCCATGCCCCGCAGCAGTACCACCAGGGCACCTGGGACGCGACCGGCACCCACGGCCACGTCCCCTACGCCGCCGACCCGGGCGACCCCTACGGGCAGCAGCCCGTGGCCTACGGCAACGAGCAGCCCGACCTCTACGGCACCGAGGACGCCTACCCGCCACCGGAGCCGCCCGGCCGCCGACGCCCCGAGCCGGAACCGCAGGCGGAGCCCGCCGCCGAGGAGGAGGAAGAGCAGCACCCCTTCTTCACGGGCGCCGACGACGATGACGACGACGAAGAGGACGACGACCCGAAAGGACGCCGCGGTGGTGGCCGCGGCAAGGAAGCCAAGGGCGGCAAAGGCGCCAAGAAGCGCCGCAGCGGCTGCGCCTGCCTGGTGGTCTGCCTGGTCTTCGGCGGCGGTGCGGCCGGCGTCGGCTACTTCGGCTGGCACTTCTACCAAAATCGTTTCGGCGCGGCCCCGGACTTCGCGGGCAGCGGCAGCAGCGAGACCGTGACCGTCCAGATCCCCAAGGGCGCGGGCGGGTACGAGATCGGCCGTCGGCTGAAGGAGGCCGGCGTCGTCAAGAGCGTCGACGCGTTCGTCTCCGCGCAGACGCAGAATCCGAAGGGTGACAGGATCCAGGCGGGCGCCTACACCCTCAAGAAGGAGATGTCCGCCGCGAGCTGTGTGCTGCTCATGCTCGACCCGAGCAGCCAGGCCAATGTGATCGTCACCCCGGGCGAGCGCGCCGCGGCCGTCTACGTGGCCCTCGACAAGAAGCTCGGCCTTTCCGCGGGTACCTCCAAGAAGGTCGCGAAGGCCGAGTACAAGAACCTGGGTCTGCCGAGCTACGCGGACACCAGCAGCAAGATCATGGATCCGCTGGAAGGATTCCTCTACCCGGGTACCTATCCCGCGGCCAAGGGCATGAAGCCCGACGCGATCCTGAAACAGATGGTCGCGGCGGCCAAGGAGGAGTACGCCAACTACGACCTCGCGGCGGAGGCCAAGAAGTACGACCTGGACAACCCGCTGCAGGTCATCACGGTCGCGAGCCTCGTCCAGGCCGAAGGAAAGACGCACGACGACTTCCGCAAGATGGCGGAGGTGGTCTACAACCGTCTCAAGACCACGAACACCGAGACGAACCGTTTGCTGCAATTCGACTCGACCTTCAACTACCTGAAGGGCACCAGCAACATCCACATCAGCGAGTCGGAGATCAACAGCAACAGGGACCCGTACAACACGTACACCCAGAAGGGGCTTCCGCCCGGTCCGATCGGCAACCCCGGCGAGGACGCACTGAAGGCGGCACTGAATCCGACCGACGACGGCTGGATGTATTTCGTGGCGACCGATGGCGTGAACAACACCGAATTCGCCAAGACCAACGCCGAATTCGAGAAGCTCAAGGACAAATTCAATGCCAACTCGGGCAACTGATGCCCGCCGGGCCGCCGTGCTCGGTAAGCCCATCGCCCACTCCCTCTCCCCGGTGCTGCACCGGGCCGCGTACGACGAACTCGGGCTCGCCGACTGGTCGTACGAGCGCTTCGAGATCGACGAGGCGGGGCTGCCCGCCTTCCTCGGGACGCTGGGACCGGAGTGGGCGGGGCTGTCGCTGACCATGCCGCTGAAGCGGGCGGTCATCCCGCTGGTCGACGAGATCAGCGAGACGGCTGCCTCGGTCGACGCGGTCAACACGGTCGTGTTCACGGAGGACGGCCGACGGCTCGGGGACAACACCGACATCCCGGGCATGGTCGCCGCGCTCCGCGAGCACGGCATCGAACAGGTCGACTCCGCCGCCGTCCTCGGCGCCGGTGCCACCGCCTCCTCCGCCCTCGCCGCCCTCGCCCGGATCTGCACCGGCGAGGTCGTCGCCTACGTCCGCAGCGAGGAGCGCGCCGCCGAGATGCGGCACTGGGGCGAGCGGCTCGACGTCGAGGTGCGCACCGCCGACTGGGCCGACGCCGGACAGGCCCTGCACGCCCCGCTGGTGATCGCCACCACCCCGGCCGGCACCACCGACGCTCTCGCCGGCGCCGTACCCGAACGCCCCACCACCCTCTTCGACGTCCTCTACCACCCCTGGCCCACCGCCCTCGCCGCCCGCTGGTCCATGTTCGGGGGAGCCGTGGTCAGCGGCCTGGACCTCCTGGTGCACCAGGCCGTGCTCCAGGTCGAGCAGATGACCGGCCGCACCCCGGCACCGCTGGACGCCATGCGCAGGGCCGGTGAGAAGGCACTCGCCGAGCGCTGACCCGACAGATCCGCGTCCGTCTGCTGGACCGGCGACCGGGTTCACCGCCCGGACGTGGGAGGATCGGAGGTGGCGGACCGGGGCCGCGCACCCGGTCGGGCCGTCGCCGTACGCGAGGACGTGCGTACGCAGGGCAGTAGTACCAGGGCGCGAGCACTGAGGAGCATCGTTGAGCAGGCTGCGTTGGCTGACCGCGGGGGAGTCCCACGGTCCCGCACTTGTCGCGACGTTGGAGGGCCTTCCCGCCGGCGTGCCGATCACCACGGAGATGGTCGCGGACCATCTGGCGCGGCGGCGGCTCGGTTACGGCCGCGGTGCGCGCATGAAGTTCGAGCGTGACGAGGTGACGTTCCTCGGCGGTGTCCGGCACGGACTGACGCTCGGCTCCCCGGTCGCGATCATGGTGGGCAACTCCGAGTGGCCCAAGTGGGAGCAGGTCATGGCGGCCGACCCGGTCGACCCGGAGATCCTCGCCGGCCTCGCCCGCAACGCCCCGCTGACCCGCCCGCGCCCCGGCCACGCCGACCTCGCCGGTATGCAGAAGTACGGTTTCGACGAGGCCCGGCCGGTCCTGGAGCGGGCCTCCGCCCGGGAGACCGCGGCCCGCGTGGCGCTCGGCGCCGTCGCCCGGTCGTACCTCAAGGAGACGACCGGCATCGAGATCGTCTCGCACGTCGTCGAGCTGTGCTCCGTGAAGGCCCCGCAGGGCGTGTACCCCGTGCCGGCCGACGTCGAGAAGCTGGACGCCGACCCGCTGCGCTGCCTGGACGCCGACGCGTCGAAGGCGATGGTCGCGGAGGTCGACCAGGCCCACAAGGACGGCGACACCCTCGGCGGTGTGGTCGAGGTGCTGGCCTACGGCGTCCCCGTCGGCCTCGGCTCGCACGTGCACTGGGACCGCAAGCTGGACGCCCGTCTCGCCGGTGCTCTGATGGGCATCCAGGCGATCAAGGGCGTCGAGATCGGCGACGGCTTCGAACTGGCCCGGGTGCCCGGCTCCAAGGCGCACGACGAGATCGTCAACACCCCCGAGGGGATCCGCCGCGTCTCCGGCCGGGCCGGCGGCACCGAGGGCGGGCTCTCCACGGGCGAACTGCTCCGGGTGCGGGCCGCGATGAAGCCCATCGCCACCGTGCCGCGTGCCCTGCAGACCGTCGACGTCACCACCGGCGAGGCCACCCAGGCCCACCACCAGCGCTCCGACGTCTCCGCCGTGCCGGCCGCCGGCATCGTCGCCGAGGCGATGGTCGCGCTCGTCCTCGCGGACGCGGTGGCGGAGAAGTTCGGCGGCGACAGCGTGGCCGAGACCGGGCGCAACGTCCGGTCGTACCTCGACCACCTGGCCATCCGGTGAGCGCCGCGCAGAGGGTGGTGCTGGTCGGGCCGATGGGCGTGGGCAAGTCCACGGTCGGGCAGCTGCTCGCCGAGCGGCTCGGTGTCGGCTACCGGGACACCGACGAGGACATCGTCGCCGCCGAGGGCCGCACCATCGCCGACATCTTCGTGGCCGAGGGCGAGCCGGCGTTCCGGGCGATCGAGAAACGGGCGGTCCAGGCGGCGCTGGCCGAGCACGAGGGTGTCCTCGCGCTCGGCGGGGGCGCGATCCTCGACGCGGAGATCCGCGGCCTGCTCGCCGACCGCCGGGTGGTCTACCTCTCGATGGACGTCGAGGAGGCCGTCAAGCGCACCGGCCTGAACGCGGCCCGGCCGCTGCTCGCCCTCAACCCGCGCAGGCAGTGGCGCGAGCTGATGGAAGCCCGGCGGCACCTCTACGAGGAGGTCGCCACGGCCGTCGTCGCCACCGACGGCCGGACACCCGAAGAGGTCACCCAAGCAGCCCTGGACGCACTGGAGTTGAAGGAAGCATGAGCGAGGCAGTCACCCGGATCCAGGTCGGGGGTACGGCGGGCACCGATCCGTACGAGGTCCTGGTGGGCCGGCAACTCCTCGGCGAACTGGGCGGGTTGATCGGCGAGAAGGCCAAGCGGGTCGCCGTCGTGCACCCCGAGGCGCTCGCCGAGACCGGTGACGCGCTCCGTGCCGACCTGGCCGGGCAGGGCTACGAGGCCGTCGCCATCCAGGTGCCGAACGCGGAGGAGGCCAAGACCGCCGAGGTCGCCGCCTACTGCTGGAAGGCGCTCGGCCAGTCCGGCTTCACCCGCTCCGACGTCATCGTCGGCGTGGGCGGCGGTTCGACGACGGACCTGGCCGGTTTCGTGGCCGCGACCTGGCTGCGCGGGGTCCGCTGGATCGCCGTCCCCACCACCGTCCTGGCGATGGTGGACGCGGCCGTCGGCGGCAAGACCGGCATCAACACGGCCGAGGGCAAGAACCTGGTGGGCGCCTTCCACCCGCCGGCGGGCGTCCTCTGCGACCTCGCCGCCCTCGACTCGCTCCCGGTCAACGACTACGTCTCGGGACTTGCCGAAATCATCAAGGCCGGGTTCATCGCGGACCCGGTGATCCTGGAGCTCATCGAGTCCGACCCGCAGGCCGCGCGCACCCCGGCGGGCCCGCACACGGCCGAGCTGATCGAGCGTTCCATCCGGGTGAAGGCCGAGGTCGTCTCCTCCGACCTGAAGGAATCGGGCCTGCGGGAGATCCTCAACTACGGGCACACGCTCGGCCACGCCATCGAGAAGAACGAACGCTACAAGTGGCGCCACGGTGCCGCGGTCGCCGTCGGCATGCACTTCGCCGCCGAGCTGGGCCGACTGGCCGGCCGGCTGGACGACGCGACGGCCGACCGCCACCGCACCGTCCTGGAGTCGGTCGGCCTTCCGCTGCACTACCGCTACGACCAGTGGCCCAAGCTGGTCGAGACGATGAAGGTCGACAAGAAGTCCCGCGGCGACCTGCTCCGCTTCATCGTCCTGGACGGCCTCGGCAAACCGACCGTCCTGGAAGGCCCGGACCCGGCCGTCCTCCTCGCCGCGTACGGCGAGGTCGGGCAGTAGGTCCGCCGCTGTTCCTTCCGCCCGATTCGCCTGGCGACGCGGGCACTTCGGACCGCCCCCGGCCGTTTCACCAAAGGACGACCGCGGGCGGTACCGTTCGGTAACGAGCGCAGCCGAACATGACGAGACGGAGTGGCACCGGATGCAGCACGCAGTGGGATCTCCGCTGCCGCCGCCCCATCAGCCGGGGCAGGGACCGACCGGCTGGCAGCCGGCCGCACAGCACCCGGGAGCGCCGCAGGGCTCTCCGCCCGTGCCGCCACCGCCGGCCGCCCCGCCGCAGCCGTCGGTTCCTCCGGTCCCCCCGCTTCCCTCGGCCCCGCCGCCGCCCGACACCACGGGCCACGTCCCGCTGCCGCCGGGCGCCCCGGTCGGCATCCCCAGCGCCCCCACCGCGCCCGACCCGACCACCACCACCCTGGCCGTCCTCCTCATCGGCCCGGCCGGTGCGGGCAAGACCAGCGTGGCCAAGTACTGGGCCGACCACCGCCGGGTCCCCACCGCCCACATCAGCCTCGACGACGTCCGCGAGTGGGTCCGTTCGGGCTTCGCCGACCCGCAGTCCGGCTGGAACGAGCACTCCGAGGCCCAGTACCGCCTCGCCCGCCGCACCTGTGGCTTCGCCGCGCGCAACTTCCTGGCCAACGGCATCTCGTGCATCCTCGACGACGCGGTCTTCCCGGACCGCCCGGTCGTCGGCCTCGGCGGCTGGAAGCGGCACGTCGGCCCCGGCCTGCTCCCCGTCGTCCTCCTCCCCGGCCTCGACATCGTCCTGGAACGCAACGCGGAACGCACGGGCAACCGCCGCCTCACCGACGAGGAGGTGGCCCGCATCCACGGCCGCATGGCGGGCTGGTACGGCTCGGGCCTCCCGATCATCGACAACTCGCAGCTGGACGTCCCGGGCACGGCAAGGGTCCTCGACGAGGTCCTGGCACGAGCGATAGCCAGCCCCCCGAACTGGTAAACGGGGTGACTGCCCCTACCTTCTTGTTCTTGTCCTTGGGGGCGCGGGGAACGGCGTGAGCAACCCCCACCGGCCTTTCTTTGAGGGGCGCGGGGAACTGCGCGCCCAGCCCCCACCGGCCCGCAGCCGACACACGACCGGTCTCTCCAGAGGCGCGGCGAACTGCGCAAAAGTCCCACGGACCCGCACCCCACAACGGCGCCCAGCCACCCCACTCGGCCCCCCTCAACCGGCACAAAACGCCCACCCCTCCTACGCTCGACTCATGTCAGACGTGTACGCGGCCCGCCGAACCAGGCTGAGGGAACGCTGCCACGCGGCCGGCAGCCAGTCCGCCGTCATCTCACACCCGGCCAACGTGAGATACCTCGCCGGCGCCGCCCCCGCCGGCTCCGTCCTGCTCCTCGGCAGACGCGAGGACCTCCTCGTCTGCCCCGGCCCGCCCGACGACCGCCCCGGCGAGGCCCGCCCCGACGAGTCCCTGCGGCCGCACCTCCTGGAGGGCCCCGGCGGTGACCCCGCCGTGGCCGCCGCCGACCTCGCCGCCGCCCAGGACACCGACGCCCTCGCCGTCGAGGAGCACCACCTCACCGTGGCCCGGCACCGTGCCCTCGCCTCCGTCGCCCCCCAGCTCCGCCTGACCGACCTGGGCAGCGCCGTCGAGCAGCTCCGGGTCGTCAAGGACGAGGAGGAGATCTCCTGCCTCCGCATCGGCGCCGAGATCGCCGACCAGGCCCTCGGCGAGCTGCTGGAGTCGATCCTCGTCGGCCGTACCGAACGGCACCTCGCCCTGGAGCTGGAGCGCCGGCTGGTCGACCACGGAGCCGACGGCGCGGCCTTCCCCACCTCCGTGGCGACCGGCCCGAACTCCGGCCGCCGCGGCCACCGCCCCACCGACCGGCGGGTCGAGGAGGGCGACTTCCTCTCCGTCTGCCTCGGCGCCACCTACCGCGGCTACCGCTGCGAGATCGGCCGCACCTTCGTCATCGGCACCTCGCCCGCCGACTGGCAGATCGAGCTCTACGACCTCGTCTTCGCCGCCCAGCGGGCCGGCCGGGAGAGCCTCGTGCCCGGCGCCGCCTACCGCGACGTCGACCGCGCCGCCCGCCAGGTACTGGGCTCGGCGGGCCACGTGGAGGGCCTGCAGCCCCTCACCGGACACGGAGTCGGACTCGAAATCGACGAGGACCCGCAGCTCGCCCCTTCAGCCATGGGTAAACTGGACGCTTGCGTGCCGGTCACCGTCGAACCGGGGGTCCACCTCCCGGGCCGGGGCGGCGTCCGGATCGATGACACGCTCGTCGTACGCCCCGAGGCGGACGGCGGACCCGAGCTACTCACCATCACGACCAAGGAGCTGCTCGCACTCTAGGCAAGGTGCGCGCCCCGGGGTCGTCCACGTCAGTCCAGGAGATTCCGCAACCGTGGCTTCCACGAACGACCTCAAGAACGGCCTGGTGCTCAAGCTCGAAGGCGGCCAGCTGTGGTCCGTCGTCGAGTTCCAGCACGTCAAGCCCGGCAAGGGCCCCGCTTTCGTGCGCACCAAGCTCAAGAACGTGCTGTCCGGCAAGGTGGTCGACAAGACCTTCAACGCCGGCGTCAAGGTCGAGACGGCCACTGTCGACAAGCGCGACATGCAGTTCTCGTACATGGACGGCGAGTACTTCGTCTTCATGGACATGGACACGTACGACCAGCTGCACATCGACCGGAAGACCGTCGGCGACGCCGCGAACTTCCTGATCGAGGGCTTCACGGCCGTCGTCGCCCAGCACGAGGGCGAGGTGCTCTTCGTCGAGCTCCCGGCCGCCGTCGAGCTGACCATCCAGGAGACCGAGCCGGGCGTCCAGGGCGACCGCTCCACCGGTGGCACCAAGCCCGCCACCCTGGAGACCGGTCACCAGATCCAGGTCCCGCTCTTCATCACCACCGGTGAGAAGATCAAGGTCGACACCCGCACGAGCGACTACCTCGGCCGGGTGAACAGCTAACCGTGGCTGCCCGCAACACGGCCCGCAAGCGTGCCTTCCAGATCCTCTTCGAAGGCGACCAGCGCGGGGCCGACGTCCTGACCGTCCTCGCGGACTGGATCCGGCTCTCCCGGGACGACACCCGGCAGCCGCCGGTGAGCGAGTACACGATGCAGCTGGTCGAGGGCTACGCCGTGCACGCGAAGCGGATCGACGAGCTGATCGCCCAGTACGCGGTGGGCTGGACGCTGGACCGGATGCCGGTCGTCGACCGCAACATCCTGCGCCTGGGCGCGCACGAGCTGATCTGGGTCGACGAGACGCCGGACGCCGTCGTCCTCGACGAGATGGTGCAGCTCGCCAAGGAGTTCTCCACGGACGAGTCGCCCTCGTTCGTGAACGGGCTTCTGGGGCGTCTGAAGGAGCTGAAGCCGTCGCTGCGCCGCGAGGCGTGAGCCGACGAAACGCCGGAGGGCCTGCAGCAAGGCATGCTGCAGGCCCTCCGGCGTTCTGTGCGCCCAATGGATGGGGCGGTGCGGTTGTGGGGCGGCTGCGGGCCGTGTGGGGCTTGTCGCGCAGTTCCTCCCCCAGCCTTCGGCCGGGGGTACCCCCAGCGCCCCTCGGTACGTCGCGGTTGCCCAGCGCCGGGAAGCTCGCGCCTCTGATCGCAAAAAGAACCGCCGGGCCGACCGGAACCCATCGAGTTCCAGCCACCCCGGCGGCACGTTTCTGCTCAGTCGTTGTAAGGGTCAGGCCTCTTCGTGGGTGGCCACCGCGCGGCGAGCGTCCGCGTCCAGGACGCCCCAGCTGATCAGCTGCTCGGTGAGGACCGAGGGGGACTGGTCGTAGATGACGGCCAGTGTGCGCAGGTCGTCCTGGCGGATCGACAGCACCTTGCCGTTGTAGTCACCGCGCTGGGACTGGATCGTCGCCGCGTAGCGCTGGAGCGGGCCCGCCTTCTCGGCCGGCACGGTGGCCAGCCGCTCCAGGTCGAGGACCAGCTTCGGCGGGGGCTCGGCGGCACCGCCGGGGGTCGTGCCGGGCAGCAGCTCCTGCACCGGAACCCCGTAGAAATCCGCCAACTCTGCAAGGCGCTGTACGGTCACGGCGCGGTCGCCGCGCTCGTACGAACCGACCACCACGGCCTTCCAGCGCCCCTGGGACTTCTCCTCGACACCGTGGAGGGAAAGGCCCTGCTGGGTGCGGATGGCCCGGAGCTTGGCCCCGAGCTGTTTGGCGTATTCGCTGGACATATGGCTCCCCGGACACTGTGTCGACGCGGCCGGCCTTGGTTCCTGCCGCGCGGCTGGTAACTCACTGTGAGGTTACGCAGCGTTACTCTGCTGCGTCAAGCCGAATGGTCCGCACCGACTCTTCCGTGGTAGCGATGACCGATTACGCCAGGGGGGTGATCAGGGGCCTCTCCGCCACCTGATACGGTGGATGGCGCAAATCCGACGTCCTTTAAAGTCCGTCCCGTGAGGCGGAGAAGGGGGTCCGTTTCGTATGGACAAGCAGAACCAGCAGGAAAAGCCCGACACCGCGGTGCAGGCTTCCGATGCCCGGCCCGTTCTCGAGGGCCCGGACATCGCGCGGGTGCTGACCCGCATCGCCCACGAGATCGTCGAGCGCGCCAAGGGCGCCGACGACGTGGTGCTCCTCGGCATCCCGACCCGCGGCGTCTTCCTCGCCCAGCGGCTCGCCGCCAAGCTGGAGGAGATCACCGACCGCAAGACGCCCGTCGGTTCGCTCGACATCACCATGTACCGCGACGACCTGCGCATGCACCCGCCGCGGGCGCTGGCCCGCACCGAGATCCCCGGTGACGGCATCGACGGCAGACTGGTGGTCCTCGTCGACGACGTGCTCTTCTCCGGCCGCACCATCCGCGCCGCCCTCGACGCCCTGAACGACATCGGGCGCCCCCGCGCGGTCCAGCTCGCGGTCCTCGTCGACCGCGGCCACCGCGAACTGCCCATCCGCGCCGACTACGTCGGCAAGAACCTCCCCACGTCGTTGCGGGAGACGGTCAAGGTCCTGCTCGCCGAGGAGGACGGTCGCGACACCGTGCTGCTCGGCGCCAAGCCGACCTCGTAGCAGGCCGAGGGGCCCGCACCGCACCGGTGCGCCCATGCCTGCCCGCAATCTCCCGATATGTGAACTGCCTTACGGAGCCTGACAGATGCAGCGTCATCTCATCTCGGCCGCCGACCTCACCCGCGACGACGCCGTCCTGATCCTCGACACCGCCGAGGAGATGGCCCGGGTCGCCGACCGGCCGATCAAGAAGCTGCCGACCCTGCGCGGCCGCACCGTCGTCAACCTCTTCTTCGAGGACTCGACCCGGACCCGGATCTCCTTCGAGGCCGCCGAGAAGCGCCTCTCCGCCGACGTCATCAACTTCACCGCCAAGGGGTCCAGCGTCTCCAAGGGCGAGTCCCTCAAGGACACCGCCCAGACCCTGGAGGCGATGGGCGTCGACGCCGTCGTCATCCGGCACGGCGCCTCCGGAGCGCCCTACCGCCTCGCCAACTCCGGCTGGATCGACGCGGCCGTCATCAACGCCGGCGACGGCACCCACCAGCACCCCACCCAGGCCCTCCTGGACGCCTTCACCATGCGCCGCCGCCTCGTCGGCCGGGACGCCGGGATAGGGCAGGACCTGGCCGGCAGGCGCATCACGATCGTCGGCGACGTCCTGCACAGCCGCGTCGCCCGCTCCAACGTCGACCTGCTGCACACCCTCGGCGCCGAGGTCACCCTGGTCGCCCCGCCCACCCTGGTGCCGGTCGGGGTCGAGCGGTGGCCGTGCGAGGTGTCGTACGACCTCGACGCCGTACTGCCCAAGTCCGACGCGGTGATGATGCTCCGCGTGCAGCGCGAGCGCATGAACGCCGCCTTCTTCCCGACCGAGCGCGAGTACTCGCGGCGCTACGGCCTCGACGGCGAGCGCATGGCGAAGATGCCCGAGCACGCCATCGTGATGCACCCCGGCCCGATGGTCCGCGGCATGGAGATCACCGCCGAGGTCGCCGACTCGGAGCGCTGCACCGTAGTCGAGCAGGTCGCAAACGGAGTCTCCATCCGGATGGCGGTTCTGTACCTCCTGCTCGGCGGCAACGAACCCGCCGTCAGCCACGCCCGCACCACCGAGGAGAAGTAAGACCCATGAGCAAGATCCTGATCCGTGGTGCGAAGGTGCTCGGCGGTGAGCCGCAGGACGTACTGATCGACGGTGAGGTCATCGAGGCGGTCGGCAGCGGGCTGTCCGCAGAGGGCGCGGACGTCGTCGAGGCTGTCGGCAAGGTGCTGTTGCCCGGCCTCGTCGACCTGCACACCCACCTGCGCGAGCCCGGCCGTGAGGACTCCGAGACCGTCCTCACCGGCACCCGCGCGGCGGCGAGCGGCGGCTACACGGCCGTGTTCGCCATGGCCAACACCTTCCCGGTCGCCGACACCGCCGGTGTCGTCGAGCAGGTCTACCGGCTCGGCCAGGAGCACGGCTACTGCGACGTCCAGCCGATCGGCGCCGTCACCGTCGGCCTGGAGGGCAGGAAGCTCGCCGAGCTGGGCGCCATGCACGAGTCGGCCGCCGGGGTCACCGTCTTCTCCGACGACGGCAAGTGCGTCGACGACGCGGTGATCATGCGTCGCGCCCTGGAGTACGTGAAGGCCTTCGGCGGGGTCGTCGCCCAGCACGCCCAGGAGCCGCGGCTGACCGAGGGCGCCCAGATGAACGAGGGCGTCGTCTCGGCCGAGCTGGGGCTGGGCGGCTGGCCCGCGGTGGCCGAGGAGTCGATCATCGCGCGGGACGTCCTGCTCGCCGAGCACGTCGGATCGAGGGTCCACATCTGCCACCTGTCGACCGCCGGGTCCGTGGAGATCGTGCGCTGGGCCAAGTCCCGGGGCATCGACGTCACCGCCGAGGTCACCCCGCACCACCTGCTCCTCACCGACGAGCTGGTGCGGTCGTACAACCCGGTCTACAAGGTCAACCCGCCGCTGCGCACCGAGCGGGACGTCATGGCCCTCCGTGAGGCGCTGGCCGACGGCACGATCGACATCGTCGCCACCGACCACGCCCCGCACCCGCACGAGGACAAGGACTGCGAGTGGGCCGCGGCCGCCATGGGGATGGTGGGGCTGGAGACCGCGTTGTCGGTGGTCCAGGAGACCATGGTGGACACGGGCCTGCTGACCTGGGCCGGCGTCGCGGACCGGATGTCCGTCAAGCCCGCGCGGATCGGACAGGCCGCCGGTCACGGTCGTCCCGTCTCGGCAGGTGAGCCCGCCAACCTCGTCCTCGTCGACACGGAATACCGTGGCGAGGTGGACCCCGCGGGCTTCGCCTCGCGCAGCCGCAACACCCCGTACGAGGGACGCGAGCTGCCGGGCCGTGTCACCCACACGTGGCTGCGGGGCAAGGCGACGCTCGTGGACGGGAAGCTGACGTGACACCTCTGATCCTGCTGGCCGACGAGAAGAAGTCGGCCGCGGTCACCGACTGGTCCGCCCGCATCGGCTGGCTCGTCGGCCTCGCCCTGTTCGTCGCGCTCGTCTACTGGCTGATGCGCGAGGGCTGGAAGTGGCGCGGCACCCTCCAGGGCGACCTCCCGGAGCTGCCCACCGCGCCGGACGACCTCGGCGAGGCCAGACTGACGATGAGCGGCCGCTACCACGGCTCCACCACCGCCGGGCAGTGGCTGGACCGCATCGTGGCGCGCGGCCTCGGCTCCCGCAGCCGGGTCGAGCTCACCCTGACCGACGCGGGCCTGGCCGTCGTGCGCCCCGGCGCCACCGACTTCTTCATCCCCGCCGACGCGCTCCGCGAGGCCCTGCTCGGCAAGGGCATCGCGGGCAAGGTCCTCACCGAGGGCGGACTCCTCGTGGTGACCTGGGCGCACGGCGACCGGCTGATCGACTCCGGATTCCGCTCGGACCACGCGTCCGAGCACACCGAGTGGGTCGACGCCATCAACTCAATGATCAAGACACCCAGCACGGAAGGCGCCGAACGATGACGACCTCCACCAGGGGAGCCAGCAAGGTTCCCGCCGTACTCGTCCTGGAGGACGGCCGGATCTTCCGCGGCCGCGCCTACGGGGCCGTGGGGGAGACCTTCGGCGAGGCCGTGTTCTCCACCGGCATGACCGGCTACCAGGAGACCCTCACCGACCCCTCGTACGACCGCCAGATCGTGGTCGCCACCGCCCCGCAGATCGGCAACACGGGGTGGAACGACGAGGACGACGAGTCCAGCCGCATCTGGGTCTCCGGTTACGTCGTGCGCGACCCCGCGCGCGTGCCCTCCAACTGGCGCGCCAAGCGTTCGCTGGACGCTGAACTGGTCGCGCAGGGCGTGGTCGGCATCTCCGGGATCGACACCCGCGCCCTCACCCGCCACCTGCGTGAGCGCGGCTCGATGCGCGCCGGTGTCTTCTCCGGCGAGGCGATCACCACCGACGCCGAGCTCCTCGCACGCGTGCAGGCCCAGCCGCACATGAAGGGCGCCTCGCTCTACGAGGAGGTCGCCACCAAGGAGGCGTACGTCGTCCCCGCGGTCGGCGAGAAGCGGTTCACCGTCGCCGCGATCGACCTCGGCATCAAGGGCATGACCCCGCAGCGGATGGCCGAGCGCGGCATCGAGGTGCACGTGCTGCCCGCGACCGCCACCGAGGACGACGTGTACGCCGTCTCCCCGGACGGCGTGTTCTTCTCCAACGGCCCCGGCGACCCGGCCACGGCCGACGGACCGGTGGCCCTGATGACCGCCGTCCTGGCGCGGAAGACCCCGCTCTTCGGCATCTGCTTCGGCAACCAGATCCTCGGCCGCGCCCTCGGCTTCGGCACCTACAAGCTGAAGTACGGCCACCGGGGCATCAACCAGCCGGTCCAGGACCGTACGACCGGCAAGGTCGAGGTCACCGCGCACAACCACGGCTTCGCCGTGGACGCGCCGCTCGACCAGGTCAGCGAGACGAAGTTCGGCCGCGCCGAGGTCTCGCACGTCTGCCTCAACGACGACGTCGTGGAGGGGCTGCAGCTGCTCGACCAGCCGGCCTTCTCCGTCCAGTACCACCCCGAAGCGGCAGCCGGCCCGCACGACGCCGCCTACCTGTTCGACCGCTTCGTTTCCCTGATGGAGGGCCAGCGTGCCTAAGCGCACCGATATCCAGTCCGTCCTGGTCATCGGCTCCGGCCCGATCGTCATCGGCCAGGCCGCCGAGTTCGACTACTCCGGCACCCAGGCCTGCCGCGTCCTGCGCGCCGAGGGCCTCCGCGTCATCCTCGTCAACTCCAACCCGGCGACGATCATGACCGACCCGGAGATCGCCGACGCGACCTATGTCGAGCCGATCACGCCCGAGTTCGTCGAGAAGATCATCGCCAAGGAGCGCCCGGACGCGCTCCTGCCGACCCTGGGTGGTCAGACGGCCCTCAACACGGCCATCTCGCTGGACGAGAACGGTGTCCTCGCCAAGTACGGCGTCGAGCTGATCGGCGCCAACGTCGAGGCCATCAACAAGGGTGAGGACCGCGACCTCTTCAAGGAGGTCGTGGAGGAGGTCCGCCGCAAGATCGGCCACGGCGAGTCGGCCCGCTCCGTCATCTGCCACACCATGGACGAGGTGATCGCGGGCGTCGAGGAGCTCGGCGGCGGCTACCCGGTCGTCGTCCGACCCTCCTTCACCATGGGCGGCGCCGGCTCCGGCTTCGCCCACGACGAGGAGGAGCTGCGCCGGATCGCCGGCCAGGGCCTCACGCTCTCCCCGACCACCGAGGTGCTCCTGGAGGAGTCCATCCTCGGCTGGAAGGAGTACGAGCTGGAGCTGATGCGCGACAAGCACGACAACGTCGTGGTCGTCTGCTCCATCGAGAACTTCGACCCGATGGGCGTGCACACCGGCGACTCGATCACCGTCGCCCCGGCGATGACCCTCACCGACCGCGAGTACCAGATCCTCCGCGACATCGGCATCGCCGTCATCCGTGAGGTCGGCGTCGACACGGGCGGCTGCAACATCCAGTTCGCGGTGAACCCCGAGGACGGCCGCGTCATCGTCATCGAGATGAACCCGCGCGTGTCGCGGTCCTCCGCGCTCGCCTCCAAGGCGACCGGCTTCCCGATCGCGAAGATCGCGGCGAAGCTGGCCGTCGGCTACACCCTCGATGAAATCCCCAACGACATCACGCAGGAGACCCCGGCCTCCTTCGAGCCCACGCTCGACTACGTGGTCGTCAAGGCCCCGCGCTTCGCGTTCGAGAAGTTCCCGTCCGCCGACTCCACGCTGACCACCACCATGAAGTCGGTCGGCGAGGCGATGGCCATCGGCCGCAACTTCCCCGAGGCCTTCCAGAAGGCGCTGCGCTCGCTGGAGAAGAAGGGCAGCCAGTTCACCTTCGTCGGCGAGCCCGGCGACAAGGAGACCCTGCTGCGCGAGGCGGTACGGCCCACCGACGGCCGGATCAACACCGTCATGCAGGCCATCCGCGCCGGTGCCACGCCCGAGGAGGTCTTCGAGTACACGAAGATCGACCCGTGGTTCGTCGACCAGCTCTTCCTGATCAAGGAGATCGCCGACGAGCTGGCCGAGGCGCCGGAGCTGAGCGCCGAGCTGATCGCGGACGCCAAGCGGCACGGCTTCTCCGACCAGCAGATCGCCGAGATCCGCGGCCTGCGCGAGGACGTCGTCCGCGAGGTCCGGCACGCGCTGGGCGTGCGCCCGATCTACAAGACGGTCGACACCTGCGCCGCCGAGTTCGCCGCGAAGACGCCGTACTTCTACTCCTCCTACGACGAGGAGACCGAGGTCGCGGCGCGCGAGAAGCCGGCCGTCATCATCCTGGGCTCCGGTCCCAACCGCATCGGCCAGGGCATCGAGTTCGACTACTCGTGCGTGCACGCGTCCTTCGCGCTGTCCGACGCCGGGTACGAGACCGTGATGGTCAACTGCAACCCGGAGACCGTCTCCACCGACTACGACACCTCCGACCGGCTCTACTTCGAGCCGCTGACGCTGGAGGACGTGCTGGAGATCGTGCACGCCGAGCAGCAGGCCGGTCCGGTCGCCGGTGTGATAGTGCAGCTGGGCGGCCAGACCCCGCTGGGCCTGTCGCAGGCGCTGAAGGACAACGGCGTGCCGATCGTCGGCACCTCGCCGGAAGCTATCCATGCGGCCGAGGACCGGGGCGCCTTCGGGCGCGTGCTCGCCGAGGCCGGCCTGCCGGCGCCCAAGCACGGCACCGCCACCACCTTCGCCGAGGCCAAGGCCATCGCCGACGAGATCGGCTACCCGGTGCTCGTCCGGCCGTCCTACGTGCTCGGCGGCCGTGGCATGGAGATCGTCTACGACGAGACCCGCCTCGCCACCTACATCGCCGAGTCGACCGAGATCAGCCCCTCCCGGCCGGTGCTCGTCGACCGGTTCCTGGACGACGCGATCGAGATCGACGTCGACGCGCTGTACGACGGCCAGGAGCTGTACCTCGGCGGCGTGATGGAGCACATCGAGGAGGCCGGCATCCACTCCGGCGACTCCGCCTGTGCCCTGCCCCCGATCACGCTCGGCGGCTTCGACATCAAGCGGCTGCGGGCCTCGACGGAGGCCATCGCGAAGGGTGTCGGCGTCCGCGGCCTGATCAACATCCAGTTCGCGATGGCCGGGGACATCCTCTACGTCCTCGAAGCCAACCCGCGCGCGTCCCGTACGGTCCCCTTCACCTCGAAGGCGACCGCGGTGCCGCTGGCCAAGGCCGCCGCCCGGATCTCGCTGGGCGCGACCGTCGCCGAGCTGCGCGCCGAGGGGCTGCTGCCGGCCCGCGGTGACGGCGGCGAGCTGCCGTTCGACGCGCCGATCTCCGTGAAGGAGGCGGTCATGCCGTGGTCGCGGTTCCGGGACATCCACGGGCGGGGTGTGGACACCGTCCTCGGCCCGGAGATGCGCTCCACCGGCGAGGTGATGGGCATCGACTCCGTCTTCGGCACGGCGTACGCCAAGTCGCAGGCCGGGGCGTACGGGCCGCTGCCCACCAAGGGCCGCGCGTTCATCTCCGTCGCCAACCGCGACAAGCGGTCGATGATCTTCCCGGCGCGTGAGCTGGTCGCGCACGGCTTCGAACTGCTGGCCACGTCAGGCACGGCCGAGGTGCTCAAGCGCAACGGCATCAACGCGACCGTCGTGCGCAAGCAGTCGGAGGGGGTCGGCCCCAACGGTGAGAAGACGATCGTGCAGCTCGTCCACGACGGCGAGGTGGACCTCATCGTCAACACGCCGTACGGCACCGGGGGTCGTCTGGACGGGTACGAGATCCGGACAGCCGCGGTGGCGCGGTCGGTGCCGTGTCTGACGACCGTGCAGGCGCTGGCGGCGGCCGTGCAGGGGATCGACGCGCTGAACCACGGGGATGTGGGGGTGCGGTCGCTGCAGGAGCATGCGGAGCGTTTGACGGCCGCGCGGGACTGAGCAGGTCGTAGTGAGGCTGCGGGCCGGTTGTGGCTGGTCGCGCCCACGCGGCGGAGCCGCATATCGAATACCGCCCCGCGCCCCTGAAGGGGCGCGTTGCCCAGACGTCTATGAAGGGGGGCACCGGTGACGGTGTCCCCCTCCGCATGAGGACTCCATGTACAAGATCTTCTTCAACCTCGTTTTCAAGCGGATGGACCCGGAACAGGCCCACCACCTGGCCTTCCGGTGGATCCGGCTCGCTGCTCGCATCCCCGTGCTGCGTACCTTCGTCGCCGCCGCCCTCGCTCCCCGGTACAAGGAGCTGCGTACCGAGGCCTTCGGGCTGCGGATGCACGGGCCGTTCGGGCTTGCCGCCGGGTTCGACAAGAACGCCGTCGCGATCGACGGGATGTCGATGCTCGGGTTCGACCACGTCGAGATCGGGACCGTGACCGGGGAGGCGCAGCCGGGTAATCCGAAGAAGCGGCTGTTCCGGCTCGTCGCGGACCGGGCGCTCATCAACCGCATGGGCTTCAACAACGACGGTTCGCTGGCCGTCGCCGCGCGGCTCGCCACCCGTGAGGCCGTCTTCAGGACCGTCGTCGGCGTCAACATCGGCAAGACCAAGGCCGTACCGGAGGCCGAGGCCGTCGGCGACTACGTGAAGTCCGCCGAGCGGCTCGCGCCGTACGCCGACTACCTGGTCGTGAACGTGTCGTCGCCGAACACGCCCGGGCTGCGCAACCTCCAGGCCGTCGATCACCTCCGGCCGCTGCTGACGGCCGTGCGCGAGGCCGCCGACCGCGTGGCGGCGAACCGCCGGGTGCCGCTGCTGGTGAAGATCGCGCCCGACCTCGCCGACGAGGACGTCGACGCCGTCGCCGACCTGGCCGTGGAGCTGGGCCTGGACGGGATCATCGCCACCAACACCACCATCGCGCGGGAGGGGTTGGGGCTGCGCTCCGATCCCGCCCTGGTGAAGGAGACCGGCGGGCTCTCCGGGGCGCCTCTCAGGGCGCGCTCCCTGGAGGTGCTGCGGCGGCTGTACGCGCGCGTGGGCGACCGGATCACCCTGGTGGGCGTCGGCGGCATCGAGAACGCCGAGGACGCCTGGCAGCGCATCCTGGCCGGTGCCACGCTGGTCCAGGGCTACAGCGCCTTCATCTACGAGGGCCCCTTCTGGGGCCGTGCCGTCCACAAGGGTCTCGCGGCGCGCCTGCGTACCAGCCCGTACGCCACTCTCGCCGACGCCGTCGGCGCCGATGTGAGGAAGACCGTATGAGCCCGTTGGAGCCCTTCGGCGCGCGGCTGCGCGGTGTGATGGACGAGCGCGGTCCGCTGTGCGTCGGTATCGACCCGCATGCCTCGCTGCTCTCCGAGTGGGGTCTGAACGACGACGTCACGGGGCTGGAGCGGTTCAGCCGTACCGTCGTCGAGGCGGTGGCCGACCGGGTCGCCGTGATGAAGCCGCAGAGCGCCTTCTTCGAGCGGTTCGGCTCGCGCGGAATCGCCGTGCTGGAGCGGGTGGTGCAGGAGGCGCGGGCGGCCGGGACGCTGGTCGTCATGGACGCCAAGCGCGGCGACATCGGCTCGACCATGGCCGGGTACGCGGAGGCCTATCTGCACAAGGACGCCCCGCTGTTCTCGGACGCGTTGACCGTCTCGCCGTACCTCGGCTACGGCTCGCTCAGCCCGGCCGTCGCGCTGGCCAGGGAGAGCGGGGCCGGCCTGTTCGTGCTGGCGCTCACCTCCAACCCGGAGGGCCCCGAGGTGCAGCACGCGGTGCGCGCCGACGGTCGTACGGTCGGCGCCACCGTGCTGGCCCACCTGGCCGCCGAGAACGCGGGGGAGGAGCCGCTGGGATCCTTCGGCGCCGTTGTCGGTGCCACGGTCGGCGACCTGTCGTCGTACGACCTCGACATCAACGGTCCGCTCCTCGCGCCGGGCGTCGGTGCGCAGGGGGCGACGGCGGCCGACCTTCCCGAAGTCTTCGGGGCGGCGGTGCGCAACGTGGTTCCAAACGTGAGCCGAGGTGTTTTGCGTCACGGTCCCGACGTCGGGGCCCTGCGGGCGGCCGCGGAACGGTTCGCGGGTGAGATCCGGGACGTCGTCGCAGGTCGGTGAGGACTCCGAGGAGTGCCGCGGCGGGCGCTTCGGCGCCTGCCCGAACGTGAATACATCCTCAAATCCTGGGCAGTATGTCTGAAATGTCTGGCCTGACGGAGGCTGACCAGGACTTTTCCGCTGTTCTCGCTGACTCCGGCGGACTTGCCCGCTAGTCTCCGAGCAGAGTCAACGGGCAAGCGTGTTGCTCGTAGCTCCCCAGGTGTGGGGCGACTAGGTTCCTCACCGGTCCGTATCCGACAGTTCGACATCCGAGGTGACGTAGGCGTGGCTCTTCCGCCCCTTACCCCTGAACAGCGCGCAGCCGCGCTCGAAAAGGCCGCCGCGGCTCGCCGGGAGCGGGCCGAGGTCAAGAATCGACTCAAGCACTCCGGCGCCTCTCTTCACGAGGTCATCAAGCAGGGCCAGGAAAACGACGTCATCGGCAAGATGAAGGTCTCCGCCCTGCTCGAGTCCCTGCCGGGCGTGGGCAAGGTCCGCGCCAAGCAGATCATGGAGCGACTCGGGATCTCCGAGAGCCGCCGCGTGCGTGGCCTCGGGTCCAACCAGATCGCCTCCCTGGAGCGCGAGTTCGGCAGCACCGGTTCCTGATCACCGGGCCGTCCGGGACAGCCGTCCCGGGCGGCCGGCGATTGCTGGAATAATCGCTGCATGGCTGCAACATTCCGGGGGACGACCCCCGAGCCCCCGGACGTACGTCCGCGGCTGACCGTGCTCTCCGGCCCCTCCGGGGTCGGCAAGAGCACGGTCGTCGCCCATATGCGCAAGGAACACCCCGAGGTCTGGCTCTCGGTTTCGGCGACCACCCGCAGGCCCCGCCCGGGCGAGAAGCACGGAGTCCACTACTTCTTCGTCTCCGACGAGGAGATGGACAAGCTGATTGCCAACGGCGAACTCCTGGAGTGGGCCGAATTCGCCGGCAACCGCTACGGCACCCCGCGTGCCGCGGTCCTCGAACACCTCGAATCCGGTGTGCCGGTCCTCCTGGAGATCGACCTCCAGGGCGCCCGGCAGGTCCGCGAGACCATGCCGGACGGCCGGCTGGTGTTCCTGGCTCCGCCCTCCTGGGAGGAGCTGGTGCGCAGGCTCACCGGACGCGGCACCGAGGCGCCCGAGGTGATCGAGCGCCGGCTGGACGCGGCCAAGATCGAGCTCGCGGCCGAGCCGGAGTTCGACGAGACACTGGTCAACACCTCCGTCGAGGACGTGGCGCGCGAGCTGCTAGCCTTGATGGACGTTGTGTGATCGTTGCTGATCATTCAGACTGAATCTTTCCCATCCATCGGAAGGCAGAGCGTGTCCTCTTCCATCACCGCGCCCGAGGGCATCATCAACCCTCCGATCGACGAGCTCCTCGAGGCCACCGACTCGAAGTACAGCCTCGTGATCTACGCGGCCAAGCGTGCCCGCCAGATCAACGCGTACTACTCGCAGCTCGGCGAGGGCCTCCTCGAGTACGTCGGTCCGCTCGTCGACACCCACGTCCACGAGAAGCCGCTCTCCATCGCCCTGCGCGAGATCAACGCGGGTCTGCTGACCTCCGAGGCCATCGAAGGCCCGGCGCAGTAGTACTTTCGTATTGCAGTTGACTTATCCACAGGCCCGGCAGCCCGACTGCCGGGCCTGTGGTGTGTGATGGAGACGTGCGCCGGAGCCGGTGCGGGAGCCAAGTGCGGGGAGTGACGTGGACAAGCCGAGGGTCGTGCTGGGGGTCAGCGGCGGCATCGCCGCCTACAAGGCCTGTGAGCTGCTGAGAAGGTTCACCGAGTCGGGTCACGACGTCCGGGTCGTGCCCACCGCCTCCGCGCTGCACTTCGTCGGCGCCGCCACCTGGTCCGCCCTCTCCGGCAACCCCGTCTCCACCGAGGTCTGGGACCACGTCGAGGAGGTCCCGCACGTCCGCATCGGCCAGCACGCCGACCTGGTCGTCGTCGCCCCCGCCACCGCCGACATGCTCGCCAAGGCCGCCCACGGCCTCGCCGACGACCTGCTCACCAACACCCTCCTCACGGCCCGCTGCCCGGTTGTCTTCGCCCCCGCGATGCACACCGAGATGTGGGAGCACCCGGCCACCCAGGAGAACGTGGCCACGCTGCGCCGCCGCGGCGCCGTCGTGGTCGAACCGGCGGTGGGCCGCCTCACCGGCGTCGACACCGGCAAGGGCCGGCTGCCCGACCCGGGGGAGATCTTCGAGGTCTGCCGTCGCGTCCTCGCGAGAGGAGTGGCGGAGCCCGACCTGGCCGGCCGGCACGTCGTCGTCTCCGCCGGCGGCACCCGCGAGCCCCTCGACCCCGTCCGCTTCCTCGGCAACCGCTCCTCCGGCAAGCAGGGCTACGCCCTCGCCCGCACGGCCGCCGCCCGGGGGGCCAGGGTGACGCTGGTCGCCGCGAACACCGCAGGGCTGCCGGACCCGGCCGGCGTGGACGTCGTCCCGGTCGGTACGGCCGTACAGCTGCGCGAGGCGGTGCTGAAGGCGGCCGCCGACGCCGACGCCGTGGTGATGGCCGCCGCCGTCGCCGACTTCCGCCCCGCGGTCTACGCGGCCGGGAAGATCAAGAAGAAGGACGGCCAGGATCCCGAACCGATCGTCCTGGTGCGGAATCCGGACATCCTCGCGGAGATCTCGGCCGACCGGGCGCGGACCGGACAGGTGATCGTCGGCTTCGCCGCCGAGACCGACGACGTCCTCGCCAACGGCCGGACCAAGCTCGCGCGCAAGGGCTGCGACCTGCTCGTGGTGAACGAGGTGGGCGAGCGCAAGACCTTCGGCTCCGAGGAGAACGAGGCCGTGGTGCTCGGCGCCGACGGCAGCGAGACGCCTGTGCCGCACGGGCCGAAGGAGGCTCTCGCCGACACCGTGTGGGATCTGGTGGCGGCCCGTTTGGGTTAACTTATTTCAGCCATATGTCAACTTTCCCGGGTGTGACATTACGGTGCGGTGACTCTGGCCAAGGCCGCCGACCATTGGGCAGAATGCCCGTGCCGCAGGTCACAGCACTCCCGAGTGTCGAGACAGGTGGGCCGGCGGCGGAGTGCGACCGATAAACTGTTCTCGGACGATGCCCGGGTGCAGCCCCCGTGTTGTCCGCCAATGATCAGCCAGCAGCCGCTGCAACCCCAGGGAGCGTTGTGTCCCGTCGCCTGTTCACCTCGGAGTCCGTGACCGAGGGTCACCCCGACAAGATCGCTGACCAGATCAGCGACACCATTCTCGACGCGCTTCTGCGTGAGGACCCGACCTCACGGGTCGCCGTCGAGACGCTGATCACCACCGGCCTGGTGCACGTGGCCGGCGAGGTCACGACCAAGACGTACGCGGACATCGCGACGCTGGTCCGCAACAAGATCCTCGAGATCGGTTACGACTCCTCGAAGAAGGGCTTCGACGGAGCCTCCTGTGGCGTCTCGGTCTCGATCGGCGCGCAGTCCCCGGACATCGCCCAGGGCGTGGACACGGCGTACGAGAACCGTGTCGAGGGCGACGAGGACGAACTCGACAAGCAGGGCGCCGGTGACCAGGGCCTGATGTTCGGCTACGCGACGGACGAGACGCCGACGCTGATGCCGCTCCCGATCTTCCTGGCGCACCGCCTCTCCAAGCGCCTCTCCGAGGTCCGTAAGAACGGCACCATCCCCTACCTGCGCCCCGACGGCAAGACGCAGGTCACCATCGAGTACGACGGCGACAAGGCCGTCCGCCTCGACACGGTCGTGGTCTCCAGCCAGCACGCCTCGGACATCGACCTGGAGTCGCTGCTCGCGCCCGACATCCGCGAGTTCGTCGTGGAGCCGGAGCTGAAGGCGCTGCTGGACGACGGCATCAAGCTCGACACCGAGAACTACCGTCTGCTGGTCAACCCGACCGGCCGCTTCGAGATCGGCGGCCCGATGGGCGACGCCGGCCTGACCGGCCGCAAGATCATCATCGACACCTACGGCGGCATGGCCCGCCACGGTGGCGGCGCCTTCTCCGGCAAGGACCCGTCCAAGGTCGACCGCTCGGCCGCCTACGCCATGCGCTGGGTCGCGAAGAACGTGGTCGCCGCCGGTCTGGCGTCCCGCTGCGAGGTCCAGGTCGCGTACGCGATCGGCAAGGCCGAGCCCGTCGGCCTCTTCGTGGAGACCTTCGGCACCGCCAAGATCGACGCCGAGAAGATCGAGAAGGCGATCGACGAGGTCTTCGACCTGCGTCCGGCCGCCATCATCCGCGACCTCGACCTGCTCCGCCCGATCTACTCGCAGACCGCCGCGTACGGCCACTTCGGCCGCGAGCTCCCCGACTTCACCTGGGAGCGCACGGACCGCGTGGACGCCCTGCGCAAGGCCGCGGGCCTGTAACCCCGGAGCCACCTCGACGAAGGCCCGGCTTCCCTTCGAGGGAGCCGGGCCTTCGGCGCGTCATGGGGACGGTTCGTCATACGGGAGGTTCGGCGGCGCCGGTTGTCAGTGGCGTTTGGTAAGAATGCAAGGGTGAGCAGCGAGAACGGGCAGGGGGGCGAGGGCGCCGCAGGGGCGCCGCCGGAGCAGCTCGCGCTCATTCGGGAGAGCGTGCGAGGGGCCAAGGTGCCCCGGGCCAAACCGCGGACCTGGCGGGGGGCCGCGCTGGCCGAGCGGTTGCCGGTCGCGCGGGTGCTCGTGGACAAGGGTGTGCTCCACCTCGACCGCTACTTCGACTACGCCGTCCCCGCCGAGCTGGACGCCGAAGCACAGCCGGGGGTGCGGGTGCGGGTGCGGTTCGGGGCCGGGCGGCACCGGGTGCGGGACGGGCGACGGGAGGGCGGGGGGCTGATCGACGGGTTCCTGGTGGAGCGCCTCGCCGAGTCCGACTACTCGGGGCCGCTGGCCGCGCTGGCCCAGGTGGTGTCGCCCGAGCCGGTGCTGAGCGAGGAGCTGCTGCGGCTCGCACGGGCGGTCGCCGACCGGTACGCGGGGAGCCTCGCCGATGTGCTGCAACTGGCGGTGCCGCCGCGCAGCGCACGGGCCGAGAAGCGGCCGTCGCCCGAGCCGCTGCCGCGCCCGACCGTGCCCGACCCCGGTTCCTGGGCGCGGTACGAGCACGGGGCCGCCTTCGTGGAGTCACTGGCCGCCGGCGGCGCACCACGTGCGGTGTGGAACGCCCTGCCGGGACCGGAGTGGAGCGCCGAGATCGCCCGGGCCGTCGCCGCCACGCTGGCCTCGGGACGCGGCGCGCTCGTCGTCGTACCGGACGGGCGGGCCGCCGCGCGGGTCGATGCCGCGCTGACCGATGTGCTGGGCGCGGGACGGCATGCGCTGCTCACGGCCGATGCCGGGCCCGAGAAGCGGTACGCGCAGTGGCTCGCCGTCAGCCGCGGCTCGGTGCGGGCGGTCGTGGGGACGCGGGCGGCCATGTTCGCGCCGGTCCGGGATCTCGGGCTCGTCGCGATCTGGGACGACGGGGACGACAGCCACAGCGAACAGCACGCCCCGCAGCCGCATGCGCGGGATGTGCTGTTGTTGCGGGCGGCCCTGGACAAGTGCGGGTTTCTGCTCGGGAGTTGGAGCTGCACGGTGGAGGCCGCGCAACTCGTGGAGAACGGCTGGGCGCGGCCCCTGGTGGCGGGACGGGAGCAGGTACGGCGGGCGGCGCCGCTGGTGCGGACGGTCGGCGACGGGGACCTGGCACGGGACGAGGCCGCGCGGGCCGCGCGGTTGCCGACGCTCGCCTGGCAGGCCGTCCGGGACGGGCTGCGGCACGGACCGGTGCTGGTACAGGTGCCCCGACGGGGGTACGTGCCGCGACTGGCTTGCGCCCAGTGCCGGGCGCCGGCGCGCTGCCGGCACTGTGCCGGTCCGTTGGAGGCGCGGGATGCCGGGGCGCTGGAGTGCGGGTGGTGCGGGCGAACGGAGAGCGACTGGCACTGCCCCGAGTGCGGCGGCTTCCGGCTCCGCGCCCAGGTGGTCGGGGCCCGACGGACCGCCGAGGAACTGGGGCGGGCCTTTCCCGCCGTACCCGTACGTACCTCGGGGCGTGAGCAGGTGCTGGACACCGTGCCGGGGACACCCGCACTGGTCGTGAGCACCCCGGGCGCGGAGCCGGTCGCCGAGGGCGGCTACGCGGCGGCCCTGCTGCTGGACGGCTGGGCCATGCTGGGACGGCCGGATCTGCGGGCCGGTGAGGACGCGCTGCGCCGGTGGATCGCGGCCGGGGCGCTGGTGCGGCCCCAGGGAGACGGCGGGACCGTGGTCGTCGTCGCGGAGCCGACACTGCGGCCCGTGCAGGCGCTGGTGCGGTGGGATCCCGTCGGGCACGCGGTACGGGAGCTGGCCGAGCGGGCGGAGCTGGGGTTTCCGCCGGTCTCGCGGATGGCGGCGGTCTCAGGGACGGCGGAGGCGCTCGCCGAGTTCCTCGGTACGGCCGAACTGCCTTCGGACGCCGAGGTGTTGGGGCCGGTTCCGGTGCCCGTGGTGCGGGCCGGGGCGCCTCGACGGGCGGGCGCGCCGCCGCCGGGGGAGCACTGGGAGCGGGCGCTGGTCCGGGTGCCGCCGGGAAGTGGGGCGGCGCTCGCCGCCGCGCTGAAGTCGGCTCAGGCGGCCCGGATGGCGCGGGGGAGCGGGAGTGGAGGCGGGGGCGGGGGCGGGGAGGCGGTTCGGGTGCGGATCGATCCGCCGGACATCGGGTGACCGGCAGACGGCTGCCCTCCCGGATGCTTGCCGGGAGGGCAGGGGCGGGCGGGTCGGCCCTTCGGGTCAGCCGTGGTGTCGGTCGGCCGCTGGGTGCGTCAGCCGTTGCGCGGGCCGGGGAAGGCTGTCGGCCTGGCCTCGTCGCGGAGGGTGGGGCTGCCGGCGGTCGGCTGGGTCGGCATGGAGCGGGCGGCGGGGACCGTCGGCATCGTGGGCAGGCCGCCGCCCACGTTGATCGTGCGGGTGCCCGACGGTTCCGTGGACCGCTCGGGCTCGGCCGTGGCCGTGGCCGTGGCTGTAGCGGTGGCCGTGGCCGTTGTCTGGGTGGCGGCGCGACGGGCGCCGTAACGGCGGTGCACCGCCTGCTTGGTGACTCCGAGGGCGGAGCCCACCGCGTCCCACGAGAAGCCGAGTGAACGGTCGAAGTCCACGGCGGCCGTGACCAGGGTCTCGACACTGTCCCGGAGTTCCTGGGCGAGACGGACCGTCGGGGCGGGGGCGCGTCCGTAGACGACGAAGCCCGTGGACGGGCCGGAGCGGCGCGGGCGGTAGACGTTGCCCAACTGGGCGGTGAGCGTGCGTAGTGCGTCCACCTGTCGGCGGACCCGCTCGATGTCCCGCACCAGCAAGTGCAGGCTGGCCCGGGCCTGGGCGTCGTGGGTTGCGTGGTCGGCCATGAACAAGCCTCTCGAACCGGCGTTGAAAGGAATGGGCCGCGTCTGCGGCCCGTTGTGGTCAACTCTCTCTTGACCAACGCGTGGGCGCTCCGCTGGTCACGGTGTGGGGGCGTATGGGCATATGCGTACGCCGTGCGGCGGGGTTCGCGCCACCGGAGAGTTCTCCCACCCGCGCACCGCCCGTCCCAGTCGGCAGAGAGGTCGGGCGACCTGCGGGGGTACTCGCCGTCGGCGGCCGACCGTTGGTTGTGGTCGACCGTGTGCCGTGTGCCGTGTGCCGTGTGCCGTGTGCCGTGTGCCGTGTGCGGCCTGCGGCCTGCGGCCTGCGGCCTGCGGCGTGCGGCCTGCCGCCGTCGCTGTTCGGGTTCGGCGTTCGTGCTGTGCGGTCTGCGGGGGCCGTGGGGTGTCAGGCTGCGGGGTTGTGGTCTGGGGGTGGTGGTTGATCGGGGCGGCATAGACTTGTGCGTTGCCCGTGTTGATGTCGTTCGAGAGGGTCGCAGTCGCCCATGAAGCTTGTCTTCGCCGGTACTCCCGAAGTCGCCGTTCCCGCTCTGGACGCTCTCATCTCCTCGGGGCGGCACGAGGTGGCCGCGGTGGTCACGCGGCCCGACGCGCCGGCCGGGCGGGGGCGCAGGCTGGTCGCTTCGCCTGTGGCCGAGCGGGCGATGGAGGCCGGGATCGAGGTGCTGAGGCCGCTCAAGCCGCGCGATCCGGAGTTTCTGGAGCGGCTGAGGGAGATCGGGCCGGACTGCTGTCCGGTGGTCGCGTACGGCGCGCTGCTGCCGCGGGTCGCGCTGGACGTGCCGGCCCACGGGTGGGTCAACCTGCACTTCTCGCTGCTTCCCGCCTGGCGCGGGGCGGCTCCCGTGCAGCACTCCATCATGGGCGGCGACGAGATCACGGGCGCTTCCACGTTCCTCATCGAGGAAGGGCTCGACTCCGGGCCCGTCTACGGGACCGTCACCGAGGAGATCCGGCCCACCGACACCAGCGGTGACCTGCTGACCCGCCTCGCGTTCGCCGGGTCCGGGCTGCTCGCCGCGACCATGGACGGCATCGAGGACGGCACGCTCAAGGCCGTACCGCAGCCGGGGGAGGGCATCACCCTCGCGCCGAAGATCACCGTCGAGGACGCGAAGGTGGAATGGTCGGCGCCGGCGCTGCGGGTCGACCGGGTGGTGCGGGGGTGCACCCCGGCCCCTGGCGCCTGGACCACCTTCCGTGGTGAGCGGCTCAAGCTCATCCAGGTCACGCCGGTGCCCGAGCGGACCGACCTCGCCCCGGCCCAGATCGCCGTGGGGAAGAACAGCGTGCACGTGGGGACGGGGTCGTACGCGGTGGAACTGCTCTGGGTGCAGGCCCAGGGCAAGAAGCCGATGCGGGCCGCCGACTGGGCGCGCGGCGTGCGCATCGGCACCGGGGAGTCCCTCGGCGCCTGAGCGCCGTCTCCCAGCAGCGGCTTTCCGGCGTGCGCGGCGTACGCTGGGAGTCGCCTCATCCTCATACCCGGAGCACCTTTTTCGTGAGCGAGCAGTCCCGGCGGCCGCGCAGGCCCGCCAAGCCCTACCGTCGTCCCCAGAGGGACCCCGTCCGCATCCTCGCCTTCGAGGCGCTGCGCGCCGTGGACGAGCGGGACGCGTACGCCAACCTCGTGCTGCCGCCACTGCTGCGCAAGGCCCGGGAGAAGGGCGACTTCGACGGGCGGGACGCCGCGCTCGCGACCGAGCTGGTGTACGGGACGCTGCGCAGGCAGGGGACGTACGACGCGATCATCGCCGAGTGCGTCGACCGGCCGCTGCGCGAGGTGGACCCGCCGGTGCTGGACGTGCTCAGTCTGGGTGTCCATCAGTTGCTCGGGACGCGGATTCCCAGCCACGCCGCCGTCTCCGCCTCCGTCGAGCTGGCCCGGGTGGTGCTGGGCGACGGACGGGCCAAGTTCGTCAACGCCGTGCTCCGCAAGGTCACGCAGGACGATCTCGACGGCTGGATCGCACGGGTCGCGCCGTCCTACGAGGAGGACCCCGAGGACCACCTGGCCGTGGTGCACTCGCATCCGCGGTGGGTCGTCTCCGCGCTCTGGGATTCGCTGGGGGGTGGACGCGCGGGGATCGAGGAACTGCTGGCCGCCGACAACGAGCGGCCCGAGGTGACGCTGGTCTCCCGGCCCGGGCGGGCCACCACCGAGGAACTCCTCGGGGAGGAGGCCGCCGAACGGGGGCGCTGGTCGCCGTACGCCGTGCGGCTCACCGAGGGCGGGGAGCCCGGCGCCATCACGGCCGTGCAGGAGGGCCGGGCCGGTGTGCAGGACGAGGGCAGCCAGCTGGTCGCCCTCGCGCTCGCCAACGTGCCGGTCGAGGGCCCCGACGAGAAGTGGCTGGACGGCTGTGCCGGACCCGGTGGCAAGGCCGCGCTGCTCGCCGCGCTCGCCGCCGAGCGGGGGGCCGTGCTGCTCGCCTCCGAGAAGCAGCCGCACCGGGCCGGGCTGGTGGCGAAGGCGCTGCACGGCAACCCGGGGCCGTACCAGGTCATCGCCGCCGACGGCACCCGGCCGCCGTGGCTCCCCGGCACCTTCGACCGGGTCCTGATGGACGTACCCTGCACGGGGCTGGGCGCGCTGCGCCGCCGCCCGGAGGCACGGTGGCGCCGCCGTCCCGAGGACCTCGACAACTTCGCTCCGCTGCAGCGTGCGCTGTTGCGTACCGCGATCGACTCGGTACGGGTGGGCGGGGTGGTCGGGTACGCGACCTGTTCCCCGCATCTGGCGGAGACGCGGGCGGTGGTGCAGGACGTGCTGAAGCAGCGGCCGGAGACGGAGCTGGTGGATGCGCGTCCGCTGCTGCCGGGGGTGCCGGAGCTGGGGGAGGGGCCGGATGTCCAGCTGTGGCCCCATGTGCACGGCACGGACGCGATGTATCTGGCGTTGATCCGGAGGACTGGCTGAGGCTGAGGTGGGGGTGGGGACGCTCAGCGGCGCCGGCCGGGTGCCGCCCGGGAGAAGCGGCGGGCGAAGCGCCCCGTAAGGGGCGCGGGGAACTGCGCGAGCAACCCCCACCCACCCGCACCGGACCCACGACCGCAACCGCCCCCGAACCCCATTCGGCCCACCCCGTCGGGGCATGGCACGCTTGGGGCATGGCCGTGCAGATCAACCCCAGCATCCTGTCCGCCGACTTCGCCCGCCTCGCGGACGAGGCGAAGGCGGTCGAAGGCGCCGACTGGCTCCACGTCGACGTCATGGACAACCACTTCGTCCCGAACCTCACGCTCGGCGTGCCGGTCGTAGAGTCCCTGGCCCGTGCTACGGACACCCCGCTGGACTGCCACCTGATGATCGAGGCCCCTGATCGGTGGGCGCCGCAGTACGTCGAAGCGGGTGCCTCCTCCGTCACCTTCCACGTGGAGGCGGCCGCCGCGCCCGTACGGCTCGCGCGGGAGATCCGGGCTAAGGGCGCCCGGGCCTCCATGGCGCTCAAGCCCGCCACGCCCATCGAGCCGTACGAGGACCTGCTCCCCGAGCTGGACATGCTGCTGATCATGACGGTCGAGCCGGGCTTCGGCGGCCAGTCGTTCCTCGACATCATGCTGCCGAAGATCCGCCGCACCCGGGAGTTGATCAGCAAGCACGGACTGGAGCTGTGGCTGCAGGTCGACGGTGGAGTTTCCGCGTCGACGATCGAGCGGTGCGCGGACGCCGGAGCCGACGTTTTTGTGGCAGGTTCAGCGGTGTACGGGGCAAACGACCCGGCAGCGGCGGTACGTGCACTACGCACCCAGGCGGAGGCGGCCACCGCCCAGGCGTCGTGGGCGTGCGACCACTGAGGTACGGGAACGTGAACGGCTCCGATCAGGGCTGATCAAGTGCGCCGGATCTGCAAGGATGAACGGCGTATCCAGAGTGTGAACAGCAGTGAGGAGATGGCCGTGTCGGGTATGTCGGCGGGCCGGTCAGCCGTGCGGATGGGACCCGCAGAGCTGGTGCAGGCGGCGGCCATGGCCCGCCGCTTCTACCTCGAGGGCAAGTCCAAGATCCAGATCGCTGAGGAGTTCGGCGTCAGCCGCTTCAAAGTGGCCCGGGTACTGGAGACTGCCCTCGAAAGGGATCTCGTACGCATCGAGATCCGCGTGCCGGCCGAACTGGACGCCGAGCGCTCGGACGCGCTCCGCGCCCGCTACGGCCTGCGGCATGCCGTGGTGGTCGAGTCCCCGGCCGAGGCGGAGGAGACCCCGGACCCCGAGAACCTCGGCGAGGTCGCCGCGGACCTGCTCGGCGAGCTCGTGAACGAGGGGGATGTGCTCGGCCTCGCCTGGGGCCGGTCCACCATCCACATGGCGGCCGCGCTCGACCGGCTGCCGCCCTGCACGGTGGTGCAGCTGACGGGCGTGTACGACGCGGGGACCTCCGAGCGCGGCTCGGTCGAGGCCGTCCGGCGCGCCGCCCAGGTGTCGGGCGGCGACGCCCACCCCATCTACGCGCCGATGCTGCTGCCGGACGCGGCCACCGCGGCCGCGCTGCGCAACCAGACCGGGATCGCCCGGGCCTTCGAGTACTTCGACAAGGTCACGGTCGCCTGTGTCTCCATCGGCTCCTGGGAGGCCGGCATCTCCACGGTGCACGACATGCTCAGCGACGAGGAGCGGGCGCACTATGCCACGCTCGGTGTCGCCGCCGAGATGGCCGCGCATCTTTTCGACGCCGACGGCCGCCGGGTGGGGCGGGACCTGGGGGAACGTTGCATCACGGTCAAGGCCGACCAGTTGCGCCGTATCCCCGAGGTCGTCGCGATCGCGGGCGGGCAGCGCAAGGCGGCCGCGATCGACGCGGTGCTGCGGTCGGGGCTGGTCACCAGCCTCGTCACCGACACCTCGGCCGCCGACTACCTGATGACGGCCGGGACCACCCCCAAGCCCGCGCTGAACCGCGCGGACCCGGACGGTCCCTGACCGGGCTGCCGGGATCATGGCATCGCCGCGGCAGCCGGTCTGACAACGCTGCCGCGGCGGGTGGGGCCGTCACCCCATAGAGCCTTCTCGCGATGGAGCCTTCTCGGCGTCCGTCGCGTCGTCGCTCCGATGTCCGTGCACGGTACGGAAGTTGGTGACGAGCCGGAGCGGGGAGAGGTGGTGCGGGGAGAGGTGGTGCGGCCCTCAGGAGCGGGGCTGCAGTGCCGCGTCGATGAGGATGGCGGCCGCCTCCCGGGCGACCGCGCCCACCGACGGGTCGCGGTCCATCCGCGCGGACACCCCGCCCCCGTCGTACAGCAGGTGCAGCCGGCGGGCGAGTGCCTCGGGGTCCGGGGCGCCCGCGTCCCGGGCGAGGCCGGTGAACAGGGCCCGGACCCAGGCCCGGTAGGCGTCGGAGGCCTCCTCGATGGCGCTGCCGTGCTTGGCCTCCGCACTGGCCGCGACGAAGGCGCACCCGTGGTAGTCCTGCTCGGTGAACAGCTCGGCCTGGGCGTCGAAGACGGCCAGCAGCCGGTCCCGCGGGGTGTCGGCGCCGTCGACCCCCCGCAGCAGCCGCTCGGTCAGCTTGGCGTGCCGGGAGTCGAGGTAGGCCCGGATGAGCTGTTCCTTGCCGCCGAAGGTGTTGTACAGCGAGGCCTTGGCGACCCCGGCGTGCTCGATGATCCGGTCGATCCCGACCGTCTGCACGCCCTCCGCGTAGAACAGCTCGTTCGCCGCCGAGAGCAGCCGCTCCCGTGCGGTGGGGGCCTTGGCAGCGGTCGACGCCTTCGTCATGCCACTCACCTTCCCGTCCCTTCCAGATTTCGGGTCCATGGCTGATGCATGGCTGACCAGACCGGTCTACTCGGTCATCGTGCCTGTGTGAGGCTCTCGGGCTGCTCCGCCCGGACCGGGACCGCCTGCGGGCCGCCGGACGCCACCTTCACGCCGGGCCCGCTCTGCGGCCTGCCGTGCCGCACCAGCAGGGCGGAGAGGGCCAGCAGCGCCAGGGCGATGATCACCGCGCCGTACTCCTCGGAGGTCGGGACGAGCCCGCCCCCGTGCACCACCAGGGCGCCGGCGGCGACCGAGGGGACGCCCATGCCGAGGTAGGCGACGACGAACAGCAGGGACAGCACACCGGAGCTCTCGTGGGGCTTCGTCAGCGGCAGCACGGTGCGGATGCCGCCCTGGAAGCCGCTGCCGAAGCCGGCGCCGGCGACGGCCGTGCCGACGAAGAACAGCGCCGGCGCGCTCAGGTCCACGGCGACCAGGGTCAGGGCCACTCCGGCGACGAGCGCGCCGATGCCGGTGTACATCACGGTCGTGGCCTGTGCCTTGCGCAGGGCGAGGATCGAACCGGCCGAGACGAACGCGAGGACGAAGAGGCCGAGGCCGCCGTAGACGGCGGAGGTGGAGCCGACCAGGGTGCGGACCAGGGCGGGGCCCAGGGAGCCGTAGAACCCGGCGAGTGCCCAGACGGCGAAGATGACGGGTGCGGCGGCCAGGACCGCGCCGCGGACCGTGCGCGGCAGCCTGATCTCGGGCACCAGGCTGGCCAGGGCGCCCGGCCGCCTGGTGACGGTCTCGTCGATCAGGGCGACGGCGACCGCCTGGGCCACGAACACGGTCAGCAGGCCGAGGTAGATCGCGTGGGTCGGGGCGGGCAGGTACTGCACGACGAAGCCGCTGAGCAGAGAGCCCGTCGCGGTGCCGAGGCCGGGGGCGAAGGCGTTCGCCAGGGTGCCGCGGGAGCGGTCGAGGTCCATCATCGCGGCGCCGACCGCGCCGAGGGCGGCGCCGGTGGACAGGCCCTGGACGATGCGGGCCAAGAGCAGTTCGCCGACGCCTCCGGCGGTGGTGAACAGCAGCATCGCGGCGGCCTGGGCGGCGATCGCGGCGATCAGGACCGGGCGGCGGCCGACGTGGTCGGACAGCTTGCCGAGGACCAGGAGGCCGGAGAGGACGGCGATCGCGTAGACGCCGAAGACGACCGTGGTGGTGATCGGGGTGAACCCCCACTCGGCCTGGTAGGTCGCGTAGAGCGGGGTGGGCGCGCTGGAGGCGGCGAGGAAGGAGACGACGACGGAGGCGAGCAGGTAGAACGCGACGCGCGGCGGGATCGGCCGGTGAGACGCCCTGGTGCGCTCGGTGCGTTCGTGCGGTGCGAGGTGGTTCATCGGAGATCCTTCGCGGGGACGGGGCCGAAGAGCGTCGGTTCGGAGGTCCTTGTTGAGTAGACCGGTCTGTCTAACTTGCCTGGTAAACCGCATGGACAGGTCTGTCTATTCCGCCGGGCGAAAGATTCTTCCGAGAGATTCTTCGGGAAATTCTCCGTGCCGCGGCCGCGCTCAGGCGGCGTCGCCGGTCGCACGGAACGCACGCCGGTACGCGGTGGGCGTGGTGCCGACGGCGTCCCGGAAGCGGGCGCGGAGGTTGGTGCCGCTGCCCAGACCGCTCCGGGCGGCGATCTGCTCGATGCTCAGGGTGGTGACTTCCAGGAGCTCGCGGGCGTGGCCGACGCGGGCGGTGAGCAGCCACTGGTGGGGGGAGACCCCGGTCTCCTGCCGCCACATGCGGACCAGGGTGCGCGGGGAGACCCGGGCGTGCCGGGCGAGGACGTCGAGCGGGAGCGCCTCGTCGAGGTGGCGCAGGGCCCAGTCACGGGTGCCGGCGAGGGTGTGGGCGGTGGCGGCGGGCAGCGACCGGTCGATGAACTGGGCCTGGCCGCCGTCCCGGTGCGGAGCGGCGACCAGTTCCCGGGCGATCTCGTTGGCGACGGCCGCGCCGAGGTCCTTGCGGACCAGGTAGAGGCACAGGTCGATGCCGGCGGTCACCCCGGCGGAGGTGAGGAGGCGGCCGTCGTCGATGTAGAGGACGTTGCGGTCGACGCGCAGGCGGGGGTGGAGGCGTTCGAGGTCGTCGGCGCTTGCCCAGTGGGTGGTCACCGTTCGGCCGTCGAGGAGACCGGCGGCCGCGAGGGCGAAGGCGCCGGTGCAGATGGAGGCGATCCGGGCGCCGCGGCCGAAGGCGCGCCGCAGGGCCGCGGTGACCTCGGGTGCGGGTGGCCGTCGGTAGTCGTCGTATCCCGGCACGATGATCGTGTCCGCGCGGGCCAGCGCGGACAGTCCGGCCGTCGTGCCGACCGTGAACCCGGTGCTGGTGGTGACACTGCCGCGGGTCGCGCCGCAGACCGTCAGCCGGTACGGGGTGCTGGGCCGCGGATTGAAGATCTGGGTGGGGATGCCCAGGTCGATGGGGAGCACACCGGGCAGCGCCAGGACCGCGACACGATGAGGGACCATGGCTCGAATACTACGACCGCAACAAAGCGGCCTCCGGTGCACCGCGCCGGATCGCGTCGGTTCCGGGCTGTCCCGAAAGTTGCGGACCGTGGCGGACGAGCCCGTTTCCGGCCGGGCAGAGCCGGACGACGATCGGATCCATGAGCGCATCCACCCCGATCGGCCGGTACTTCGACGTCCAGGGCGGTCAGGTCTACGGCCACGTCCGCGAGGGCGACGGACCGGCCCTCGTCCTCCTCCACTACTGGGGCGGCTCCCGTCGCACCTGGCGGCCGGTCCTCGAACTCCTCGGCCCCACCCAGGCCTTCGTCGCCTACGACCATCGCGGCTGGGGCGCGTCCGCCGCCGTGCCCGGGCCGTACGGCATCGAGCAGCTCGCCGACGACGCCCAGCAGGTCGTCGGCCGGCTCGGCTACGACGAGTTCGTCGTCGTCGGCCACTCCATGGGCGGAAAGGTCGCCCAGGCCCTGGCCTCCCGGCGCCCGGCCGGGCTCAGGGGCCTGGTGCTCGTCGCGCCCGCGCCGCCCGCCCCGGTCGGGGTGACGCCCGAGTTCCAGGAGGCCCTCTCGCACGCCTACGACAGCGCGGAGACCATCGGCCGGAGCATCGACCAGGTGCTGACCGGCCGGCCCCTCGGCGGCGCCCTGCGCGGCCAGGTCCTGGAGGACAGCTCCGGTGCGGCGGAAGCCGCCCGCTCGGCCTGGCCGCGGCAGGGACTGGTCGAGGACCTCTCCGGCAGCGTCGGGAAGATCGACGTACCCGTGCTGGTGCTGGCCGGCGGCGCGGACAAGGTCGACCCGCCGCAGGTGCTGCGCGAGCACCTGCTTCCGCTGATCCCCACCGCGACCCTCACCGAGCTGGACGGCGTGGGCCACCTCTCCCCACTGGAGGCGCCGGACCTGGTCGCCCGGCACCTCGCGGACTTCCTCCGCACCCTGTGAGCAGCACCGGGCCGGGCCGCGAGGGCGGTCCGGGGGCCGGTCCGGGGGGCGCGGTCCTCACGCGTTCATGTGATGCCGCGTCCGCGGAGGCTCATGCTGTGATCAGGATCGGTCGGTGCGCGAGCCGCACTCACGGCAGAAGGAGACCACCATGACCGCATTCGCCCCCATCCCCGATTTCGCCCGCGGTCCGGACATCCCCCCGTCCGGCTACCTGGTCACCGAGCTGGGCGGTGGTGCCTACGGCGTCACCAGCGGCGTCGACAACACCGTGTTCCTGGTGACCAGGAAGGGCGTGGTGGTCGTCGACGCCCCGCTGGACCTGGACGACCGGCTGCTGCAGGGCATCGAGGAGGTGACCCCCAGGCCGGTCACCCACCTGATCTACAGCCACGCGCACGCCGATCACATCGGCGCCGCGCACCTGCTGGCCCGGGACGGCGTGCGGATCGTCGCCCACGAGCTCACCGGCAGGTTCATCGAAGAGGCGCGGGACAGCAGGCGGCCGCTGCCCACCGAGACGTTCAGCGGGACCCGGCACGAGCTGACCGTCGACGGCGAGCGGATCGTCCTGGAGTACAAGGGCGACTGGCACCAGGCGGGCAACCTCTTCATCCATCTCCCGGAACAGCGGGTCCTGGCCGCGATCGACAGCTTCTCGGTCCGCAACGCGCCGTTCTTCCGCCTGCTCTTCGCCGCCCACGTGCCCGCGTACTTCGACGCCATGGACCAGATGCTGGAGTACGACTTCGACACCGTCGTCTCCGGACACATGGACCTCTTCGGCACGCCCGAGGACGTGCAGACCAACCGCGAGTACCTCCACGACCTGCGCTCCGCCGCGGCCGAGGCGCTGCGTACGGTCGACCTGCGGGAGGCCGGCGCCGGGCTCCCGGACAACAACAAGCAGGCGCAGCTCAAGGTGTGGATGGACAGGGTCGTCGCCCGCGCCGCCGAGTTGATGCCGACGGGCTGGGAGAAGCGGATCGGCGGGACGGACATCTTTCTTTCCGACAATCTCAACGCCGTCGCGTGGAGCGTCTTCATCGACTGAACGCCGTCAACCCCGAGTATGTGTACGACAGGCCGAGTGCCGATCGCATCGGGAGGACGCGTTGACCACTGAACCCCAGTCCGTGCCGGGAGCCGAACCGCAGCCGGTGCTCGGCCCGTTGACCACCGCCGCGATCTTCCTGGTGCTCACCGTCCGCCCCGGCGGCGAGGAGACGGCACGGGAGGTGCTGGGCGATCTCCGCGCGCTGGAGCGCAGCTTCGGGTTCGGTACCCCGGAAGCCGCGCTGAGCTGTGTGGCGGGGATCGGCTCCGCGGCCTGGGACCGCCTGTTCGACCACCCCCGCCCGGCGGGCCTGCACCCCTTCCGGCCGCTGCAGGGGTCCCGGCACACCGCGGTCGCCACCCCCGGCGATCTCCTCCTGCACATCCGGGCCACCCGGTTCGACCTGTGCTTCGGACTCGCCGCCGAGCTCATGAGCCGGCTGCGCGAGGCGGTGACCGTCGAGGACGAGGTGCCGGGCTTCAAGTACCTCGACGCCCGCGACCTGCTGGGCTTCGTCGACGGCACCGAGAACCCGGTCGGCGCCGCCGCCCGGCGGGCCGTCCTGATCGGGGCGGAGGACCCCGGCCATGCCGGCGGCAGCTATGTGATCGTGCAGAAGTACGTCCACGACCTCGACGCGTGGAACGCGCTGCCCGCCGAGACGCAGGAGCGGATCATCGGGCGTACCAAGGCCACCAACCTCGAACTGGGCGAGCCCGCCTCCCACGTGGACCTGAACACGATCACCGGACCGGACGGCGAGGAACAGCAGATCCTGCGGGACAACATGCCGTTCGGCAGCCCCGGCGGCGGCGAGTTCGGCACCTACTTCATCGGGTACGCCCGGACGCCGGACGTCATCGAGCAGATGCTGCGGAACATGTTCCTCGGCACCGCCGACGCCACCCACGACCGGATCCTCGACTTCTCCACCGCGATCACCGGCACCCTCTTCTTCGTGCCGTCCGACGACTTCCTTGACGACCTGCCCGCGCTCCCCGGAGCCGGCCAGAGAGGACAATGACACAGATATGTCCGCGCATGTGATCGTGCTGCCGGGCGGCGGCTACGTGCAGCACGCCCGACACGAGGCCGAGCCGGTCGCCGAGTGGCTCACCGGGCTGGGGCTGGGCCTGGCGGCGAGCGTCTTCCGCTACCCCCTCGACGTCCGGCATCCGGTGCCCCTGGAGGCGCTGCGCGCCGAGATCCGGCGCCTGCGCGCCGAAGGGGCCGACCGGATCGGGCTCGTGGGGTTCTCGGCGGGCGGGCATCTCGCGGGTCTGGCGGCCCTGGCCGCGGACCACGACGTGCGGACGTCGGTGCAGTTCGCCGTGCTCGGCTACGCCATCACCTCGATGGAGACCGAGACCTACCGGCCCTCGCGGATCGTCCTGCTGGGCGAGGACGCCTCGCCGGAGCTGCGCCGGGCCACCTCGCTCGACGCGCTGGTGACCCCGGCGGCGCCGCCGTTCTTCCTCTGGCACACGGCGGAGGACCCGTACGTCTGGCCGGAGCACACCTACCGCCTGGCCACGGCCCTGGCCGCCAACGACGTGCCGCACACCGTGCACGTCTATCCCCACGGTCCGCACAGCCTGGGCCTCGCCCACGGCGCGGGCGAGGCCTCGACCTGGACCCGCTCGGCGGCGGCCTGGCTGGCCGAACAGACCGGTCCCACCTCCTCACTTGGACGCCACTGAGATGACGACGAGCCCGCATCTGCTCACGCTCGACCTCACCGGGGTCGCCGACAAGGCCGGCCTCATGGAGCGGGTCGCCTCCGGCCTCGGGCTGCCCGACTGGTTCGGGCGCAACTGGGACGCCCTCACCGAGAGCCTCGGCGACACCTCGTTGTGGCCGCCGGAGGCGGTCGGACGCGGGCTCCTGGTCGTCGTCACCGGGTGGCAGGGATACGCGCGGACCAGACCGGACGAGTGGGAGACGGCCCGGCGGGTGTTCACCGACGCGTCCGCCGACGAACCCGCGCTGACCGTCACCCTGGCCCCTCAGTGAACTCACCGTTGCTCCCGTAGTTTCCTCCAAATGAGCCCTGACCTGCCTGGACCTTCGTCCCGGGCATGACGTACCGGTCCGCATGGGAGAATGAAGTACGTGCTTTTCCCCCTGGCCGGCCGGTCCGGGGGTCACCTCTGATCGACCGGGATGTGCGGCACGTGCGTTTCCTCAATGACCTCCAGCCCCCGTACGACCTGACGTACGACGACGTCTTCATGGTGCCGAGCCGCTCCGCGGTCGGCTCGCGTCAGGGCGTGGACCTCAACTCGCCGGACGGCACGGGCACCACGATCCCGCTGGTCGTCGCGAACATGACCGCGATCGCGGGCCGGCGGATGGCCGAGACGGTGGCGCGGCGCGGCGGACTCGTCGTGATCCCGCAGGACATCCCGATCGACGTGGTCACCGATGTCATCACCTGGGTGAAGAGCCGGCACCTGGTGCTGGACACCCCGATCGTGCTGGCCCCGCACCAGACCGTCGCCGACGCGCTCGCCCTGCTGCCCAAGCGGGCGCACAACGCCGGTGTCGTCGTCGACGAGGACGGCCGCCCCGTCGGTGTCGTCACCGACCGGGACCTCACCGGCGTCGACCGCTTCACGCAGCTCGCCGAGGTCATGTCCCGCGACCTGCTGCTGCTCGACGCGGACATCGACCCCCGCGAGGCCTTCAACAAGCTGGACGGCGCCAACCGCCGCTACGCCCCGGCGGTCGACGGCGACGGCAAGCTGGCCGGCATCCTCACCCGCAAGGGCGCCCTGCGCGCCACCCTGTACACCCCGGCGACCGACGCCCAGGGCAGGCTGCGGATCGCCGCCGCCGTCGGCATCAACGGCGACTTCGCGGACAAGGCCAAGCAGCTGCTCGACGCGGGCGTCGACACGCTCGTCATCGACACCGCGCACGGCCACCAGGAGTCGATGATCAGCGCGATCAAGCTGGTCCGCGACCTCGACCCGCACGTCCCGATCGCGGCCGGCAACATCGTCTCCGCCGAAGGGGTCAAGGACCTTGTCGACGCCGGCGCGGACATCATCAAGGTCGGCGTGGGCCCCGGCGCCATGTGCACCACCCGCATGATGACCGGCGTCGGCCGGCCGCAGTTCTCGGCGGTCCTGGAGTGTGCCGCCGAGGCGAGGAAGTACGGCAAGCACGTCTGGGCCGACGGCGGTGTCCGGCACCCCCGTGACGTCGCCATGGCGCTGGCCGCCGGTGCGTCCAACGTGATGGTCGGCTCCTGGTTCGCGGGCACCTACGAGTCCCCGGGCGACCTCCAGCAGGACGCCGACGGGCGGCTGTACAAGGAGTCCTTCGGCATGGCCTCCGCGCGCGCGGTGCGCAACCGCACGTCGGACGAGTCGGCCTACGACCGGGCCCGCAAGGCGCTCTTCGAGGAGGGCATCTCCACGTCCCGGATGTTCCTCGACCCGGCCCGGCCGGGCGTGGAGGACCTGATCGACTCGATCATCGCGGGCGTGCGGTCGTCGTGCACCTATGCCGGTGCCGGGTCGCTGGAGGAGTTCGCCCAGAAGGCGATCGTCGGGATCCAGAGCGCGGCGGGGTACGCGGAGGGGAAGCCGCTGCACGCGAGCTGGAGCTAGGGGGTCGGCGCCGTCGGGCTCGTGTTCTACTTCGTGTACGGCTGTCGCCGGTCCCGTCCTGCACCACCTGAGAGCTGAACGACCCCTTGCTGAACGATCTCGACGAACGCATCGTGCACGCCCTCGCCGAGGATGCCCGCCGCTCCTACGCGGACATCGGGCAACTGGTCGGCCTGTCCGCGCCCGCCGTGAAACGGCGTGTGGACCGGCTGCGCGCCACGGGGGCGATCACCGGGTTCACCGTGCGGGTCGATCCGGCGGCCCTCGGCTGGGAGACCGAGGGGTTCGTCGAGATCTACTGCCGACGCAACACGTCCCCGGAGACCATCCAGCGGGGCCTGGAGCGCTACCAGGAGGTGGTGGCCGCGTCGACGGTCACCGGTGAGGCCGACGCGGTCGTGCAGGTCTTCGCCTCCGACATGCGGCACTTCGAGAGGGTGCTGGAGCGGATCGCGGGGGAGCCGTTCGTGGAGCGGACCAAGTCGGTGCTGGTGCTGTCCCCGCTGCTGCGGCGCTTCTCGTCGGGTGCGCCGGGCTGAGCCGGGCGCACCGCTCGGGTGCCTCCGGAGCGGGCCGGCTGTCCCTGGTCCGCGCCCTGGGCAGCCGTACGATCAGCGCCCATCCGAGCGCGACGGCCGAGGAGCAGCCCGCATGACACAGCAGAAGCAGCCGAACGGCTCCCTCGCCGCGGCGCTCGCCGACGGTTCCCTGCGCGAGGTCGAGGTCGCCTGGTCCGACCCCTACGGCCGGGTACAGGGCAAGCGGATACCCGCGGCCCGCTACCCCGAGGCCGCCGCCGGCCGGGGCGTCGGCTTCTGCGACGGCTCGCTCGCCTGGAACGCCCTCGGCGAGGTGCAGACCGCCGCCGGACTCGGCGCCCCCGAGCGCGGCTACCCGGACGCCTACGCCGTACCCGATGCGGCCACCTACCGGCCGCTGCCCTGGCGGCCGGGGGCGGGACAGGTGCTGTCCGACGTGTACGGCCACGACGGCGCGCCCTCGCCGGCCTCGCCCCGCGCGGTGCTGCGCCGGGTCCTGGACCACCTGGCCGGGCTCGGGTACGGCGTCCGGGCCGCCCTGGAGCTGGAGTTCTACCTGCTGCGCCCGGACGGCGGTCCGCTCCCGCAGGGCCTGCACGCCTACTCGCTGGAGCTGGCGAACGAACTCGACCCGCTGCTCGGCCGGTTCACCGACGAGCTGACCGCGTTCGTGCCCGTCGAGAGCGTGCTCACCGAGTACGGGCCCGGCCAGGTGGAGCTGAACCTCGCTCACCAGGACGCGCTGACCGCGGCCGACGACGCCTTCCGGCTGCGCTACGCGGTACGTGAACTGGCCCGCCGCGAGGGCCTGCTGGCGACCTTCATGGCCAAGCCGCTGAACGGGCGGTCGGGCAGCTCCGCGCACATTCACCTGTCGTTGTGGCAGAACGGCGAGCCCGCGTTCGCGCCCGAGGCGGGAGCGGCGAGCAGGACCGCGCGGGCCGCCGTGGCGGGCCTGGTGCGGCACCTGCCCGGGCTGACCCTCTTCGGGGCGCCCACCGTCAACTCGTACAAGCGCTTCGAGCCCGGCGGCTACGCCCCGCACCGGGCCGACTGGGGCGGCGACGACCGTACCGTCGCCGTCCGCTCGCTGGTGGACACCCCGCACTCCAGCCGGATCGAGCTGCGCACCCCCGGAGCGGACGCCAACCCGTACCTGGCGCTGGCCGCCGCGCTCGCCGCCGTCGCCGCGGGCCTGGAGGACGGCCTGGACCTGCCGCCCGCGGACCGGGCCCCGGCGCCGCTGCCCGCCACCCTCGCGGAGGCGGCGGCCGCGGCCCGTGCCGACCGGCGGCTGGCCGCGCTGCTCGGCGAGGACGTCGTCCACGACCACGCCGTGCTCGCCGACTCCGAGTGGCACGCCTACACGACCCAGGTGACCACCTGGGAGACGGACCGCTATCTCAGGAACCCGTGAGCACCGTCGAAGACGCCCCGCACGGCCCGCACCGCTCCTACTCCGCGGTCTTCCTGGCCAGGGCGTTGTTGCCGATGGAGTTGTGCACGCTGAAGCTCACCGCGTCCGAGCGGTAGCGGTCGTCCGACCACTCCACCGGACGGCCCTCCCGCGTCGTCGTCACGCGCCGTACCCGCAGCAGCGGGCTCGTGCGGCGGATGCCGAGCAGTTCCGCGTCCTGCGCCCCGGCCGCCACCGCGTCGATCACGTGCTCGCCGTACGCGAAGACCAACCCGGTCTCCTCGTAGAGCCGTTGGGTGACCGACGGGCACTCGGGCTCTATCGCCTCGACCGCCGGGGAGATCCAGTCCGCGTACACCGTCCGCTCCAGCAACACCGGCTCGCCGTCCAGGCCCCGCACCCGGAGCACGTGCAACACCGGGGTTCCGGCGGGGAGCTGGAGGCGGACCGCGTCCTCCTGGGCGGCGGGCCGGTAGTCCTGGGACACCACGTGTCCCGTCGCCTCGCGGCCCATCGCCTTCGCCCACTGCGCGAAGCTGCGCAGCTCCGCGAAGCTCTGGCTGCGGCGGCTGGCCAGGACCACCCGGCGGGCGCCCTGGCGGGAGCCGATCAGCCCCTCGGCGGTGAGCGCCGCGACCGCCTGCCGGACCGTCCCGCGGGAGACGGCGTACTCCGCGGCGAGTTCCGTCTCCGAGGGCAGCCGGCTGCCCACGGTGTACTCCTCACGGTCGATGGCGCGCCGCAGCTCGTCGGCGATCTCCTCGTGTCGCGCCGTCATGCTTCCCCTCTGAGTAGGCGGCTGTGCACAGCGTGACCAGGGTAATCGACGCTCCTGGGTGATTCGTGTCAGCCCCGAACCGGCCAGGACTGTGCAGGGAATTGGGGCTCATGGTTTATGCGGTGTTCACATTCCCGACACCCGCGCCGGGCGTACTAGGGCCAACTTGTTCAGACAAGTTCGCCCGGTGCCACCCACAGCGCCACCCACCCTCGTGTGTACTCCTGGAGAGACCGTGACCGTGTCCCTGCCGAGAACCGCCCTCCTCGGCGGCTCCCTCGCCGCCGTAGCCGCGCTTGCCCTCAGCGCCTGCGGCGCCGCCCCCGACAACACGTCGTCCACCACCTCCGACGGCAAGAACGCCGCCACCGCCGCCTCCGCCGCCGACCTCGGCGGCATGGACAAGCTGGTCGCCGCCGCCAAGAAGGAGGGCACGCTGCACATCATCGCGGTGCCCCGCGACTGGGCGAACTACGGCGCCATCATCGACGGCTTCAAGAAGAAGTACGGCATCAAGATCGAGGACGAGAGCCCCGACGGCTCCAGCCAGGACGAGATCACCGCGGTGACCTCGCGCAAGGGCCAGGACCGCGCGCCGGACGTGCTCGACCTCGGCTCGTCGTTCGCGCTCAGCGCCGCCCAGCAGGGGCTGCTCGCGCCCTACAAGGTGACCTCGTACTCCGACATCCCCACGGGCCAGGCGGACCCGCAGGCCCGCTGGTACAACGACTACGGCGGCTACATCTCCATCGGCTGCGACGCGAAGCGGGTCAAGACCTGCCCGACCACCTTCGCCGACCTGCTCAAGCCGGAGTACAAGGGCCAGGTCGCCCTCAACGGCAACCCGACCAAGTCGGGTTCGGCGTTCGGTGGCGTGTACGCGGCGGCGCTCGCCAACAAGGGCTCCTTCGACGACATCCAGCCCGGCCTCGACTTCTTCGCCAAGCTGAAGAAGAACGGCAACTACACGCCCGTCGAGTCCACCCCGGCCACCGTCGAGAAGGGCGAGACGCCCATCTCCATCGACTGGGACTACCTGAACGCCGGCTACGCCGACGAGTTCAAGTCCAAGGGTGTCGACTGGAAGGTCACCATCCCGAGCGACGGGCAGTACGCCCAGTACTACTCCCAGGCCATCAACAAGGACGCCCCGCACCCGGCGGCCGCCCGCCTGTGGCAGGAGTACCTGTACAGCACCGAGGGCCAGAACCTGTGGCTCAAGGGCTACGCCCGCCCGGTCCTGATGAGCTCCATGGAGAAGGCCGGCACGCTGGACAAGACCGCCGCCGCCAAGCTCCCCGCGGTCACCGGCACGCCGACCTTCCCGACCGAGGCCCAGCAGGACAAGGCCAAGACGGTCCTCGCGACGGGCTGGTCGAAGGCCGTCTCCGGATGACGGCCACGCTCACGCGGGCCGACGTGGCGTCCGCCGCTTCCCAGAAGCGGCGGCGCCGCGCCCCCGGCTGGCTCGCCGTCGTCCCGCTCCTCGCCTTCACGGCCGTCGCCTTCGGGCTGCCGGCCGTGGCCATGCTGAACGGCGCGTTCACCGTCAAGGACCCGACGAGCGGGGTGTCCTCGTACACCGGGCGGAACCTCAGCGACTCCCTCCAGGGGCCGTACCTCACCGCCCTCGTCGGCAGCGTCAAGCTGTCCGCGCTCTCCGCCCTCATCGCCGCCGCCCTCGGGCTGCCGCTCGCGCAGGCCGTCGTCAGCTCGCGCTCCCGGGCGCTGCGCGAGGCCGTGCTCACGGCCTCCGGCGTGCTCGCCAACTTCGGCGGTGTGCCGCTGGCGTTCGCGTTCGTCGCGACCCTCGGCAACGCCGGTGTGCTGACGACACACCTGCACCTCACGGACCACGGCTGGAACCTCTACAGCTTCTGGGGCCTGGTCCTCGTCTACCTGTACTTCCTGATCCCGCTGATGGTCCTCACCATCACCCCGGCCCTGGACGGGCTGCGGACGCAGTGGCGGGAGGCGGCCCTCAACAACGGCGCCACCGGCGTGCAGTACTGGCGGTTCGTGGCCCTGCCGGTCCTCGCGCCCTCGCTGCTCGGCGGGCTCGTGCTGCTCTTCGGCAGCGCCTTCGCCGCCTACGCCACCGCCGCCGCGATGGTCGGCAGCGCGGTCCCGCTGGTCACCCTCCAGATCGCCGACGCCATCTCCGGCAACGTCCTGGTCGGCCAGGAGAACGTGGCCCTCGCCCTGAGCCTGGACATGGTGCTGGTGGCCGGCGTGGTGATGGCCCTGTACCTGCCCCTGCAACGACGGAGCGCCCGATGGCTCGACGCCTGACCCCCTGGCGCTGGGCCGTCCTCGGCCTGGCCGCCCTCTACTTCCTGGTCCCGCTGGGCGCCTCCGTCGTCTTCACGGTCGACGTGCCCGGCCAGGGCGTCACCTTCGACGCCTACAGCCAGATCCTGTCCGCCGACGGCTTCCTCTCCAGTCTGGTCCTCTCACTGGAACTGGCCGTCGCCACCATCGCCGTCGTGCTGCTGCTGATGGTGCCCGCCATGGTCGCCCTGCGGCTCAGCGCGCCCAAGCTGCGCCCGGTCGTCGAGATCCTCTGCTCCCTGCCGCTGGTGGTGCCGCCGATCGCGTTCGTCGCCGGCATCGCGACCGTGCTCAAGTGGGGCCCGGACTACCTCTCCCGGACCCCGCTGTTCGAGACCTTCGTCGCCATCCAGAACCCGACCTTCCCGGTCGTCCTGGTCCTCGCGTACGTCGTGATGGCCCTGCCCTTCGTCTACCGGGCGCTGGACGCCGGGCTGCGCGCGATCGACGTGCGGACCCTCGTCGAGGCGGCCCGCAGCTGCGGGGCGAACTGGCCGCAGGCGCTCGTGCGGGCCGTGCTGCCCAACCTGCGCGGGGCGCTGCTCAACGCGGCCTTCCTCACCCTGGCCCTTGTGCTGGGTGAGTTCACGGTCGCCTCGCTGCTGGGCTACCAGCCCTTCGCCGTGTGGATCTACAACGTCGGCGGCTCCCAGGCCCAGATGTCCGTCGCCGTCTCCGTGCTCAGTCTCCTGGTGACCTGGGCCCTGCTCCTCGCGCTCGCCGGTGCCGGCGGCCGTGACCGAACCGCTTCCTCCCGGGGATGACACACCATGACCACCGCCACCCTTGAGAAGGCTGCGACCGTCGAATTCCGGTCGCTGCGGCGCGAGTTCGGCGCCACCGTCGCCCTCGACGGACTCGACCTGACCGTACAGCCGGGCGAGTTCCTGGCCCTGCTCGGCCCGTCCGGCTGCGGCAAGACCACCGCGCTGCGCATGCTCGCCGGCTTCGAGCACCCCGACTCCGGCGCCGTCCTGGTCGACGGCGAGGACGTCACCCACGTCCCGGCCCACCGCCGTGACGCCGGGATGGTCTTCCAGTCGTACAGCCTCTTCCCGCATCTGAACGCCGTCGACAACGTGGCCTTCGGTATGCGTATGCGCAAGGTGCGCACGAGTGAACGGCGGGCTCGCGCCGCCGAGTTGCTGGAGCTTGTCGGGCTCGGCGACAAGGGGGAGCGGTTCCCGCACCAGCTCTCCGGCGGCCAGCAGCAGCGCATCGCGCTCGCCCGCGCCCTCGCCCTGCGACCCCGCGTGCTCCTCCTCGACGAGCCGCTGTCCGCCCTGGACGCCAAGGTCCGGCTCAGCCTCCGCGAGGAGATCCGCCGGCTTCAGCTGGAGCTCGGCATCACCACCCTGTTCGTGACGCACGACCAGGAGGAGGCGCTGTCCATCGCCGACCGGGTCGCCGTGATGCGCGCCGGGCGGCTCGAACAGTGCGCCGAGCCCGCCGAGTTGTACGGCCGTCCGGCCACCGCCTTCGTCGCCGAGTTCGTCGGCACGATGAGCCGGATCCCGGGGACGGTCAAGGACGGCACGGTCGAGGTGCTCGGGCAGCGGCTGCCGGCCGACGGGCAGGCGCCGGGCGCGGGCGAGGTCGACGTGCTGGTGCGGCCCGAGGCGGTCCAGGTGCGCGCGGACGGGGCCGGTACGGCCACCGTCGTCGCCACCGCCTTCCTGGGCGCGGTCGTGCGGGTCACCGTACGGCTCGCGGACGGCACCGAGGCCAAGGCCGACCTGCCCGCCCACGACGCCGCCGACCTGGGTGCCGGATCCGCGGTGAGCGTGTCGCTGCCCGAGCGACCGGTGCTCGTGGCGGAGCGCGCCCAGAAGTAACGCGTCCACAAGCCAGCGGTGCACTCACGAGCCAGTGGTGCATTCACCAGCCATCAGTGAGGAATGACGACAACGTGACCCCCCACCCGCGACTCCCGCTCCAGGCCGTCCTGTTCGACATGGACGGAACGCTCGTCGACACCGAGCGACTGTGGTGGGAGGCGGTGGAACAGGTCGCCGGGCGGCCGCTCACCGAGGCCGACGAACCGGAGGTGCTCGGCCGGCCGGTGGAGCACACCGCCGACTGGCTCGCCGCGGCCACCGGACGCCCGGCCGCGGCTCTGGCGGCCGGGCTGCACCGGGAGTTCGCGGACCGCGTCCGCACCGGCATCGTGCCCCGCCCCGGCGCCCTGGACCTGCTCGACGCGCTGGCCGCGGCCGACGTCCCCACCGCCCTGGTCACCGCGTCCCCACGCGCGGTCGCCGACCTCGTCCTCGACGCCCTCGGCGCCGGCCGGTTCGCCGCCTCGGTCACCGCCGACGACACCGGACGCACCAAGCCCGCCCCCGACCCGTACCTGGCCGCCTGCCGCGCCCTCGGCGTCGACCCGGCGGCCTGTGTCGCCGTCGAGGACACCGAGACCGGGGTCGCCTCGGCCGAGGCCGCCGGCTGTGCCGTCCTGGCCGTGCCCTCGCTCGCCCCGATCGGCGGCGCGCCCGGCCGGACCGTCCGTGACACGCTGGTCGGGGTCACCCCGAAGGAGCTGAGCGAGATGGCCGTACCGGAACTGCGGGTGATGTCCTGGAACCTGTGGCTCGGCGGCGGCCGGATCGACGACCACCGCGCCAAGCAGGTCAAGGCGATCATGGACGCCGGCGCGGACGTCGTCGGCCTCCAGGAGACCGCCGGGACCAGCGCGCGGGAGCTCGCCGAGGCCCTCGGCTGGCACCACCACACGGCGGGCGAGAACCTCGGGATCATCAGCCGCTACCCGATCACCGCCCGCCTGGGCGACCCGGACGTCGGTTTCTACGGAGCCGCCGGGGTGCGGATCGCCGTCCGCCCCGGCCGCGAGGTCGAGATCTGGACCGTGCACCTGCACTACACGCCGTACGGGCCCTACGAGTTCCACTTCGACGGGCTCGGCGCCGACGAGCTGATCGCCCACGAGGAGGTGCGGCTGGGGCAGATGGCGGAGGCCCTGCGGCGGATCGGGGACGGAGGCGTGCCCGTGGTGCTGGTGGGCGACTTCAACTGCCCGTCCCACCTGGACTGGGCCGCGGTCGCATGGCCGGTGACCAGGGCCGCCGAGGAGGCCGGGTTCCGCGACTCCTACCGGGAGGCGCACCCGGACCCGGCAGCCGCGCCCGGCCACACCTGGTCGCCGATCCACCCCGTCCACGAGGACGGCAGCGGGCGGCCCGAACCGCAGGACCGGATCGACTACGTGCTGCACAGGGGGCTGCGCGTACTCGACTCCCGGACCTGGGTCACCGGCTCCCCGGCGCCCTGGCCCGAGGCGGCGGGCAACGACTGGCCCTCCGACCACGCGGCCGTCGTCACCACGTTCGCCGTCGAGCCGTAACCAGGGGTTACCCGGGGCAACCATTGCGGTCAGGGTGACGGTCCCGTAAGTTGTGCGGGCCCCCTTACTGGCTGGTAACACCGGTAGGTAACCCATGCGCTGGCCCCTCGGCCGACCCACCACCGTCCGTGCGCGGATCGTGGCGCTCGCGCTCGCCCCGGCCGTCGCGCTGACGGCCCTGTGGAGCTTCGCCATGGTGTCCGTCACCGCCGAGCTACGCGCGCTGATCCGGCTCCAGGGGGTGTACGACGACTTCGGCACCCCCGTCGACACCGCCGTCGGGCAGATCCAGATCGAACGGCGGCTGTCGGCGGCCTACCTGGGCGCGCGACTGGACACCGCGGCCGCCGCCGACCTGCTCGCCCAGCAGCGGCGCACCGACCGCGCGGTGGACGCCATGCGGGTCGCGATCCGGGACGGCGACCGCGGGCGCCTCAGCGACCGGCAGCGGCAGGCGCTCGACGCGATGGTGACCGCCACCGGCAGGCTGGAGAGCCTGCGCGGGCAGGTGCTGTCCCGGAAGATCTCCTGGGACCGCGCCGTGGCCGGCTACAGCGACCTCGTGGCGCCCGGCTTCGACGTCGAGTCCACCCTCACCGCGCTCCAGGCCGGACAGCTGGCCCGGGAGTCCCAGGTCGTCGTCGAGCTGGTGCGGGTCAGGGAGTTCGTCTCGCGCGAGGACGCGCTGGTCGCGGGGGCGCGGGCCGCCGGACGGCTCACCGACGCGCAGTACGGCACCCTCACCGCGACCATCGAGGACCGGCGGGTCTTCGAGCGGACCTACGTCCCGGACCTGCCGGCGGACTCACGGGCGCTCTTCGAGACGTTCCAACACGGCGCGCTGCACCGCTCGCTGGTCAGCGGCGAGGACGCGTTGCTGCGGGCGGGCGCGGACCGGGCCGGTGCGGCCGTCGCCGCGGGCACCTGGCGGTCGACCACCGACCGGGCCGTCGAGCAGTACATGCTGCTGTGCACGCACTCGGCCGAGAACTCCGCCGCTCGCGGACGGGCCTTCGCCTACCGGGAGTTGGCCAAGGCGGCCGTCGTCGGCGTGGCCGGCCTCGCGGCGGTGGGCCTGTCGCTGTGGTTCGCGGTGCGCGGGGCGCGCCGCATCTCGCGCCGCCTGGAGACCCTGCGGGACGCGGCCGACCTGCTGACCGCGCGCCAACTGCCCGCCCTGGTGGAGCGGCTGAGCGCCGGCGAGGACGTGGACGCCGTCACCGAGGCGCCGCCGCTGGCCGCCGGCGAGGCCGGGGACGACGAGATCGGCGACGTCGGCCGGTCGTTCAACCGGGCGCGGCTGGCCGCCGTCGAGGCCGCGGTCCAGCAGGCCACGCTGCGGCGGGGCCTGTTCGCGGTCCTCCTCAACATCGCCCGCCGCAACCAGGCCCTCGTCCACCGCCAGCTGAAACTCGTCGACACGCTGGAACGGCGTACCGACGACCCGGTCGTCCTGGGCGAGCTGTTCCGCATCGACCACCTCACCACCCGGATGCGCCGGCACGCGGAGAGCCTGATCATCCTCTCCGGCGCGGCCCCCGGACGGCGCTGGCGGCGGCCCGTGCCGGTCGCCGACGTGGTGTCCTCGGCGGTCGGCGAGATCGAGGACTACCCGCGGGTCGTGGTGCCGCCGATGCCCGAGGTGGGCGTGGCCGCGGACGCCGTCGCCGACGTCGTGCACCTGCTCGCCGAGCTCCTCGAGAACGCCACGGTGTTCTCGCCGCCGCACACCCAGGTCACCCTGCGCACCGGCCGGGTCGGCCACGGCTTCACCCTGGAGATCGACGACCGGGGCCTCGGCCTCGACGCGGACCAGCTCGCCGGGGCCCGCCGCACCCTCACCGACCCCGACGCCTTCGACCCGACCCGCCACGACCGGCTCGGCCTCTACGTCGTGGGCCGCCTGGCCGCCCGGCACGGCATCGAGGTGACCCTGCGGGAGTCGCCGTACGGGGGGACGACGGCGGTGGTGCTGCTGCCGGGGGCGGTGCTGGCGGAGGTCGAGCCGGACGGCGGCCGCCGGGGAGGCGAGTTCGGGCGACGGGCAGCCGCGGCGGAACACGGGCGCGCACCCGCACCCGGGGGAGACCGACCGGCATCGGCGGTCGGCGTGCTGCCGGTATCCGGAGGTACGGCGGCCGGAGGTACGGCGGCCAGCGCTACGGCGGCCGGAGGCACAGCATCCGGAGGTGCGGCATCCGGAGGTGCGGCGGCCAGCGCTACGGCGGCCGGAGGTGCGGCGGCCGGAGGTGCGGCGGCCGCCGGGGAGGCGGCGGCGCACGGCGCGCGCCGTACGGACTGTGAGGCGGAGTCGCCGCAGGGCAGAACGGATGCCTCGTCTCCTGAGGCGCCCGCGGCCCGGTCGGACGACCCGTCGCCCGAAACCTCGCCGGCCCTGCCCACCCGCACCCGTCAGACCTCCCTCGCGCCCGAACTGCGCGCGGGCCCGCCCGCTCCCGACCGGCCGGTCGCGCGCGATCTGGACGCCGACGAGATGCGGGCCGTCTTCGGCGCCTTCCAGCGCGGCCTGGACCGGGGCCGCAGGGGAGTGCCGACCGGACCCGAGGAGCCGAACCACACCGAGGAAGGGACGCGTGCCGACGATGACCAGTGACGACCACCCCCAGCCACCCGACCCGACTCCGGCGTCGGCTTCCACCCCGGCCTCGGCCCCGGCTTCGGCCCCAGCTTCGGCCTCGGCCCCGGCCCCGGCCTCCGCCTCCGGCCCACAGCCCCCCGCCGACGCGGGACCCGGCGCCGGGTCGGATCGGCCCGGAAGCGATCTCGGCTGGCTTCTCGACGATCTCGTCGCCCGGACCGACCACGTCCGGCAGGCCGTGCTGCTCACCGCCGACGGGCTGCCGCTCAGCCACTCCGAGGGGATGCGGCGGCGGGACATCGAGCACCTCGCGGCCGTCTGTTCCGGCTTCCACAGCCTGGCCCGCTCGGCGGGGGACCGGTTCGGCGCCGGGGAGGTGCGGCAGACCATGGTGATGCTCGACGACGCCTATCTCTTCGTCACCCCGGCCGGACACGGCAGCCGGCTCGCCGTCCTCAGCGACGTCCGTACCGACGTCGGCCAGCTGGCCCACGAGATGGCCCTGCTCGTCCGTCGCCTCGGCCGGCACCTGGACGCCGCCGCGCGCTCGGCCCCCTGACGACCGCGGTGAGCGACGAGCACTGGTACGAGGACGAGACCGGCTCGCTGGTCCGCCCCTACACCGTGACCCGGGGCCGTACCGAACCCTCCGGCCGGCACTCCATCGATCTGATGTCCCAGGTCACGGCTGTGGACACGGACGCGGACACGGGCCGGCCCGACGTCGACCATGCCCGCACCGCCCTGCTCGCCCTGGTGCGGCGCGGCGCCCGGCCGGTCGTGGAGCTCGCCGCGGACGCCGACCTGCCGCTCACCGTCGTACGCGTGCTGCTCGGCGACCTCGCCGAGGCCGGCCTGGTGCGGATCGACGCGCCGCGCCGGGTGGAGCCGGCCGGTCCGGGCGCCGACCCCGAGCTGCTGAAGGAGATCGTGGAGCGGCTGCGGGAGATCTGAGCCCCGGCCCCGCGCAACGAATCGCCGCCGGGCACCCGGCGCACGCAACGAACCGCTCACCGGCGCGCAACGGCTCCTTCTTGTCCGGCCCGGCCCGCCGACCGTACGGTCTAACTGGCCCCCAGACCCCTCCGTACCCGGTGAGGACCCGCATGCGCACCGCCCTGCTCCAGAGCTCCGGCCGCCCCGGCTCGACCGTCGAGAACCTCAAGGTGCTCGACGAGACCGCCGGCCGGGCCGCCGCCGCGGGCGCCGCGCTGCTGGTCGCCCCGGAGATGTTCCTGACCGGCTACGCGATCGGCGACGACATCGCCCGCCTCGCCGAGCCCGCCGACGGCGACAGCGCGGATGCGATCGCCGAGCTGGCCCACCGGCACGGCCTGGCGATCGCCTACGGCTACCCGGAGCGCGACGGCGACACCGTCCACAACTCGGCCCAGCTGATCTCCGCCGACGGCACCCGGCTGGCGAACTACCGCAAGTCCCATCTCTTCGGCGGCTTCGAGCGGGACCACTTCACCCCGGGCGACCAGCCGGTCGTCCAGGCGGAGCTGAACGGCCTCACCGTCGGGATCATGATCTGCTACGACGTGGAGTTCCCGGAGCTGGTCCGCGCCCACGCCCTGGCCGGCACCGACCTGCTGCTCGTCCCGACGGCGAACATGCACCCGTTCGAGCTCGTCGCCGAGTCCCTGGTCCCGGTGCGGGCCTGGGAGAACCAGATGTACGTGGCCTACGCCAACCGCATCGGCCAGGAAGGCGAGTTCGAGTTCTTCGGGCTGTCCGCGCTGGCCGGACCCGACGGGGTCGCCCGCGCCCGGGCCGGCCGCGGTGAGGAGCTGGTCCTCGCCGACGTCGACCCCGCCCTCCTCGCCGCCTCCCGCGAGGCGAACCCGTACCTGAAGGACCGCCGCCCCGGCCTCTACGGGTCCCTGGCCTGACCTTCCCCGCCCTTCTCAAGACTTTTCACTACTTTTCGCTTTTCGCAAGGAGTCCGTACCCCATGACGTCCACGGTGCCCAACGCCGTCGAGCACACCGACGCGCAGCAGCCGCCGATCACCATGTTCGGCCCGGACTTCCCCTACGCCTACGACGACTTCCTCGCCCACCCGGCGGGCCTCGGCCAGATACCCGCGACCGAGCACGGCACCGAGGTCGCCGTCATCGGCGGCGGCATGTCCGGCATCGTGGCCGCGTACGAGCTGATGAAGATGGGCCTGAAGCCCGTCGTCTACGAGGCCGACGAGATCGGCGGCCGGCTGCGGACCGTCGGCTTCGAGGGCTGCGACCCGTCGCTGACCGCCGAGATGGGCGCGATGCGCTTCCCGCCCTCCTCCACCGCCCTCCAGCACTACATCGACCTGGTGGGCCTTCAGACCCGGCCCTTCCCCAACCCCCTCGCGGAGGCGACCCCTTCGACCGTCGTCGACCTCAAGGGCGAGTCGCACTACGCCGAGACGATCGACGATCTCCCGCAGGTCTACCGGGACGTCGCCGCCGCCTGGAACAAGTGCCTGGACGAGGGCGCCGACTTCTCCGACATGAACCGCGCGATGCGTGAGCGGGACGTGCCGCGCATCCGCGAGATCTGGGCGAAGCTCGTCGAGAAGCTCGACAACCAGACCTTCTACGGCTTCCTCTGCGACTCCGACGCCTTCAAGTCCTTCCGGCACCGCGAGATCTTCGGCCAGGTCGGTTTCGGCACCGGCGGCTGGGACACCGACTTCCCCAACTCCATCCTGGAGATCCTGCGGGTCGTCTACACCGAGGCCGACGACCACCACCGCGGCATCGTCGGCGGCTCCCAGCAGCTGCCGCTGCGGCTCTGGGAGCGCGAGCCGGAGAAGATCGTGCACTGGGCGTACGGGACGTCGCTCGCGAAACTGCACGAGAACGGCGAGCCCCGCCCCGCCGTGACCCGGATGCACCGCACCACCGGCAACCGGATCACGGTCACGGACGCGAACGGCGACATCCGCACCTACCAGGCGGCGATCTTCACCGCCCAGTCGTGGATGCTGCTCTCCAAGATCGCCTGCGACGACTCGCTCTTCCCGATCGACCACTGGACCGCGATCGAGCGCACCCACTACATGGAGTCCTCGAAGCTGTTCGTGCCCGTCGACCGGCCCTTCTGGCTGGACAAGGACGAGGACACCGGCCGAGACGTCATGTCGATGACGCTCACCGACCGTATGACACGCGGCACCTACCTCCTCGACGACGGCCCGGACAGGCCCGCCGTCATCTGCCTCTCCTACACGTGGTGCGACGACAGCCTGAAGTGGCTGCCGCTGTCCGCGCACGAGCGGATGGAGGTCATGCTGAAGTCGCTGGGCGAGATCTATCCCAAGGTCGACATCCGCAAGCACGTCATCGGCAACCCGGTGACCGTCTCCTGGGAGAACGAGCCCTACTTCATGGGCGCGTTCAAGGCCAACCTGCCCGGCCACTACCGCTACCAGCGGCGCCTGTTCACCCACTTCATGCAGGACCGGCTGCCCGCCGACAAGCGGGGCATCTTCCTCGCGGGCGACGACATCTCCTGGACGGCCGGCTGGGCCGAGGGCGCCGTCCAGACCGCGCTGAACGCGGTCTGGGGCGTCATGCACCACTTCGGCGGAGCGACCGACGCGGCCAACCCCGGCCCCGGCGACGTCTACGACGAGATCGCACCGGTCGAACTTCCCGAGGACTGAGCGCCCCGAAGGGGCGCGGGGAACTGCGCGACCAGCCACGACGGCGCCAACGGCAAGCGACGACCTGAGCGGCACTTCCCGGGGAGTCCTCAGACCCCGGCCGCCCGCGCCTTCTCGTACACCTCGGCGGCGACGTCCTTGAGCTCCTGGGCGTCCCGCGGGGTGGACTCGAGGTCGATCAGGATCTCCTCCAGGCCGACCGCCGCGTGCGCCACGAGGTCCTCGACGATCTGGTCGACGCTGCCCTGGAAGGGGCGGCGGTCGGAGCCGTCGTACGCCTTCGGCGTGTACGTGGCGTTGACCCGCACGACCGTCTGGAGCGGTTCCGTCCGGCCGCGTTCGGCGGCCAGTTCCTGCACGCCCTGCCACTGTGCCGCGAGCTGCTCGGCGCCCATGCCCACCGGCAGCCAGCCGTCGGCGCGGTCGACCAGCCGGGTCAGGGCCTTCTTGTTGGACGCCGCCAGCAGGATCGGGATCGGCCGGGCGGGCTTGGGGCCGACCACGGCGGACGCGATCTTCGTGAGCTGTCCGTCGTAACGCACCGGGTCGGGGCCCCACACGGCCCGGCACACGTCGATGAGCTCGTCGAGCACCTTGCCGCGCTCCTCGAACGGCCGGATTCCGGCGGCCGCGTACTCGTCGAGGGACCAGCCCGTGCCGAAGCCGGCCAGCACCCGGCCGCCGCTCGCCGCGTCCAGCGTGGCGAGGGACCTGGCCAGTTGGAAGGGGTTGTGCAGCGGCGCCACCAGCACACTGCTGCCCAGCCGGACCCGCTCGGTGGCCGCGGCGGCCAGGGTCAGCGTGACCAGAGGCTCTGCCACGCTGCGGTACTCGTCGGGCCAGGGGAGGCCCGGGACGTTGTAGAGGCCCTGGGTGGCGGGTTCCGGGAACAGGGCCCGCTCGAAGACCCACAGGCTGTCGTAGCCGATCTGCTCGGCGGCGCGTGCCACGTCGGGGACGTCGGTGCCGAGGGAGTACTGCCGCATCTGGGGGAGGCCGAGGCCGAGCCGGGTGGTCATGCCGGTGCTCCTTTGCAGTCGGGTGCCTGCCGTCAACGTAAGGCGGGGGTCCGGGGATTCCGGCGAGGGCTCACGGCCGATCGGAACCGGCCACCTCAGTCGCGCAGTGGCGTGAGCAGCATCCGACCCGCCAGACCGACGGCCGCGTCCAGCCGTTCGGTGAACTCCTCGACCAGGTCCTCGAACCCGCGCAGCGCCCACAGCGCCCGAGCCGCCGCCCAGGTCGCGTCCCGGGCCCGCTCCAGGCTCCAGGCACCGAGCAGATGGGTCAGCGGATCGGCGATCTGGAGCACGTCCGGCCCCGGCATCAGATCCTCGCGGATGCGTTCCTCCAGCGAGACGAGGAGGTCGCCCACGCGGTCGAACTCGTCCTCCAGGTCGGCCGGTTCGCAGCCGAGCGTGCGGCAGGCTTCGACCACGGCCAGCGCCAGGTCGTGCCCGATGTGCGCGTTGATGCCGGCCAGCGCGAACTGCAGCGGCCGCACCCCGGGATGACGGCGGAACTGGAACAACGGCCGCCAGCAGGCCGGAGGTCGGCGGCCCGCCGCCTCGGTGTCCACGGCGGCCAGGTAGCGCTCGGCGAACCGCACGTCGAGGGTGGCCGCGGCCCCGGGGTCCGCGAACCGGCCCGCGTCCAGGCGCCGTTCGACCTCCTCCGTGACGGCGAGGTACACACGGTTGAAGACCGCGATGCCGTCCCGCTCGGGCAGGTCCGCGTCCAGGGTGCGCATGCGGGCGACGACGGTGCCGACCGGAGCGGTGAGGTGGTGCGCGAGGTGGTGCGTGAGGTGGTGCGACTGCGCCATGGGGGAAGGGTCCCAGCCCCGGCCCGGCGCGCGTGCCGACGGGCCCGACGCTTCCCCGGAACGGGGGAACGGACCCGCCGCGGACCCGCAGCTCGGGAGGCGGGACCGCGTGCCTACGGCCGGGTGTCGTCGTAGGAGCTGGTGCCCTCGTCGAGGAGCGGTTCCCCGCCCTTGAGGTGGGCCGGGGCCAGGGCGCGCAGGGCGTGGTAGCCGAGGATGACCACCAGGGTGCCGAGGGCGATGCCGCTGAGGGAGAAGGTGTCGGAGAACTTCAGGCTCACGTTGCCGACGCCGATGATGATGCCGGCGGCGGCCGGGACCAGGTTGAGCGGGTTGCGCAGGTCGACCTCGGCGTGCAGCCAGATCTGGGCGCCGAGCAGGCCGATCATGCCGTAGAGGATGACCGTGATGCCGCCGAGGACCCCGCCCGGGATCGCGGCCACGATCGCGCCGAACTTGGGGCAGACGCCGAAGAGCAGCGCGAAGCCCGCGGCGGCCCAGTAGGCGGCGGTGGAGTAGACGCGGGTCGCGGCCATCACGCCGATGTTCTCGGAGTAGGTGGTGTTGGGCGGGCCGCCCACGGCGGTGGAGAGCATGGAGGCGACGCCGTCGGCCGAGATCGCCGTGCCGAGCCTGTCGTCGAGGGGGTCGCCGGTCATCTCGCCGACGGCCTTGATGTGCCCGGTGTTCTCGGCGACCAGGGCGATGACGACGGGCAGCGCGACGAGGATCGCCGACCACTGGAAGGACGGGCCGTGGAAGGACGGCAGCCCGATCCAGTCGGCCTTGCCCACACCGGAGAGGTCCAGGCGCCAGTGGTCGGTGACCTTGCCGCTCGGGCTCATGGAGTGGATCCGGCCGAAGATCCGGTCGAGGGCCCAGGAGAGGGCGTACCCGAAGACGAGGCCCAGGAAGATCGCGATGCGTGACCAGAAACCACGCAGACAGACGACGGCCAGACCGGTGAACGCCATCACCAGCAGGGCCGTCCACTGGTCCTGCGGCCAGTAGGTGGAGGCGGTGACCGGGGCGAGGTTGAAGCCGATCAGCATCACCACCGCGCCGGTGACGATCGGCGGCATCGTGGCGTGGATGATCCGCGCCCCGAAGCGCTGCACCGCCACCCCCACCAGGAACAGCGCCGCGCCGACCACGAAGACCGCGCCGGTCACGGTGGCGCTGGTGCCGCCCTGGGCGCGGATGACGGCGGCCACTCCGACGAAGGACAGCGAACAGCCCAGATAGCTGGGCACCCGCCCGCGCGTCGCCAGCAGGAAGAGCACGGTCGCGACGCCGGACATCATGATCGCGAGGTTGGGGTCCAGGCCCATCAGAACGGGTGCCACGAAGGAGGCGCCGAACATGGCCACCACGTGCTGGGCGCCGAGCCCGACCGTGCGCGGCCAGGAGAGCCGTTCGTCGGGGCGTACCACCGCTCCGGGCGCGGGCGTGCGCCCGTCGCCGTGCAGTTTCCAGCGCACACCGAGATCCATGGTGGGCTTCGCTTTCCTTGTACGTGAATCTGGTCCGAACCATTGTCACGGCTACCTCGCGGTTCTACGCTCGCACGGTCCTACTCATGAACTGAGTTCATATATCTGATTTCAGGTTGATCGGAGTACTCGATGAGTGGAAGATCCCGCGCGGCCGTGCTGCTGACGACCCTGGTGGCGTTCGGGGCGGTCCTCGTCCCCTCCGCGCACGCCGCGCCCAAGGTCCCGGACACCGCCGTCCTCGACGGCGCCCGGCTCCAGCACACCAAGGCCGAACTGCGCGACGGCGACCCGCAGTTGCGGCGCGCGCTGCGCGACCTGACCACCCGCGCCGACACCTGGCTGGACCAGGGCCCCTGGACGGTCGTCGACAAGCCCAAGCCCGCCCCGGGCGGCGACGTCCACGACTACCTCAGCCAGGCCCCCTACTGGTGGCCCACCACCACCCCCACCGCCGACAACCCCTGGGGCTGCCCCTACGTCCAGCGCGACGGCCAGCGCAATCCCGAGGTCGACAGCGGCACCGACCGCCAGGACGTCGAGAAGGTCTTCGACTCGACGTACGACCTCTCCCTGGCCTGGTACTACACCGGCAAGCGGGAGTACGCCGAGAAGGCCGGGCAGATCCTGCGCACCTGGTTCCTCGACCCGGCGACCCGGATGAACCCGAACCTGAACCACGCCCAGTTCATCCCGTGCAAGTACGACGGCCGGGCCATCGGGATCATCGACTTCTCCCAGTCGTACACGAGCGTGGTCGACGCCCTGGCGATCCTCGGCACCGGGGCACCCGGCTGGAGCGCCGGGGACCGGGCGGGGATGCGGAGCTGGAACACGGACTTCCTCGGCTGGCTGGAGAACAGCTACTTCGGCAAGGAGGAGGGGGCCGCCGCCAACAACCACGGCACCTTCTACGACATGCAGCTCGCCGCCCTCGCCTACGCGACCGGCGACAAGGCGCTGGCCCGGCAGACCGTGCTGGACGCGCGGACGAAGCGGATCGACCCGCAGATCTCGGGGGACGGCAGCCAGCCGCAGGAACTGGCCCGCACCAGGAGCTGGCACTACTCGACCTTCGACCTGGTCGCCTACACCCGGCTCGCGGCCATCGGCCGGCACGTCGGCGTGAACCTCTGGAGCTACCGGGGGCCGGACGGACAGAGCCTGTTCAAGGCGGTGGACTACCTGCTGCCGGCCGCGACCGGGGCGGCCGCCTGGCCGTACCCGGAGCTGGAGTTCCACCGCTACGCGGCGAGCGACGTCGTGCACGCGGCGGCCGACGCGGGCGACAAGGCGGCCCAGAAGGCGGTACGGCGGCTGGAGACACCGCCCGGCGGTGACCTCTGGGCGCTGCGGCCGGCCGCCGAGCAGCTGGACTCGATCGCGGGCTGACCAGTGCCTCTCCGGCCGGGGCTCCTGAGCGTCCGCTTAGGATGGAGTGTCCCCACCGCTTCGTCCAGTGCTCAGGAGCCCCACCCGTGACCGCCGAAGCCCTGCCCGCCCCCGCCCTCTCCTACGGCCGGCTGCTGCCGGTCAGCGTCCACTTCGACGACCTCGACGCGCTCGGGATGCTGCACAACGCCCGCTACCCGCTGCTGGTGGAGCGTGCCTGGACCGAGTTCTGGCAGGAGCACGGCGTCCGCTTCGACGGCGACTGGGCCACCGCCGGAGACGCCTGCAACGTGGTCAAGGAACTGCTGATCAGCTACCAGGCGCCGGTCACCAGGTCGGGCACCTACGCCGTCCACCTCTGGCTGGAGCGGCTCGGCACCACCGGCCTGACCTACGGCTTCCGCTTCTGCTCGCCGGACGGCGCGACCACCTACGCGCAGGGCACCCGGGTCCTCGTCCGGCTGGACCCGGCCACCCTGCGTCCCGCGCCCTGGAGCGAGACGTTCAGGACCGTGGGTCGGGAACTGCTGCGGCCTGCGGACTGACCTCGGCGCGCACCCCCCGGGTCCCGGCGCGCAGCACGCCCGCGAACACCACCAGCCCCAGTGCCAGCGCCGTGACCACGCAGAACGACACCACCAGACTGGTCGCCTGGGCGATCCCCCCGATCAGGCTGGGCGCGATCAGGCCCGAAGTGTAGGTGATCGTCGCCACGCCCGCGATCGCCTGACTCGGGTTCGGCCCGGCGTGTCCGGCCGCCGCGAAGCACAGCGGTACGACGACCGCGATGCCGAGGCCCATCAGCGCGAACCCGGTCATCGCCACCGCCGGCTGCCCGGCGAGGACCACCAGCAGCCCGCCGCAGGCGGCCAGCACACCCCCGGCGCGCACGGTACGGACCGCTCCGAAACGGTTCACCACCGCGTCCCCGCCGATCCGAGCCACCGCCATGGCCAGCATGAACCCGGTGGTGGTGGCCGCCGCGAGCCCGGCCGAACTGTCCATCCGGTCCCGCAGGAACACCGCGGACCAGTCCAGGCTCGCCCCCTCCGCGAACACCGCGCAGAAGCCCACCGTGCCGATCAGCAGCGCCGACCGGGGCGGCAGCGTGAACCGCGGCGGCGGCTCCTCGTCCTCGCCGGCCCGCACGTCCAGGACGAAGCCGGCCGCCAGGACGCCGAGCGCGGTGAGGACGGCCGCCGCCAGGGCGAAGTGCACGCGCGCGTCCGTGCCCAGGTGCGCGGCGAGGGTGCCCGCCGCCGAGCCGACCAGGGTGCCCGCGCTCCACATGCCGTGCAGCCCCGACATGATCGACCTGTCGAGCAGCCGCTCGATCTCCACGCCGAGCGCGTTCATCACCACGTCCGCCATACCGGCGCTCGCGCCGTACACGAACATCGCCAGGCACAGCAGGTACAGGTTCGTGGCGAGCGACGGCAGGATGAGCGACAGCGTCCACATCGCGATCAGCCCGCGCAGCGCCGTACGGCTGCCGAAGCGGTGGCTGATCCGGCCGGCCAGCGGCATCGAGCACGAGGCGCCGAACGCGGTGAACGCGAGCGCGAAGCCCAACTGCCCGGCGCTGAGCGAGGCATGGTCCTGGACCCATGGCACCCGGGTCGCGAACGAGCCGGTGACGGCACCGTGCACGGTGAACACGGCCGCGACCGCGTACCGCGCGCGCTTCACCCCGTGCTGCCCGTAAGCCACGTCTTTCATCGTCCTGCCCCTCCCCGGTGGGTGCCGCCCCGCTTCCCCCGCTGTCCGCCGTAAACTATCAGGGACCCTGCCTGATAGATAGAGAGTCAACTGGCCGTCCCGGCCGGTACGGATCTGGGAGGATGCCCGTCATGCCCGCATCACCGAGCACCGCCCGGGCCATCAACGACCGGCTCGCGCTGAGCCTGCTCCAGCAGGAAGGCCCGCTGACGGCAGGGCAGTTGAAGCAGCTGACCGGGCTGTCCCGGCCGACCGTCGCCGACCTCGTCGAACGGCTCACCGTGTCCGGCCTGATCACGGTGGTCGGCGAGTCGGGCGAGCAGCGCCGGGGGCCGAACGCCCGGCTGTACGGCATCGTCGCCGACCGCGCGTATCTGGCCGCCCTCGACGTGCGCACCGACAGCGTCTCCGTGCTGGTCTCCGACCTGGTGGGGCGGGTGCTGGCGGAGGGGTCGGTGCCGGTCGCCCCGGAGGAGGGGGAGACGGCGGCCGTCGAGCAGGCGGTGGAGCTGGTGGAGCGCGCGGCCAAGGAGGCGGGGGCGTCAGGGGACGGGGGGCAGCTGCACACCGTGGGCATCGGGGCGCCCGGGCTCATCGATCCGGCCACCGGCGAACTCCGCGACTCGGCCGGCCTGCCCACCTGGCACCGCCGGCTGGTCGCCGCCCTCCAGGAACGCTTCCCGCAGGCCCGGGTCAGTGTCGAGAACGAGACCAATCTGGCCGCCCTCGCCGAGCAGCGGGAGGGCGCCGCCCGGGACCGCGACACCTTCGTCCTGCTCTGGCTGGCGGACGGCTGCGGCGCCGCCGTCGTCCTGGACGGCACCCTGCGCCGGGGCGCGTCCGGCGGCACCGGCGAGATCGGCTTCCTGCCGGTGCCGGGCACGACCGGCCTGCCCACGGCGACGGACTGCTCCGGGGGTTACCACTCACTGGTGGGAGCGGCGGCGATCGTGGAACTGGCGCGCGAGTACGGAGTGGGGGCGGGGGGCCTGTCGGCCGACCGTGTGGTCGAGGAGGTGGTCCGCCTGACGGTCGGCGGCGACCCGATCGCGCCCCGAAGGGGCGCGGGCCGTATCGATATGCGGCTCCACCGCGTGGGCGCGACCAGCCACGACGGCGCTGCACTCGACCCTCGACCGAACCCGGCACCTCCCGCGGAGCGCGCCGCCCGTTTTCTCGACGCCCTGGCCGACCGCATCGCAGTCGGCGTGGCCGCCGTCGTCGCCATCCTGGACCCCGGCTGCGTCGTCCTCGGCGGCGAGATCGGCCCCGCCGGCGGAGCGGCCCTCGCCACCCGGGTCGAGGAGCGGCTCCGCCGCATGTCCCCGCTGGCCACCGAGGTGCGCGCCGGCACCCTGGGCGGCGCGGCCGTCCTGCGCGGCGCCCTGCTCACCGCCCGCGAGCGCGCCCAGGACGAACTCTTCGCGGCACCGGACCGCTGACGCCCGCGCTGGGCGGGCCCGGCGACGGGCAAGGGCCGTCGTCACCGCCACCGGGTCCGCTCGAACCCTAAAAGGACTAGACCAGTAGGGTCAATAGGTGTGACTCAAAGTCAAGAGTCCTGGTCCGGGCGTCAGTTGTGCACACGGAGCTCCGGCTGGGAAGTCCAGCGGCGCGGGCTGTGAGGCACCCCACACGGTTCCCCTGTATGGACCACGATCAGGCGTGGCACACTGGCGGTGTACCAGAAGCAGCGCACTCCGGGGTCGGTGAAAGTCCGAACCGGCGGTTACAGTCCGCGACCCGTCCGCTTCCAGCGGCCGGTTGACCAGGTGAAATTCCTGGACCGACGGTTAAAGTCCGGATGGGAGGCAGTGCGCGGCGGGCGAGCATGTACGTGTGCGCGCCGCCGTATCTGGTCTCGTCCCTCGCGGACGGGGCCTTGTCGGCGTCGCCCCCGATGTGCCTGTCCGTACATTCTGTCGTCCGTCGACAGGCCCCGGAGTCCGTGCCCTATTGAGGCAGGAGGACCCGGGAAGTGTTCACCGGAATCGTCGAAGAGCTGGGTGAGGTCACCGCCGTCGAGAACCTCGGCGACGCCTCCCGTTTCCGGCTCCGTGGCCCCGTAGTGACCGAGGGCGCGCAGCACGGCGACTCCATCGCCGTGAACGGCGTCTGTCTGACCGTCGTGGAGCACGAGGGCGACGAGTTCACCGCCGACGTCATGGCGGAGACCCTCAAGCGTTCCTCCCTCGGTGCCCTGGACGTCGGCTCCCGCGTCAACCTCGAGCGGCCCACCGCGGTCGGCTCCCGCCTCGGCGGCCACATCGTGCAGGGCCATGTCGACGGCACCGGTCAGGTGCTGGCGCGCACGCCCTCCGAGAACTGGGAGATCGTCAAGGTCTCGCTCCCGGCCGACCTCGCGCGGTACGTCGTCGAGAAGGGCTCGATCACGGTCGACGGCATCAGCCTCACCGTCGTCGAGGCCGGCCCCGACTACTTCACCGTCAGCCTCATCCCCACCACCCTCGACCTGACCACGCTCGGCCGCAAGCAGCCCGGCGACCCGGTCAACCTCGAGGTCGACATCGTCGCCAAGTACGTGGAGCGCCTGCTCGCGAACACGCAGGGAGCGGGCCGGTGAACTGGCTGAACTCCGAGGCCTTCACCCTCCTCGGCCAGCACATCATCTGGTCCGACATGATCGGCAACATCCTCGGCCTGATCACCCTCGCCCTCGGCTGGCGCCGCTCGCTGCTCACCTGGCCGGTGCAGTTCCTCTCCGGCCTGGTCCTGTTCATCGCCTTCTACGGCCACCTCGCCGGCAGTGCGGGCAAGCAGGTCGTCGTCATGGTGGTCGCCCTGTACGGCTGGTGGCAGTGGAACCGCAACAAGGGCGAGTCCGGCGACGGCCACATCGTCCCGCGCTTCGCCACCTGGCGGGAGCGCGGCGCGATGGTCGCCGCCGCGGCCGCCGGCACCGTCGCCGTCGCCCTGCTCTTCAAGGCCTACCCGTCCCTGTCCTGGGACCCCTGGCCGGACGCCTACATCTTCGTCGGCACCGTCGTCGCCATGTACGCCCAGGCCCGCGGCATGGTCGAGTTCTGGATCGCCTGGCTCCTGGTCGACGTGGTCGGCGTCCCCCTCAACTTCACCAACGGCTACGCCTTCTCCGGCTTCGTCTACGTCATCTACGGCGCGCTCGTCCTGTGGGGCCTGCGCGACTGGTGGCTGCGCTCCCGCCAGGGCACGCGGCCCGCTCTGGAAGGAGCACCCGCATGACCGCGGCACCGATCCTGTACAGCACCGACGGCGTCGAGGACCTCACGCTCGACCCGGTCGAGCAGGCCATCGCCGACATCGCGGCCGGCCGGCCGATCGTGGTCGTCGACGACGAGGACCGCGAGAACGAGGGCGACCTCGTCATCGCCGCCGAGAAGATCACCCCCGAGATCGTCGCCTTCATGATGAGCGAGTGCCGTGGCCTGATCTGCGCCCCCATGGAGGGCGAGGAACTGGACCGGCTCGAACTGCCGCAGATGGTCGGCGACAACACCGAGTCGATGAAGACCGCGTTCACCGTCTCCGTGGACGCCTCCGCCGCGCACGGCGTCACCACCGGCATCTCGGCCGCCGACCGCGCCACCACGCTCCGGCTGCTGGCGAGCGGCCGGGCCGAGCCGACGGACCTGGTCCGCCCCGGCCATGTCTTCCCGCTGCGCGCCCGGCCCGGCGGTGTCCTGGTCCGCGACGGCCACACCGAGGCCGCCGTCGACCTGGCCCGCCTCGCGGGTCTGCGCCCGGCCGGCGCCATCGTCGAGATCGCCGGTGAGGACGGCCGGATGCTCCGCCTCCCGGAGCTGATCCCGTTCGCCCGCAAGCACGGCCTGACGATCATCTCCATCGCGGACCTGGTCACCTTCCGGCGTGCCGCCGAGCCGACCGTCCGCCGCGAGGCCGAGGTCAACCTGCCCACCAAGCACGGCACCTTCACCGCGTTCGGGTACCGCTCCACCACCGACGGCGTCGAGCACGTCGCCCTCGTCCACGGCGACATCGGCGACGGCGAGGACGTCCTGGTCCGGGTCCACTCCGAGTGCCTCACCGGGGACGTCTTCGGCTCCGCCCGCTGCGACTGCGGCCCCCAGCTCGACGCCGCCCTGGACCGCATCCAGGACGAGGGCCGGGGCATCGTCGTCTACCTGCGCGGCCACGAGGGGCGGGGCATCGGGCTGCTGTCCAAGCTGCGCGCGTACGAACTCCAGGAGCGCGGCCGCGACACCCTCGACGCCAACCTCGAACTCGGCCTGCCCGCCGACGCCCGCGACTACGGCGCCGGCGCCCAGATCCTGACCGACCTCGGGGTGCGCAGCGTCCGGCTGATGACCAACAACCCGGACAAGAGCGACGCGCTGCTGAACCACGGGCTCAAGATCAGCGGGCGCGAGCCGATGCCCGTACAGGCGGGCGAACACAACCTCCGCTACCTGCGCACCAAGCGGGACCGGATGGGCCACGACCTGCCCTGGCTGGACACGCCCCCCGCGATGTCCACCTGCGCCAACCAGTAGGAGACCGTGGCCACCTGCGGCCACCGGTAGAGAAACAGCACTGAGGAGAGACGTGAGCGGCAAGGGTGCACCTGAACTGTCCGTACGCAATGTCAGCGACCTGCGGGTCGCCGTCATCGCGTCCCAGTGGCACGAGAAGGTGATGGACGGACTGGTGGACGGCGCCCTGCGCGCCCTGCGCGACCTGGGGATCGACGAGCCGACCCTGCTCCGGGTCCCCGGCAGCTGGGAGCTCCCGGTCACCGCCAAGGTCCTCGCCGGACGCGGCTACGACGCGATCGTCGCCCTCGGTGTCGTCATCCGCGGCGGCACCCCGCACTTCGAGTACGTGTGCCAGGGCGTCACCCAGGGCCTCATCCAGGTCTCCGTGGAGACCGGCGTCCCGGTCGGCTTCGGCGTGCTCACCTGCGACGACGAGGAGTCGGCCCTGGACCGGGCGGGCCTCGCCGGCTCCAACGAGGACAAGGGCCACGAGGCGGTGACGGCGGCGGTCGCCACGGCCGCCACCCTCCGCTCAGTATCTGAACCCTGGCACTGAGCGACGCGGCAATTGGCGTAGTCTGGCGCTCACCATGTCCAACAAGACTTTCGAGGAGCTCTTCACCGAGCTCCAGCACAAGGCCGCCCACGGCGACCCCGCCACCTCCCGCACCGCCGAACTGGTCGGCAAGGGGGTCCATGCCATCGGCAAGAAGGTCGTCGAGGAGGCCGCCGAGGTCTGGATGGCCGCCGAGTACGAGGGCAAGGAAGCGGCCGCCGAGGAGATCTCGCAGCTGCTCTACCACGTCCAGGTGATGATGGTCGCCCGCGGCATCTCGCTGGACGACGTCTACGCCCACCTGTAAGAACCCCTTTCAGACACCCCCCCTTTTCGAACCCCTTTCGAAGCGAAGGAAGCCGACCTCATGCTGCGCATCGCCGTCCCCAACAAGGGTTCCCTCTCCGGCCCTGCGGCGGACATGCTGCATGAGGCCGGCTACCGGCAGCGGCGGGAGTCCAAGGAACTCCGCATCGTCGACCCGGTCAACGACGTCGAGTTCTTCTACCTCCGCCCCCGCGACATCGCGATCTACGTCTCCTCCGGCCGCCTCGACATCGGCATCACCGGACGTGACCTGCTCGTCGACTCCGGCGCCAACGCCGAGGAGATCCTGCCGCTCGGCTTCGCCCGCTCCACCTTCCGCTTCGCCTCCAAGCCCGGCGAGGCGACCGGCCTGGCGGACCTGAAGGGCAAGACGGTCGCCACCTCCTACGAGGGGATCGTCGCCAAGCACCTCGCCGACGGCGGCGTCGACGCCTCCGTCGTCCACCTGGACGGCGCCGTGGAGACCGCCATCGAGCTGGGCGTCGCCGAGGTCATCGCCGACGTCGTCGAGACCGGCACCAGCCTGCGCAACGCCGGCCTGGAGGTCTTCGGCGAGCCGATCATGAAGTCCGAGGCGATCGTCGTCCGGCGCACCGGCGCCGACGCCGAGGAGCCCAAGGTCCAGCAGTTCCTGCGCCGCCTCCAGGGCGTCCTGGTCGCCCGGACCTACGTGATGATGGACTACGACTGCCGCGTCGAGCAGCTGGAGAAGGCCGTCGCCCTCACCCCCGGCCTGGAGTCGCCGACCGTCTCCCCGCTGCACAACGAGGGCTGGGTCGCCGTCCGCGCCATGGTCCCCACCAAGGACGCCCAGCGGATCATGGACGACCTGTACGACATCGGCGCCCGCGCCATCCTGACCACGGCCATCCACGCCTGCCGTCTCTGAGGTCCCGCGCGAGATGTCCGAGCTTCCTTCGCTGCCCGTCACCTTCCGGCCGGGCCTCACCCGCGTGATCCTGCTCACCGCAGGCGTCGCGATCTTCGTCACCATATCCGGGGTCGCCCTGCTCCTCGAACAGCTCGGCCCGGGGGAGAAGCTCAGCTTCGTCGTCACCGGCGCGCTGATCTTCTGGGTGCTGGCCCAGCTGGCCCGGGTGAAGGTGGTCGCCGACGAGTCCGGGGTCACCGTCGTGAACATCGCCAGCAAACGGCGCCTGGAATGGGCGGAGATCCTCCAGGTGAACCTCCGCCCGGGTGACCCGTGGGTGTTCCTCAACCTCAGCGACGGCACCAGCCTGCCCGCCCTCGGCATCCAGCCGGGCATCGCCAAGCAGCACGCCATCGCCGACGCCAAGGCCCTGCGCGCCCTCGCCGAGGCCCACACGAGCCACGACCCCGAACAGCATCAGGGCTGAAATCACGCAACTTCGGGGCCGTCTCCGGGCCGTCGCCCCTGCCGCAGCGGCCCCTGTCTTGATTAATCTGTTGGCGGAGGCTTTTCACGTCCCGCCTCCGCCCCTGTCGCGCGCCCGGCGCACAGGGGTTCCTGCTACCCGAGGAGTGACCCTCTCCGGCGATGGACGGATCGTCCTGTAGTACCTGCGCCGCCCCCTCCCGACATACCGCGGACCGCCTTACCGCAGTCCGCGAGGCTTCGGAGGCGGCGGCATCATGACCACCCCCCTGCTGCTCCTGGCAGCCGCGTTCCTGCTCATCCTCGCCAACGGCTTCTTCGTCGCCGCCGAGTTCGGTCTGGTGACCGTGGAGCGGCCCGAGGCCGAGAAGGCCGCTGCCGACGGCGACAAGCGCGCCCGTACGGTCGTCGCATCGCTGAAGGAGCTCTCCTTCCAGCTCTCCGGCACCCAGCTCGGCATCACCATCACCTCCCTGGTCGTCGGCATGCTCGCCGAACCGGCACTGGCCGAGCTGCTGCGCGGCCCGCTCACCGCGACCGGCCTCCCCGACGGCGCCGTCTCCGGCATCGCCGTCGTGGTCGGCATGCTGCTCGCCTCGGCGATCCAGATGGTGATCGGCGAACTCGTGCCCAAGAACTGGGCGGTCTCCAAGCCCCTCCAGGTCGCGCGCGTCGTCGCCGGCCCGCAGGCCCGCTTCTCCCGCCTGTTCCGCCCGGTCATCGCCGCGCTGAACACGGTCGCCAACCGGCTGGTCCGCGCCCTCGGCGTCGAACCCGCCGAGGAGCTGGCCTCCGCCCGTACCCCCGGCGAACTGGTCTCCCTGGCCCGGCACTCCGCCCAGGCCGGCGCGCTGGAACAGGACACGGCCGACCTGTTCGTCCGCACCCTGTCCCTGGGCGAGCTGACCGCCCAGCACGTCATGACCCCCCGGGTGAAGGTCAGCGCGCTCCAGGACACGGCGACCGCCGAGGACGTCGTCAACCTCACCCGGGCCACCGGACTGTCCCGCTTCCCGGTCTACCGGGAGAAGATCGACGAGATCGTCGGCATGGCCCACCTCAAGGACGCGCTGGCCGTCTCGGTCCACGACCGGCTGCGCACCCCGGTCGGCCGCATCGCCCGCAAGGCCCTGCTGGTCCCCGAGACCCTCCCGGTCCAGCCGCTCCTCGCCCGGCTGCGCTCCGAGCAGCCCATCGCGGTCGTCGTCGACGAGTACGGCGGCACGGCCGGCGTGGTCACCCTGGAGGACATCGTCGAGGAGCTCGTCGGCGAGGTCCGCGACGAGCACGACAGCCCGGACGCCCCGGAACTCGCCGCCGCCCCCGCCCAGGACGGGAAGCCCGCCTGGGACGTCGACGGCAGCGTCCGGGTCGACATCCTCCAGCGGATAGGCCTCGACGTGCCCGAGGGCCCGTACGAGACGGTCGCCGGCCTGGTCGCCGACCTGCTCGGCCGCATCCCGGCGCCGGGCGACCGGGCGGAGCTGCCCGGCTGGCGGCTGTCGGTCCGCAGGGTCGGCCACTACCGGGCGGAACGGGTCCGCCTGGTCCGCACCGCCCCCGCCGTCGCGGAGGCCGCCCGATGAGCGTCCTCCAACTGGTCTTCGCCGCACTGCTGGTCCTGGCCAACGGCTTCTTCGTGGGCGCCGAGTTCGCCCTCGTCTCCGTCCGCCGCAGCCAGATCGAACCGCTCGGCACGGCCCGGGCCCGCCAGGTCCTCCACGGCCTGGAGCGCCTCCCGCAGATGATGGCCGCGGCCCAGTTCGGCATCACCGTCTGCTCGCTGACCCTGGGCGCGGTGGCCGAACCGACGGTGGCCCACCTGCTGGAGCCGCTGTTCGAGGCGGTCCACCTGCCCGACGGCATGATCCACCCGCTGGGCTACGTGATCGCGCTCGCCGCGGTCGTCTTCTTCCACCTGGTCATCGGCGAGATGGTGCCGAAGAACCTCGCGATGGCGGCGCCGGAGAAGGCCGCGCTGTGGCTGAGCCCCGGCCTGGTCGCCTTCGCCCGCGTGTGCCGGCCGATCACCGTCGCGCTCGGCGCCTGCGCCCAGGGCATCCTCAAGCTGTTCCGGGTCGAACCGAAGGACGAGGTCGAGGCCGTCGTCACCAGCGAGCAGCTCAACCGGCTCCTGGAGGACTCCGGCCAGGCGGGGCTCCTCGACCCCGAGGAGCGGGAGCGCTTGGAGGACGCGCTGGAACTGGGCTCCCGCCCGGTGACGGACGTGCTGCTGCGCCGTGAGTCCCTGATCACGGTCCCGCCGTCGGTCACCCCGGGCCAGATCGTCGAACTCACCGCCCGCACCGGCTACTCGCGCTTCCCGGTCGCGGCCGAGTCCGGCGCCTTCATGGGCTACGTCCATGTGAAGGACGTCCTGGACCTGGAGGACTCCGACCGCGCGGTGCCGCAGCAGATATGGCGTCCGATGACGACGCTACGGGCCGAGCTGCCGCTCGACGACGCGCTGACCGTGATGCGGCGGGCGGCGACCCACCTTGCCCAGGTGGCCGACGCGAACGGCCGGGTGCTGGGGCTGGCGGCGCTGGAGGACGTCCTGGAGCTGCTCGTCGGCGAGGTCCGCGATCCGGCGCACCGGGAACAGCCGACGGTGCCGCGGGCGCCGGAGCCGCGGGGGAGCGGGGAGCCGGAGGAGGTCATGGCCGGGTGATGTCGTAGTCCGCCTGCGGGCGCGTGGGGGCTGGTCGCGCAGTTCCCCGCGCCCCTTACGGGGCACGTCATAGCTGCGGGCAGGCGTGCCGCAGGGCGGCACGGGTGGGCGCAGCGGCACCTACATCCCGGCCGCCGGATCCTGTGGCCCCCTCCCCGACAGCACCTCTCCGTACGCCTGCATCAGGTCCGGCAGCCGCAACGTCGCCAGGTCGCTCCGCGACAGCACTCCCGGATACGAGGACAACCGCAGATCCCGGTAGGCGCAGCTCTTCTCGTACAGCGTCCGCAGGAACCGCCCGTTGCCCAGCTCGTCGATCCAGCCCTGGTCCACCACGTGACCGGCGATCGACCGGAGCTCATCCAGTGCCTCCTCGTCCCACGCGTCCCCGTTCTCGGCGGCCAGCACCTCGCCGATCGAGGTCAGTTCGAGGGGGCGGTAGGAGGGAAAGTCCACGCGGGTCGTGAAGCGGGAGGACAGCCCCGGGTTGGCGGCCAGCAGGCGGTCCATGCCCTCGGGATAGCCGGCCAGGATCACCACCAGGTGGTCCCGGTTGTCCTCGGCCCGCTTCAGCAGCACCTGGAGCGCCTCGTCTCCGTACGCGTCCCCCTTGCCGTAGCCGGAGTTGGAGAGCGAGTAGGCCTCGTCGACGAAGAGCACCCCGCCGATCGCGGAGTCGATGAGTTCGTTCGCCTTCACGGCGGTCTGGCCCAGGTACTCGCCGACCAGGTCGGCCCGCTGTGCCTCCACGAGGTGGTCCCCGCCGAGCAGGCCCAGTGCGTAGAAGACCCGGCCGAGGATGCGGGCGACGGTGGTCTTCCCGGTGCCCGACGGCCCGGAGAAGACGAAGTGGCGTTTCGGCGGCTGCACCGGCAGCCCCTGCCCGGCCCGCAGGCGGGCCATGTTCAACTGCGCGGACAGCGCCTTGACCTGTCGTTTCACGGGTTCGAGGCCGACCATGCGCTCCAACTCCGCGAGCGCCTCCTCGAGTAACGCGGGGTCGGTCGGCCCGGCCGGCAGCGGAGGCGACGGCACGACCTTCTCGCGCACCGCCGGGTCGATCACCGACGGCATAGCCCCGGCCGGCGGCTCCGGTTCCCCGAACCGCAGGTCCCGGCCCTCGGTGCCGAAGAGCGGGTCGAGCAGGTCGGGCCCGTCCACGACGTCCTGCCCGGCGCCGGTGAGGGTGATCGCCGCGAAGTCGGCCGTGTCGTCGTACCCGTCGCCCTCGGCTATCGCGGCCAGCCGTGCGGAGGTGTCCATGAAGGCGGGGTCGACGCGGTGCACGGCCCGGTAGAGGGGGAGCGCGGCGGCGCTGCGGCCGGTGCCCTCGTGCGCCCGCGCCAGCCAGTAGCGCAGCTCCTTGCGCTGCGGCTGTTCGCTGCGGCAGCGCATCAGCGCCGCGGAGAGCAGCGGTTCGGCCTGGCCGTACATTTCGAGGCGGACCCGGGCCATGCCGCCGAACAGGCCCGCCTCGATGCCGAGCATGGGGTCGTCGAGGAGCGGGTCGGTGTGCCGTACCAGCTGCTCCCAGTCCTTGACCAGGTAGGCCCGGCAGGCGTGCAGGAAGCGGACCTGGGGGTCGGCGTCCACCGGCGGGAGCCCGGCGAGGGCCCGGTCGAGCTCCGGGACGTGCCGGCCGTCCAGCCAGTGCGAGGCGTGGGCGAGGAGGAGGTCGCGCGGGCTCTCCAGCACCGGCTGCACCCACCAGCCCAGCCAGTACCAGGAGTTCAGCGTGCGGCGATGCCGGCCGCGCTGTTCGCCGAAGCGGTCCCGGTGCCGGAACATCCGCAGCAGCGCGGTCGTCGTGTCCACGCGCAGCGCGTGCAGCCCGAGCCAGCCGTCGGCCATCCCGGGATCCATCCGCACCGCGGTGCGGAACTCCTCCTCCGCCTGCGGATAGGCGCCCATCGTGTAGGCGTCCACGCCTCGTAGCCAGGCGAGGTCGGCCGGGGCCTCGGGGCCCTGCGTGCCGAAATCCATCACGTCCCCCACAAACCGTGCCCCCGTGGTTGGCCCCCGGGCTCCCCCCGATGGCCGCCGTTGGTCGAACCGCTGTGCCGCGGACCGGAGTTGCAGGTGCGCGAAGCAGCCGTTCGAAGGTCGCACCGAGGGCATCGTACCTGCGGTTCCACCGCCCGCCGAAGGGTGCCGCACAGGCCGTTTGGCGAGGTGGGGGCAGAAAGGGCGCACACGGCTCGGTGACCGAGGGTGAGCGGAAGGGCGCACGCGGCGCACACAAAAGGGGTAAAGGGCAGAACGAAGCCCCCGATCACGGGGGAACAACCGGGGGCTTCGCGTCTGCAGGGCGGCTTCGATGGCCGCTCATTCAGAACGTAAGTCCTGTACGGCCCCCGGGTCAAGCGGAGTTGAGGTACTCGGGCAACTTCTTGGAGGCACGTCTTCACAAGTTCAGCACACAGCGGACGGCCCGTCACGGTGGGTGACATCCTGGTCCGGTCCAACTGTCTTCACCGGCCCCGGCAGCATCAGATATCCCTTCTGCGACTGTGTCACCAGAAGGTCGGCGTACGGCCTTGAGGGGTCCTCGGAAAAGTGTTCGCGTTCCGCCCTGACCCACTCGACCCAGAAGTCCCGCTGTTCCGCGCCGTCCCGCGTCCTGCCCCGCGTCCAGGACTCCTCGTGCGGCAACTCCATCCACAGCAGTCGCGCCAGGAAGGGGCGCAGTGCCCGGCGGCCGGCGCCGACGCCCTCCACGAGGATCACCGGGGCCGACGGCAGCACGCGGGGCGGGCCGAAACGGCGGGTGCGCCAGTCGTAGGGGGAGTAGTGCGCCGTCCCGCCGCGGCCGAGCGGCTCGATCACCTGGGCCAGCAGGCGGCCGGTCCAGGCGAACAGCTCCTCGTGGCTGGCGATGTCGTCGAGGTGCAGCACCGGCGCCCCGCCCAGGGCGGTGGCCAACTGCCCGGCGAACGTGGTCTTTCCGGATCCGGCGTGCCCGTCGACGCCGACGAGGCGGACCGGGCCGCAGGAGGGCGGCAGGGCCCGGAGTGCGGAGGCGAGGTGGTGAATGGCCGTTCCCAGGTGTGCTGCGGTGTGGGGTGTTTTCCGGAAACATTCTAGTAGTGCGGCGCATAGCGGGCGTCTGCGGCCCCGGGAAGTCGCGGCTTGAACTAATTTCTGGCCGTTCTTTGCCGTGCGCATTGATATTTCCGTCCGGCTGACCGATATGTCGACCTCGCGTGTTTCCGGTGCGCCCGGCCCTGAGTAGGGTGCCTTCAGCGTGCACGCGTCGAACGGGGACGGGCAGGGGAAGATGGCCGCGGAGTTATTCGAAGGGCAGTACGTATGGCATCCGGCGGCCGACGACCGTGTGCTCGCGAGCGTATGCGTGGACGTGCGCGCCGGAAGATATCTGACTGCCCGTGAGGCGCTGGCCGAGACGCGTGCCGACTTCCCCCTGCGGGCCCACCGCTCCCTGGTCCTCGCCTCCGAGGCGGCCGGCACCGACCTGGTGGAACGGTGGCTGGCCGAGGAACCGGGTGCCGAGTCCACGCTGATGTGGGCCCGGGTGGCCGTGCAGCGGGCGATCCGGGCGGCCGACGCCCGTGACGAGCGCGCCGAGGCGCTGGAGCGGATCGCCCTCGCCGCCTGCGACCGGGCCAGCGCCATGAACCCCGCCGACCCCACGCCCTGGGCCGCCAAGCTGGCCATGGCCCGCCTGCACCGCCCGCACGACCCCGCCCCCGGCGGCCTGCTGACCTCCCCGCCCGGCCCCTGGCGGCTGTTCGCGCACACCCTCGCCCTCGACCCCTGGCACCGCGAGGCCCACCACCGCTTCCTGTCCTTCTTCTTCACCCGGTACGGCGGCTCGGTCAACGCGGCCTGGGACGTCGCCGCCTTCCTCGCCCAGCGGGCCCCCGCCGGCTCGGCGCTGCGGCTGCTGCCGCTGGTCGCGCTGGTGGAGAGCCACAACCCCACCCAGCTGCTCGCCGAGCGGGTCTGGGAACAGCCCCAGTGGCGCAGCACCGCCCTGTCGAGCTACCACAACTGGCTGCCCACGGTGCCCGGATACCGCTTCACCCCGGTGCTCGACCTGGCCTACCTCGCGCACGCGCTGGTCATGGCCCGGTGCGAGTTCGAGGCCCGGGCGGTCTTCACGGCCATGGGGCCGTACGCCTCACGCATGCCCTGGAGTGTCTTCGGCGAACCGGCCGACCAGCTCTCCCGGGCCCGCCGCGCCTGCGGCCTGCCCATCCCTTCCTAGAGTCCCAGAGAAAGGCCGGCACGTGTCAGAACGCACAGCGGACCCCGTCACGCTCGACGACGACGCGACCCTGCACGCGATGGGTTATCCGCGGAAACTCACCCGCCGATTCCAGGCCTTCGACAATTTCGCCATCTCCTTCACCATCATCAATATCCTCTCCGGTATTTTCTCCTCCTTCGGATTCGGTATGAACGCGGGCGGTCCCCGCATTCTCGTGTTCGGCTGGATCGGCGTCTGCCTGATGGTGCTGTGCATCGGCGCCGCCATGGCGGAAGTCGCCTCCGCCTATCCGACGAGCGGCGCCCTGTATTTCTCCGCCGGTAAACTCGCCAAACGGCACAAGGGCGCCTGGTCCTGGTACACGGGCTGGCTGAACTTCGTGGGCCAGATCGGCGGCACCGCGGCCACCGGCTACGCGGCCGCCACCTTCATCCAGGCCTTCGTCGCCCTGCAGTGGCCCTCGTACACGCCGACCACCCACCAGACGGTCCTGATCACGGCCCTGATCATCGTCGTCCAGGGACTCGCCAACACCTACACCGTGCAGCTCGTCGCCGTACTGAACCGGATTTCCGTCTGGTGGCTGCTGATCGGACTCGTGGTGATCGTGAGCACACTGATCGTGATGCCGGACCACCACCGGTCCGCGTCCTTCGTGACGCATTTCGTGAACAACACCGGCTTCACCAACGGTCTTTACGGCGGCCTGCTCGGGCTCCTGGTCACCAGCTGGACCTTCACCGGCTTCGACGGCAGCTTCCACATGTCCGAGGAAACCGTCCAGGCGACCGTCAACGCCCCCAGAGGGATCATCCGGTCCATCGGCTATTCGGCGATCACCGGTCTCGTCCTGATGCTCGCGCTGGTGTACAGCATCGGCGACTACACCAAGGTGGCGAGCTCCTCCGCGCCGCCCGTCCAGATCCTCATCGACGGGCTCGGCATGGGCTGGGCCAAGGCGATGCTGCTCGTCGTCATCGGCGCCATGCTCTTCTGCGGTCTCGCCAACCTCACCAGCAACACCCGGCAGATCTTCGCCTTCTCCCGGGACGGTGCCATGCCCGGCTCCCGGCTGTGGCACTCGGTCTCGCCCCGCACCCGGACCCCCGTCAAGGCCGTCTGGCTCGCGGTGGCCTGCTCGGTCGCCCTGGTGGTGCCGGGCTGGTGGTCGCACACGGCGTTCACCGCGATCGTCAGCGTCAACGTCGTCGGCCTGTTCCTCGCCTACGCCGTGCCGGTGTTCCTGCGGTTGCGGCTGGGCGACGACTTCCAGCCCGGGCCGTGGAACCTGGGCCGCTGGAGCAGGCCGGTCGGCTGGCTGGCGGTGACCTGGATCCTGCTCAGCAGTGTCCTGTTCATGCTGCCGCAGGCCTCGCCGATCACCGTCGACTCCTTCAACTACGCGCCGATCGCGCTGGCCGCCGTCCTGGTCGTGGCCACGGTCTGGTGGTTCGCCACCGCCCGCCGCCGCTTCCAGGGCCCGGTCAGCTACGGCCGCCCCGACGAGGTCGCCGCCATGGACCTCATCTGAGCCGACGAGGACCGTGGAAAGGGCCCCGGCGACCGCGCCGGGGCCCTTTCGGTGGACGAGACCAATATTGGTGGGCGTGGCATGAGCGGAAGTGCTGGCAGGGGCATGGCGCCTGCTCCATAGTTGCCCCACAGCCTCTTGCTCCGGATCAGCCGTGACGCGCACACCTGGGGGTCCTCCGCCCATGAGCAGAGCCGAACAGCCGTCCCGCAGAACCGTTCTGGCAGCCGCCGCCTCCGTCGCGGCGGCGACCGTCGCGCAGGGCGTGGTGCCCGCGGTGCCCGCGGTCGCCGCGCCGGAGACCGACGCCGACGCGACCGCCCGGACCGAGACCCGCAGGGCCGGGAACGGCCGTCCCGGTCACGGGCGTCCCGGCCACGGCCGGGACGGGACCCGCCCGGTCGACTACCGCTCCTGGACGACCTACAGCGACTGGAAGACCGGCACCGCCAAGGGCGTCGGCGCCGTCGCCGGGGACCGGCCCGGCGTGGTGATCGGCACCCCGGCCGGCACCACCTCCTACACCGACCCCCACACCGGCACCACCGCCAGCTGGGAGTACGCCACCTGGACCGGCCCGGTGCACCAGCCGGCCGTCCCCGCCACCGAGACCATCGCCTCCTGGAACGCGGACACCCCGGCCGGCACCTGGATCAAGGTCGAGCTGCACGGCACCTACTCGGACGGCACCGACACCCCCTGGTACGTGATGGGCCGCTGGGCGGCCGGCGACCAGGACATCAAGCGGACCTCGGTGGACGGCCAGACGGACAGCAAGAGCACCATCTGGACCGACACCTTCTCGATCGACGACGCCACCACGGGCCTGCGCCTCACCTCGTACCAGCTGCGCCTGACCCTCTACCGCAAGCCGGGCACCAAGCTCACCCCGACCGTCTGGCGGCTCGGCGCCATGGCCTCCGACATCCCGGACCGCTTCACCGTCCCCGCCTCCACCCCGGGCCTGGCCCAGGAGCTCAAGGTCCCGCGCTACTCCCAGGAGATCCACAAGGGCCAGTACCCCGAGTACGACAACGGCGGCGAGGCCTGGTGCAGCCCCACCTCCTCGCAGATGATCGTCGAGTACTGGGGCGGCCGGCCGACCGCCGCGCAGCTGGCCTGGGTCGACCCGTCGTACACCGACCCCCAGGTCTGCTACGCGGCCCGCTACACCTACGACTACCAGTACGGAGGCTGCGGCAACTGGCCGTTCAACGCCGCCTACGCGTCGACGTACCCGGACCTCCAGGGCGTGATAACGCGACTGGCCTCGCTCACCGACCTGGAGACCCTGATCGCGGCCGGCATCCCGGCCATAACGTCACAGTCGTTCCTCGCGTCGGAGCTGACGGGTGCCGGCTACGGCACCTCCGGGCACCTGATGACCGTGATCGGCTTCACCGCGGACGGCGACGTGATCGCCAACGACCCGTTCTCGGCCACCGACGACGCGGTCCGGCGGGTCTACCAGCGGCGGGAGTTCGAGAACATCTGGCTGCGGACCAAGCGGTACAACGCCAGCGGCAAGGTCGTCTCCGGCACCGGGGGCGTCTGCTACCTGTACTTCCCGGCCTCCCCGGCCCCGGCCCAGCTCAAGGCGCTCGAGGCGGTCGGCGTGCGTTGACCAGGTGCGACGGCGGCCTCCGGGCGTCCCGGGGGCCGCTGACCTGTGACCAAGCTCTCCACCGCAAAAGCCGCAATCGGTGGCATGGTGGACGTCATGACCACGCACTCCGCCACCGCCGCCCGCGCCCGTACCGGCGGCCCCAAGGACGACGGTCCGAAGGTTCTGGAACACGTCATGGGCTGGACCCTTGTCGTGGTCATCGCCATGTTGGTCACCCAACTCGGTCTGCTGTGACCTGACCCACGACCCGACCTGACATACTGCGGATGTCCCGCAGCCCGTTGAGACCAGGGTCGAATTTGAATATCAGTCAACAGCGTGCCGCCGCCCGTCCCCGGGCGCGCGGCACCGAGCGTTCCGTGGCTCGTCGTGCTGAACTCATCGCCATCGGGCGGAAGTTGTTCGCCGACACCTCGTACGACGCGCTCTCCATGGACGACATCGCCAGGCAGGCGCATGTCGCCAAAGGGCTGATCTACTACTACTTCCAGTCCAAGCGCGGCTACTACCTGGCGATCATCCAGGACTCCGTCGCCGACCTGGTCACCTATGCCGCGAGCGGCCTGGAGCTTCCCCAGGCGGACCGCGTCCACCGCACCATCGACAGCTATCTGCGCTACGCCGAGCACCACCAGGCCGCGTACCGCACGATCGTCAGCGGCGGTGTCGGCTTCGACACCGAGGTGCACGCCATCCGGGACGGGGTGCGCGAGGCGATCGTCGCGACCATCGCGGAGGGCGCCTACGGCCGTACCGACATCGCCCCGCTCGCCAGGACCGGCCTGCTCGCCTGGCTGTGCAGCGTGGAGGGCGCCACCCTCGACTGGATCGACCGGCCCGTGCTCTCCCGCGAGACCCTGTGCGAGCTGCTGGTCAAGACGCTCGGCGGCACCCTGCGCGCCATCGAGGAACTGGACCCGTCCTACCGCGCCCCGGCCCCGGCCCGCCGGGACGCCTGACGCGGAAGGGGCGGAGGGCTCGTGGTCCCCCCGCCCCAAGTCCCCCGTGGAGGGGGCTAGTTGATGGCCTTGATCAGCTCACCGCCCGTGGTGTCGCCGCTCAGCTCCCAGAAGAAGGTGCCGCCCAGGCCCTGCTGGTTCTTGTAGGTCATCTTGGTCGCGATGGTCGCCGGGGTGTCGTAACTCCACCAGTCGCTGCCGCACTTGGCGTACGCCGTGCCGCCCACCGTGCCGGTCGCCGGGCACTTGGTCTTGAGCACCTTGTAGTCGTCGATGCCCTGCTCGTACGTCCCCGCCGCCGGGCCGGTCGCCGTGCCGCCGGGCGCCGCCTGGGTGACGCCGGTCCAGCCGCGGCCGTAGAAGCCGATGCCGAGCAGCAGCTTGGCCGCCGGGATGCCGAGGCCCCTGAGCTTGGCGATGGTCGCCGAGGTGTAGTAGTTCGCCGTCGGGATGCCCGAGTAGGAGTTCAGCGGTGAGTGCGGTGCCGTCGGGCCGGTCGAGGCCCAGGCGCCGAAGTAGTCGTACGTCATCGGGTTGTACCAGTCGACGTACTGCGCCGCGCCCGCGTAGTCCGCCGCGTCGATCTTGCCGCCGCTGGTGGCGTCGGCGGTGATCGCGGCCGTGACCAGCGAGCTGCTCCCGAACTTCGAGCGCAGGGCCGCCATCACGTTCTTGAACGCGGCCCGGCCGCTGGTGTCGCAGGTGTTGCCGCAGGCGTTCGGGTACTCCCAGTCGATGTCGATGCCGTCGAAGACACCCGCCCACTTGGAGTTCTTCACCAGGTCGTAGCAGGACTGGGCGAAGGCGGTGGGGTTCTTGGCGGCCTCGCCGAAGCCGCTGGACCAGGTCCAGCCGCCGAAGGACCAGAGGATCTTGAGGTTCGGGTGCTTCTTCTTGAGCTTCAGCAACTGGTTGAAGTTGCCGCGCAGCGGCTGGTCCCAGGTGTCCGCGACGCCGTCCACGGACTCGGCTGCGGTGTAGGTCCGGTCGGTCGCCGCGTACGAGTCGCCCATCGCGCACTTGCCGCCGGTGACGTTGCCGAAGGCGTAGTTGATGTGGGTGAGCTTCGCGGCGGAGCCGGAGGTCTCGACGTTCTTGACCAGGTACTTGCGGTCGTAGGTACCCCATTCCGTGAAGTAGCCGACGACCTTGGAGCCGGCCTGCACCTGGGGAGCGGACGGGGCGGACGGGGCCGCTGCGGACGCCGTGCCCGCGCCGGCCAGCAGCCCGGCGCCGAGGACGGCGCAACAGGCCGCGGAGAGCAGCGCCCGGAAACGGGAGCGGTGAGTGGTGTGCATCGGGTGTCTCCTCCTGGGGGAGAGGGGAACGCGCGCCGATTGGCATGAACGCGGTAAAGCGTTGGTCATGAACCTTAGGAGGACTAGACCAGTCGGGTCAATGGTTCGGACCAATTTCGCTGGTTTCGAATGTTGTCCTGGCATTCCTGAAGTAAGCGGTCGTTAACTGGTGACGGGAGGTCCCCGATCGGGCATACTCACTGCGCAGCCGCAGGTCAGCAGCTTCCGAGACCCGGAACGCCGACCTCGGCCGCACTCGATCGACAGGCGGCGCCGCTCCTATCCCACGGGCCGTGACCGCCGCGCCCGACAGGGAGGAGACCGACGTCATGTCCGACCGCGACCCGCAGCCGGTGGAGCGTCAACTGCCGACGGACGAGGCGAGGGACCTGCTCACGCTGGTCCGCGAGATCGCCCGGCGTGAGATCGCGCCCAAGGCGGCCGAGGAGGAGGACGCCGGGCGCTTCCCGCGCGAGGTCTTCACCCTGCTCTCCGAGTCGGGCCTGCTCGGCCTGCCCTACGACGCCGAGTACGGCGGCGGCGAGCAGCCCTACGAGGTCTACCTCCAGGTCCTGGAGGAGCTGGCCGCGGCCCGTCTCACCATCGGCCTTGGCGTGAGCGTGCACACCCTCGCGAGCTACGCGCTCGCCGCCTACGGCACCAAGCAGCAGCAGGTCGAGCACCTGCCCGCGATGCTCGGCGGCGGCCTGCTCGGCGCCTACTGCCTCTCCGAGCCGGCCTCCGGTTCGGACGCGGCCTCGCTGCGCACCAGGGCCGTCCGGGACGGCGACTTCTGGGTGATCAACGGCACCAAGGCCTGGATCACGCACGGCGGCATCGCCGACTTCTACACGGTCATGGCCCGCACCGGCGCCGAGGGCTCACACGGGATCACCGCCTTCCTGGTCCCCGGCGACGCCGAGGGCCTCAGCGGCGCGGTGCCCGAGAAGAAGATGGGCATGAAGGGCTCGCCCACCGCCCAGGTCCACTTCGACGACGTCCGGGTCTCCGACGAGCGCCGCCTCGGCGAGGAGGGCCAGGGCTTCGCCATCGCCCTCTCGGCGCTGGACTCCGGCCGGCTCGGCATCGCGGCCTGCGCCATCGGCGTGGCCCAGGCGGCCCTGGACGAGGCGGTCGGCTACGCCACCGGGCGACGGCAGTTCGGCCACCCGATCTCGGACTTCCAGGGCCTGCGCTTCATGATCGCCGACATGGCCACCCAGATCGAGGCCGGCCGGGCCCTCTACCTCGCGGCGGCCCGGCTGCGCGACGCGGGCCGCCCGTTCGCCAAGCAGGCCGCCATGGCCAAGCTGCACTGCACCGACACCGCGATGAAGGTGACCACCGACGCCGTCCAGATACTCGGCGGCTACGGCTACACCGCGGACTTCCCGGTCGAGCGCTACATGCGCGAGGCCAAGGTCCTGCAGATCGTGGAGGGCACCAACCAGATCCAGCGGATGGTCATCGCCCGTCATGTGGCGGGGCCGGAAAGTCGCTGAACTCGGTGAACTCGCTGAGCTCGCTGAACTGCCCGCGGGTGACCGTCGGGGCCGCCAGCCTGACCCACTCCGGGTCGTGGCGGCCCGGCAGGGCGCGGCCCCGGTCGGCCCAGGTCCGCATCAGGTCTCGGTAGATGGGCGGGTCCTGCGGCGCTGGCGGCGGCAGCGATGCGGCGGGCGGGGGCACGAAGATCCGGCGCTGACGGCCGAGGGCGGTGTAAGTGGTCGTCACGCCTGGCCAACGCGGCGGCGGCCGCCCCGGTCACCGATCCCCCGAATCGTGCGTGAGTTCGTGGACGTCCGGTCCCGGATCTGGCCGCCCCCTGTTTTCTGACGTACCGTCAGCCGGACCGTCTCCAGCCTCCGGGGAGGCCCGCCATGGCCGACGACCGTCCCGTACCGCTCGACGAGTACCCCGTCCACCAGGTCCCGCTCTCCATGAAGCACGTCGCCACCGGGGACCGGAATGCCTACGACCGCTGCATCTTCCACGTCCTCGACCACGACGGCCGCGCCCTGCTCATCCTGGGCCTCGGCGTCTACCCGAACGTCGGGGTGATCGACGCCTACGCCACCCTGCGCGCCGGGGACACCCTGCACGCGGTCCGCGCCTCGGACGCCCTCGGCGACGACCGGATGCGGCTCGCGGTCGGCCCGCTGAGCATCGAGGTCGAGGAGCCGCTCCGGCGCTTCCGGCTCCGCTGCGACGACTCCGTCCAGGGCGACTCCCTCACCTACGACCTCACGTGGACCGCCGACTTCCCGGCCCTGTGGGAGCCGCACCACCTGCAACGCCGGGGCGACCGGCTGACGTTGGAGGGCCGCAGGTTCGTCCAGGCCGGGGGAGTGTCCGGGGTGGTCAGGGCCGGCGGCGAGGAGTACCGCGTCGACCCGGCCGGCTGGACCGGCACCCGGGACCGCAGCTGGGGCGTCCGCCCGATCCCCGGGGAGGAGGGCGGGCGGCTCGCCGCGGAGCACCCGACCGAGGGCTTCCACTGGATCTGGTGCCCGGTTCGCTTCGGGGACCGCTTCCTGATGGTCATCACCCAGGAGGACGCCGACGGCTACCGCACCCTGAACGACGCCACCCTGGTCCGCCCGGACCGGCGCGACCGCCAACTCGGCTGGCCGCGGACCGAGATCACCTACCGCTCCGGCACCCGCCACCCGGAGCGCGCCGTCGTCCACCTCGGCGACCCGCGCAAACCCCGGGAACTGGAGGTGGAGATCCTCGCCTCCTCGCCGCTCGCGGTCGGCGCCGGCTACCCGCCGGCCGATGACTGGCAGCACGGCACCTGGCAGGGCCGCGCCTGGACGGACCGCCGTACCTACGACCTGACCGTGCCGCACCCCCGCGCGGCCTACGGCGTCACCGACCACGCGGCCCGCTTCCGCCTCGACGGACGGACCGGCCACGGCATCTTCGAGCACGGCTCGTTCGGCAGGCACGACCCGAGCGGCTTCACCGGCTTCGACTCGGTGGCGCCCTGAAGGAGGAGGCCGGGATGACGGCGAAACCGCGCCCACGCACCACGACCCGCGACCCGGAGGACCTCACGCGCCGGCTGACCGCCTGGCTGGACACCCGGCTCCCGGGCGCCAAGGCCGTCGGCGTCACGGTTCCCGCCTCCAACGGCATGTCCAGCGAGACCCTGCTCTTCGAGATCGAGCACCCCGAACCGCCGCTGCGCGCCTGCGCGTTGAGGTTGGCGGCGGACCCGTCGGCGTACACGGTCTTCCCGTCCTACGACCTCACCCGGCAGTACCGCACGATGCGACTGGTCGCCGACCGCACGGACGTGCCCGTGCCCCGCGTCCTGTGGCTGGAGGAGGACCCCGGACCGCTCGGCGCGCCCTTCTTCGTGATGGAGCGGGTCGAGGGGCGCGTCCCGCCCGACGTCATGCCCTACACCTACGAGGGGAACTGGCTGCACGCGGCGACCGACGCCGAACGGGAGCACCTCGAAGCCGCCTCCGTCGGCCTGTTGGCCCGACTGCACGACCAAGTCCCGCTGGCCGAGGCGGAGTTCCTCGCCCTCCCCGGGGACGGCGACGCCCTGCACCGGCATGTCGAGTCCCAACGGCGCTACTACGACTGGGTGGTGGCCGGACTCGCCCGCTCGCCCCTGATCGAGGCCGCCTTCGACCGGCTCGCGGACCTGTGGCCGAGCGAACCCGGCACACCGGTACTGAGCTGGGGCGACGCCCGGATCGGGAACGTCCTCTACGACGGCTTCGACCCCGTCGCCGTCCTCGACTGGGAGATGGCTGCACCGGCCCCGCGCGAGGTGGACCTCGGCTGGACCGTCTACCTGCACCGCTTCTTCCAGGACCTCACGACCGCCTCCGGACAGCCGGGGCTGCCCGGCTTCCTGCGCCGTGACCACGTCGAGGCCCGCTACGCCCGCCTCACCGGCCGCACCCCGCAGGACATGGACTTCTACACCCTGTACGCCGCCCTGCGGCACGCGATCGTCATGCTGCGCGTCGCCTACCGGCAGGTGTACTTCGGAGAGGTCGCCGTCCCGGCGGACCCGGACACGCTGATCCTGCACCACGGCAGCCTGCTGGCCATGGTGCAGGGCAGGTACTGGGACGCGGTGCGCTGACTCAGGCGGCCTGACGGCTGACGGCCAGGCCACCGCCGTGGCGCATCGCCGGCACGCGCATCGGGCGCGAGCTCGGCCCGCCGACGTGCGAGAAGGGCTGCGTCCGCCAGTTCAGACTCTGCGGGAGGGTGAGCAGGACGGCGGTGTCCTGCTCCTGCGGCTCGACCGACTCGTCCGCCGACGGCGCGTCGTCCGCCGCGCGGCCCGTACCGGCACAGACCGTGAGACCGAACGGGTTCCACGGCGAGGCGCACAGCGCGTGCTCCGGCAGGAACTCCTCGTCCGCCAGCAGTGCGATGGACTGCGTGCAGTCCGGGCAGATCACCCGGAACATCTCGAAGGTGTCGTACGCGTCCAGTTCATCGGCCTCGTAGAGGTCGGGTTCGACGCCCTCCGGCTCGGGCTCGACCACCAACTGCGGGCGCTTGGACACGGGACGACCAGGGCGCTTAAGACTCTGCATGGGTAACTCCCCCTCGGGCTGGGCCGATACGGCGCTGCGGCCTCGACCACAGCAAGCACTTCCCGTCCGATCTCGGCCGTAATCACGAGAGCATCACGGAGCCCGTTCAGGGGCTGTGGCGTTCGTCACATGCCGAACGCAGGTGCCCGGTGCGGTGGATTTGTCCCTCAGATGGCTCACAGCCTGCCGTCCGTCACATCACGAACCGGCCATGACCTGCGCCGCTGAGGTATCCCAGGAGATCAGGCGCACTGTAGTTTTTGCGCCATGGAGGAGCTGGACCGTCAAATCGTGCAGCTGCTCGTCAAGGACGGGCGGATGAGCTACACGGACCTGGGCAAGGCCACGGGTCTGTCCACGTCGGCCGTGCACCAGCGGGTGCGCCGGCTGGAGCAGCGTGGCGTCATCCGCGGCTATGCCGCGGTCGTCGACCCGGAGGCCGTGGGGTTGCCCATGACGGCGTTCATCTCGGTGAAACCGTTCGATCCCAGCGCCCCCGACGACATCGCGGACCGGCTGGCCGGCGTCCCGGAGATCGAGGCGTGCCACAGCGTGGCGGGCGACGAGAACTACATCCTCAAGGTGCGCGTGGCGACCCCGCACGAACTGGAGGAACTCCTGGCACGGCTGCGGAGCCTGGCGGGGGTGTCGACGCGGACGACGGTGGTGCTGTCGACGCCGTACGAGGCGCGTCCCCCGAAGATCTGACCGAGCCGCTCCGCTACAGCTGCCACCACCGGCCCACCGGCCCACCGGCCCCGCCGCGACGGCCGCCCCGCCGCCGCTACGGTCGCCGCCACCGCCACCGCCACCGCCGTGGGCAGGCGTTCCGCAGGGCGGAACGGGTGGGCACGGCCGACAGCTCCGGGTGCCTTGGGACATGCTCCGAGTGCAGCCGAGTATCGCGCCCACGCGGCGGAGCCGCATATGAATGGGGGCGCGTTCGGGGAGCCCCTCGTTCAAAGTGATCGGTGCGAGGGGTGAGACTGGTCTCCATGAGTGAGCGTGCCCCCGAGTCCAAGACCGTTCTCCTTCGCCGCGGCGAGGTTCACAGTCCCGCCGATCCGTTCGCGACCGCGATGGTCGTGGAGCGGGGGCAGGTCGCCTGGGTCGGGTCCGAGGGGGCCGCCGACGCCTTCGCGGACGGGGTCGACGAGGTGGTCGACCTGGACGGGGCGCTGGTCACCCCCGCCTTCACGGACGCCCATGTCCACACCACGTCCACCGGGCTCGCCCTGACCGGCCTCGACCTGTCCGGCGCGAGCTCGCCCGCCGCGGCACTGGCGCTGGTCAGGGAGTTCGCCGCCGCCCGCCCGGACGACAGGGTCCTGCTCGGGCACGGCTGGGACGCCTCCCGGTGGGCCGACGGCCGCCCGCCGTCCCGTGCCGAGCTGGACGCGGCCACCGGCGGACGCCCGCTCTACCTCTCCCGCATCGACGTCCACTCGGCGGTCGTCACCACGGCCCTGCTCGATCTGGTCCCGGGCGCGGAGCCCCGCGAGGACGCCCCGCTCACCGGCGACGCCCACCACGCCGTACGCGCCGCCGCGTTCGCGGCCGTGACGCCCGCCCAGCGGGCCGAGGCCCAGCGCACCGCCCTCGCGCACGCGGCCTCCCTCGGTATCGGCACCGTGCACGAGTGCGGCGGGCCGAAGATCTCCTCCGAGGACGACTTCACCGGGCTGCTGCGGCTGGCCGCCGAGCTGTCCGGCCCGCGGGTCGTCGGCTACTGGGCGGAGGCGGATGTCGAGAAGGCGCGGGAACTCGGCGCGCTCGGCGCCGCCGGCGACCTGTTCGTGGACGGGGCCCTCGGCTCGCACACCGCCTGCCTGCACGAGCCGTACGCCGACGCCGGTCACACCACCGGATCCGCCTATCTGGACGCGGCCGCCGTCGCCGCCCATGTCGTCACCTGCACCGAGGCGGGGCTGCAGGCCGGCTTCCACGCCATCGGCGACGCCGCCGTCACCGCCGTCGTGGAGGGTGTGCGCGCCGCCGCCGAGAAGGTCGGGCCGGCCCGGGTCCGCGCCGCCCGGCACCGGGTCGAGCACGCCGAGATGCTCACGCCCGAGCACGTCGCCGCCTTCGCCGAGTTCGGTCTGATCGCCTCCGTGCAGCCCGCCTTCGACGCGCTGTGGGGCGGCGCGGACGGCATGTACGCCCAGCGGCTGGGTGTTGAGCGGGCCCGCACCCTCAACCCGTTCGCCGCCCTCCTCAAGGCCGGGGTCCCGCTCGCCTTCGGCTCCGACAGCCCCGTCACCCCGCTGGATCCCTGGGGCACCGTCCGGGCCGCCGCCTTCCACCACACGCCCGAGCACCGGGTCTCGGTACGCGCCGCGTTCACCGCGCACACCCGCGGCGGCTGGCGCGCGATCGGCCGGGACGACGCGGGCGTCCTGGTGCCCGGCGCGCCCGCGGACTACGCGGTCTGGCGTACCGACGAACTGGTGGTGCAGGCGCCGGACGACCGGGTCGCCCGCTGGTCCACCGACCCGCGCTCCGGCACCCCCGGCCTGCCCGACCTGACCCCCGGCCGCGAACTGCCGGTCTGTCTGCGCACCGTGGTGGGCGGCCGGACCGTGTTCGTACGACCGGGCGAGTGACCCGCCGCATTCGTACGGCCGGGCGAGTGATCTCCCGGGGTGGCGCGGCCGTGATCGACGGCCGCCGCCCCGTCGCGCGACCTGCGCATCCTCCGCGCTGACCAGGGCTTTGAGGGAGTCTGTGCAGGTCAAACGGCTGTTGACAGCCAGCGGCAGCGGGCCGGTAGGTTCGGCGGAGTCCACCACCGGACGCCCGACCGGGGAGCAGTTCGCGCACTCGTCGCAGCGCCGCTGGGTCAGGGACGGTGTGCCGCACCGGGGCACCGTCACTGGGAGCCAGGCTCAGCGCCCGCGCCGACGAGGGAACGTTCCGGCCGGTCGGGAGGTGTGACCCGGGTGGGGCCCGGACGCTCAGTAGACAACGGCTTTCGGTCGACCCGCAGCCAGCGGGTCCCAGGTCGGCCCGAAGGGCGCCGGGCCCCCATCCGTAGGGGAGGAGAGTGGCCCCGCAGTGGCCCCGCAGGGGAACAAGTGGCCCGGCGGGGGAACACGGTGGCGAAAGCGTGGATGACGGCCGCCCGAAACGGGCATCCTTACCCCGTTCTTGCGGAATCGACACCACCATACGAACGAGCCGTCGCGTCAGCGCAGGCCGCGGCCACTATGGTGGTCCCCTGCGTACGACATGAAGGGGCAGCAGTGAACGACGGCGACGGGACCCTCGCGGCACAGGCCCAGGGGAGGCGGTTCGGCCCGCTCGGCACGGCCTTGGTGATCATTCCGACGTACAACGAGGCGGAGAACATCAAGTCCATCGTCGGCCGGGTGCGCCAGGCCGTGCCCGAGGCGCACGTGCTGGTGGCCGACGACAACAGCCCCGACGGCACGGGCAAGCTCGCCGACGAACTGGCCGCGGAGGACGACCACGTCCAGGTGCTGCACCGCAAGGGCAAGGAAGGCCTCGGCGCCGCCTACCTCGCGGGCTTCCACTGGGGCATGGACAACGGCTACGGCGTGCTCGTCGAGATGGACGCCGACGGCTCCCACCAGCCGGAGGAGCTGCCCCGCCTGCTGACCGCGCTGAAGGGCGCCGACCTGGTGCTCGGCTCCCGCTGGGTGCCCGGCGGCCGGGTCGTCAACTGGCCCAAGTCCCGTGAGTTCATCTCCCGGGGCGGTTCCCTGTACTCCCGCCTCGCGCTCGATCTCCCGCTCCGGGACATCACCGGCGGCTACCGCGCCTTCCGCCGCGAGACCCTGGAGGGCCTGGGGCTGGACGAGGTCGCCTCGCAGGGCTACTGCTTCCAGGTCGACCTGGCCCGCCGCGCGGTCAAGGCCGGCTACCAGGTCGTCGAGGTGCCCATCACCTTCGTCGAGCGGGAGTTCGGCGACTCCAAGATGAGCCGCGACATCCTCGTCGAGGCGCTGTGGCGGGTCACCTCGTGGGGCGTCACCGAGCGGGTGGGCAAGATGACCGGCAAGGGCAAGTCCTCCTGAGGCCGGCGGGGCGAGCCCTCCCGGCGGACTCCGGCGAACCTCACAGTTGCGGTTGATCATCCCCTTATGCCGCACTGAGCCGGGCCCAGGCACACTGGGAGCATGACGACTGGCGCGCAGACCCCTCCGTACACGACCCGGCCCCGGCGCTCCCGGCTCAGCAGATACCTGCCGCTGGGTCTCGCGGTGTGGCTGGTGCTGGAGATCTGGCTGCTGACGGTGGTCGCGGGCGCGGCAGGCGGCATGACCGTCTTCCTGCTGCTGGTGGCGGGCTTCGTCGCCGGGGCCGTGGTCATCAAGCGCGCCGGCCGGCGCGCCTTCCAGAGCCTCAACGAGGCGATCCAGCGCGGCGGCTCCCCGGAGCGCGGCGGTGGCAACGGCCTGATGATGCTGGGCGGCCTGCTCCTCATGATCCCCGGCCTGGTCTCCGACGCCCTCGGCCTGCTGCTCCTGCTGCCCCCGGTCCAGAAGGCGGTCTCCCGCCTCGCCGAACGCACCCTCGACCGCAGGCTCCGCGCCGCCGCTCCCGGCACCCTGGGCAACGCCTTCCAGCAGGCCCGCATGCACCGCCCGGACGGAAAGGTGGTCCAGGGCGAGGTGATCCGGACCGACGGCCCCGAGGCGGGGGACGAGCCGACGGGGGAGCGGCCGCCGCTGACGCGCTGACGATCCCCGCGCACGCCACGACCGAGGGCGCCGTACGTTCACAGAACGTACGGCGCCCTCGGTTGTTGTGTCGGCTTCCGTTACACGGAACTATGCGGAACTATGCGGACTTGCGGCTGTCCCTGGGATGAATCGCGATGTTCATCGCCCCGGAACGCAGAACCGCCAGACGCTCCTCAAGGACCTCTTCGAGTTCCTCACGGGTGCGCCGCTCCATCAGCATGTCCCAGTGGGTACGCGCGGGCTTGGCCTTCTTCTCTTCAGGGCCGTCGCCGTCCACGAGGAGTGCCTGGGCCCCGCAGACCTTGCACTCCCACTCCGGCGGGATCTCCGCCTCGACCGAGAAGGGCATCTCGAAGCGGTGCCCCTTCTCGCATGCGTACTCCACGGCCTGGCGCGGGGCCAGGTCGATACCGCGGTCCGTCTCGTAGCTGGTCACCACGAGGCGCGTACCGCGAAGAGCTCGCTCACTCATGAATCGTGCCTCCCGGGCTTGTCGCCCACAGGACAGGTGTCGCTGTCGTCGTCATCCGGTCAACGTCCGGTCGGCGGTAAAGATTCCCGTTCCGGGTCATGCGTCGCCGTCGTAGCCGCCCCTTGTTGTACCCACCAGCGCCCGGTTTGTCACATCTGCTAACAGATGTCACCCACCGTTTCGGCATCTTTGACGCGCAGTAACGGTACGCCTGGCAGGCCAAACGCGTACACTACCGCCCTTCCGCGTTGAACGCTAAATCTTCCGGTGGATCTTCCCGCTGGATCTTCTAGACCTTCTGCGGAACCGGGTTGCCGGCCTCGCCGATCGCCTGTCGTACCGGCACCCGCGCGAGCAGCGCGAACCCGATGACGAAGAAGGCCACCAGCGAGATGATCGCCGAGCGGTAGCTTCCGGTCAGCTGGTAGGTGATCCCGAACAACAACGGTCCCAGCCAGCTCATCCCCCGATCGCTCATCTCGTACGCCGCGAAGTACTCGGCTTCTTTTCCGGGCGGTACGAGATGGGAGAACAGCGAGCGGGACAGGGCCTGGCTGCCGCCGAGGACGAGACCGATGCCGCCGGCGAGGACGAAGAACCACACCGGTGCCTTCGCCGGCAGGAAGTACCCGGCGGCCAGTGTCACCGTCCAGGCCACCAGCGATCCGAGGATCGTGCGCTTCGCCCCGTACGTCCTGGCCAGCCGCCCCATCGTCAGGGCGCCCGCCACGGCCAGCACCTGAACCAGCAGGACCGCGCCGATGAGCGTCGACTGGCCGAGCCCGAGTTCCTCGGAGCCGTACACGGACGCCTGGGAGATCACGGTCTGGATGCCGTCGTTGTAGATGAGGTACGCCAGCAGGAAGGAGAGCGTCAGCGGATGGCGGCGCATGTCCCGGGCGGTCGCCGCCAGCTGGCGCAGCCCCGGCGCCGTCGCCCCGGCCTCCCGGCCGCCCCGGTCGCGCAGCCGCCGCAGCGGTACGAGGGTGAAGGCGCCCCACCACAGGCCCGCCCCGGCCAGGCAGATGCGGACGGCCGCCGTCTCGGAGAGGCCGAAGGAGTCGTGCGCGGAGTAGAGGACCAGGTTGACGATCAGCACCAGCGAGCCGGACGCGTAACCGAAGGCCCAGCCCCGGGAGGAGATGGTGTCGCGTTCCTCGGGAGGGGCGATCTGGGGGAGGTAGGAGTTGTAGAGCATCAGGGCGACGGACTGGGCCGCGTTCGCGACGATCAGCAGCAGCCCGCCGAGCAGATAGCGGTCGCCGTCCAGGAAGAACATGCCCGTCGTCGCCACGGCCCCGGTGTACGCGGCCACGCCGAGCAGCTGCTTCTTGCGGCCGGTACGGTCGGCGGCGCTGCCCACCAGGGGCATGACCACGACCGCGAGGATCACCGACAGGGAGACCGAGTAGGCGAAGAAGGAGCCCGCCCGGACCGGGATCCCTAGCGGATGCACATAGCCGTCGGCGTCCGCCGCGTGGTCGGCGACCGAGGTGAGGTACGGGCCGAGGAAGACGGTCAGGACGCTCGTCGAGTAGACCGAGCACGCCCAGTCGTAGAAGTACCAGCCGCGCTGTTCGCGCCGCAGCTCGGTGACCTCGTCCGAGGCCCCCGCCCGCACGGTTTCGGTGCCCACCCGTGCCCTCGCCTTTCCCGCCGCAGTACCGCCCGCGCGCCTCAGAACCAGACGCCGCGCTTCTGCATGACCTCACGCAACGTGTCGATGTGATCGGTCATGATGCCATCGACTCCCAGGTCCAGGAGCCGGTGCATCCGATCGGGTTCGTTGATGGTCCAGACGTGCACGTGCAGCCCGCGCGCGTGGGCGGCGCGCACGAAGCGCCGGTCCACCACCGGGACCCCCGACTGGGACTCGGGCACCTGCGCCGCGACCGCCGACCGCCGCACCGCCGCGGGCAGTCCCCAGGAGCGCAGCCGCAGCCCGACCACACCGCGGGTGCCGAACGAGGTGGCGAGCCGCGGCCCGGCCAGCCGCTGCGCCCGCAGCACCCGCGCCTCCGAGAACGACCCGACGCACACCCGGTCGTAGGAGTCCGTCTTCTCGATCAGGTCGAGGAGCGGCCGCAGGGCCGGCTCCGCCTTGGCGTCCACGTTCCAGCGGACGTCCGGGAACTCCTCGAGCAGCTCCTCGAAGAGGGGGAGCGGCTCACGGCCGGCCACGCGCGCCTGCCGTACGGCCTCCCACGGCAGGTCGGAGATCCGGCCGGCGCCGTCGGTGACCCGGTCCAGGGTGTCGTCGTGGAAGGCGACGAGCCTGCCGTCCGCCGTGGCGTGCACATCGGTCTCGATGTACCGGTAGCCGAGGTCGACCGCACGCCGGAACTGCGCCACGGTGTTCTCCAGGCCGTCCGCGGCTCCGCCTCGATGGGCGAAGGGGATGGGGCCGGGGTGGTCCAGGTACGGGTGGCGTATCAACGTGCTCACCTGCGCAGTATGGCGCGCCCGGGTGACCTCGTGGCAACGACGGTGCTGCGGCCGGATGCCGCCGGGACGGCGAACACCTTCAGGAAGAGCTGTGCGAGCGGGCCGATGGACACGGCGTAGAGCAGGGTGCCGACGCCGACGGTCCCGCCGAGCGCGAACCCGGAGACGACCACCGCGACCTCGATCGCCGTACGGATGAGCCGGATCGAACGGCCGCTGCGCCGGTGCAGCCCCGTCATCAGACCGTCCCGGGGGCCCGGCCCGAAGCTCGCCGCGATGTACAGACCGGTCGCCGCCCCGTTGAGCACGATGCCGGCCGCCATCAGCGGAATCCGCGCCGCGAACGCGTGCACCTCGGGGACGACGGCGAGCGCGGCGTTCATGGCGAGGCCGATGACGAAGACGTTGGAGACCGTGCCGAGGCCCGGCCGCTGGCGCAGCGGGATCCACAGGAGCAGCACGGCCGCCCCCACGATGATCGACACCGTGCCGATGCTGATCCCGGTGTGCCCGGCGAGCCCTTGGTGCAGTACACCCCAGGGCTCGAGGCCGAGGCCCGCCTCGACGAGAAGCGCGGAACTCACGCCGTACAGCGTGAGCCCCGCATACAGCTGGACCAACCGTCGCCCGAGACGGCCTTGCGTGGACAAGGGAGACCCCCCTGGTGGTAAAGGTGGACTGGCTCATGTCACTCTGTGGCTTGGCAGGGAAAGCCATCCATGGCCAATTCGGGGAAGGTGGACTGATTCACATGGCGCAGTGGACCTCGGCGGTGGGGGCCGCACAGCTCGCCCGGCTGCTCAACTCGCAGCAGGACCGCCCGGCCGGCCCCGGCACCCGGCGTCCGCCCGCCTACCGCGCGCTCGCCGACGGCATCCGGCTGCTGGTCCTGGAGGGCCGCGTCCCGGTCGCCGCCCGGCTGCCCGCCGAACGCGAACTGGCCCTCGCCCTGTCCGTCAGCCGTACGACGGTGGCGGCCGCCTACGAGGCACTGCGCGCGGAGGGCTTCCTGGAGTCCCGCCGGGGCGCGGGCAGCTGGACCGCCGTCCCGGCGGGCAACCCGCTGCCGGCCCGTGGCCTGGAACCCCTGCCCCCCGAGGCGCTCGGCTCGGTGATCGACCTGGGCTGCGCCGCCCTGCCGGCCCCGGAGCCGTGGCTGACCCGCGCGGTCCAGGGCGCTCTGGAGGAACTCCCGCCGTACGCCCACACCCACGGCGACTACCCGGCCGGACTCCCCGTCCTCCGCTCGATGATCGCCGAGCGGTACACGGCGCGCGGGATCCCCACCATGCCCGAGCAGATCATGGTCACGACCGGGGCGATGGGCGCGATCGACGCGATCTGCCACCTCTTCGGCGGCCGTGGCGAGCGCATCGCCGTCGAGTCGCCGTCGTACGCCAACATCCTGCAGCTGATGCGGGAGGCGGGCGCCCGTCTGGTGCCGGTGGCGATGGCCGAGGGGCTGGACGGCTGGGACCTGGACCGCTGGCGCCAGGTCCTGCGGGACGCGGCCCCTCGCATCGCCTACGTGGTCGCCGACTTCCACAACCCCACCGGGGCGCTCGCCGACGACGACCAGCGGCGCCGGCTGGTGGACGCGGCCCGCTCGGCGGGCACGGTGCTGGTCGCCGACGAGACGATGAGCGAGCTGTGGCTGGACGACGACGTGGAGATGCCCCGCCCGGTGTGCGGCTTCGACCCGGCGGGCTCCACCGTCATCACCGTGGGCTCCGCCAGCAAGGCGTTCTGGGCGGGCATGCGCATCGGCTGGGTCCGGGCGGCTCCCGACGTGATCCGCAGCCTGGTCGCCGCGCGGGCCTACGCCGACCTGGGCACGCCGGTGCTGGAGCAGCTGGCGGTGAACTGGCTGTTCAGCACGGGCGGCTGGGCCCAGGCCGTCGACCTGCGCCGGGTCCAGGCCCGCGAGAACCGCGAGGCGCTGGTGACGGCGGTACGGCGGGAGCTCCCGGAGTGGGAGTTCGAGGTGCCGAAGGGCGGGCTGACCCTGTGGGTCCGGGCCGGGGGCCTGTCGGGCTCGCGGCTGGCGGAGGCGGGGGAGCGGGTGGGGGTACGCGTCCCGTCCGGTCCGCGGTTCGGGGTCGACGGGGCCTTCGAGGGCTATGTGCGCCTTCCGTTCACCGTGGGAGGAGCGGTGGCGGACGAGGCGGCGACGCGACTGGCCGCGGCGGCGCGGTTGGTGGAGGCCGGGGTGAGCGGGGGCGGCGCGGAGGCGCCGCGGTCGTTTGTGGCGTAGCGGCGGGGTGGTGCTTTGGCTGCGGGCCGGTGGGGGCTGGTCGCGCAGTTCCCCGCGCCCCTTACGGGGCGCTGCCCAGCCGCGTCCTGCATAGCTGTGGCAGTCGTGCCGCTGGGGCGGCACGGGTGGGCGCGGGCGGCACCTGGCAAGCGCGGTGAGCGTTCCCACCCCCACCTCAGCCCTCAGCGACCGCGGCTTCCATCGGCACCCTCGGCTGCTCCACCGCCGCGCTCCTCGGCGGCAACAAGGCAAGCACCGCCTCCCGGTCCACCTCGCTCGTCGCGTCGTCGTACGGATCCGGCGTCGCCGGCACCTGGAGCCGCAGCACCGGCCCGTGCCCCAGCCGCGCATACCCCCGCCCCGGCGGCACCTGGGCCAACGGAGTCGTGTGCGGCGGCGCCCCCAGTGCCGCCGCCAGTTCGTCCGGCAGCGCCGGTCCCAGCACCACACGCGCGCGCGTGTGCTGGTGTACCGCCTCGCTCAACACGTCCGCGCTGTCGAGCTGTTCGGCGACCACCACGGTGACGTTCGCCGCGCGGCCGTGCCGGAGGGGGACCTGCAGGAGGGCCTGCGGGTCCTGGTGGCCGTCCGCCGAGGCCAGATGGACGAAGGCGCTCGGGCGGTCGAGGAGGATCCACAGGGGCCGCCGGCAGTCGTCCGGCGGCGGATGCCCCGCCTGGCGCGCGCGGTTGAACGCGATCAGCCGCCGTTCCGTCTCGTTCGCGGCCCACTCCAGGCTGGCCAGCGCCCCGGCGAGCCCGCACTCCACGGCGAGGACCCCGTCCCGGCCGTTGAGGCACAGGTACTCGCCGGTGCCGCCGCCCTCGACGACGAGGACGTCGCCGTACTGGAGCGCCTGCAGGGCGATGGAGCGCAGCAGGGTCGAGGTGCCGCTGCCGGGGCGGCCCATGACCAGCAGGTGCGGCTCGGTGGAGCGGGCGCCGGTGCGCCACACGACCGGCGGTACGTCACGCTGCTCGTCGCCGTACGCGAGCGGGAGCGTGCGCTGGACCTCGCTGGGATCGGTGAACCCGAGGACCGTCTCGCCCGGCGCGGTGACGAACCGCTGGGCGGCGATGTCGGTGGGCAGCGGGGCGAGGACGGTCATCGTGAGCCGGTTGCCCTCCTCGTCCCACGCGAAGTGGTATTCGCGGCCCCGCCCGGACTTCGCGGTGAGCAGGTTCTCGATCCGCGCGCGAAGCTCGGGCTCGCCGTCCGGGAAGTACGCGGGGTAGCGCAGCAGGAGCTGGCCGAGGCGGCCCGCGTCGTCGAACTCGTGGGCGAGGAAGGCCTTCTCCCACTCCCCGCCGTGTGCGTACAGCGGCGCCGGGTCCTCGGCGGCCGAGAAGTACGGCACCAGGGCCTCGTACAGGGACTGGAGCCGCTGGGTCTGCGACTCGTCGGGGCCCTCCGGCGGGGGCGGGGCGTGGTCACGGCCGTGCCAGGCGCTCGCCGCCATCAGGGTGATGACGGCGAGCAGGGGTCCGTACGGCACCAGCGCCACGACCAGGACGACCGAGGCCACCAGGAACAGGAATGGCCCACGTTTGTCCTTCGGTGTCTCCGCCCACCTGCGCCGTCCGGCCGAGGCAAGCCGGCGCAGCCCGCGCGAGACGGTGATGAGCGGATGGAGTACGTCGGTGGCGCTGTCGGCGGCCGTCCGGGCCAGCTCCCGGCTCCGGGCGAGCTGCGCGCCGCCGTTGCTCAGAATGCGGGGGAGAGGGCGCCGGGCCACTGCTGTCTCCTCACGGTGCGTACGGGCGGGAGGGTCGTCAGAACTTGATTCCGCCGAGCAGGCTCGCCAGGCTCTCGCCGCCTGCCTTGATGCTCGGCGCGATCGCCGTACTCGCGAGGTAGAAGCCGAAGAGCGCCGAGACCGTGGCGTGCGACGGCTTCAGGCCGTCCTTGCGGAAGAAGAGGAAGACGATGATGCCGAGCACGATGACGCCTGAGATGGAGAGGATCATTTGAGGTCTCCTGGTGTCGAAGGGGGACAGTCACCATGAGTTCTTCCAGGATCACAGCAGGTATCCATACGATTAAAGGTGCAATTGGGTGAAATTCTCAGAATTTCACCCAATTGGTGGATCATTCCTGACCTGGGCTGACCGGGTTGGTCGCCTTCCGGTGCGGGAATGTGATCGTTCGGGGGGACTGGGGTGATCTTTACCTCGGGCAGATCCGGTCATGTTCACCCTGGGCCAGTACGCTGGCGATTCACTCGTACGGCCCCACGGCCCGTCCGTTGCCGTACGCTCCCTCAGGTCCGGGAAAGTCCCCGCAGCACACAGGAGAGGCGGTCCGGCCGATGAGCGAAGCCCCCGGCCCCGAGGTCGTGGAGCTGGCGACCAAGATCTTCGATCTGGCCCGGCAGGGGCGGACCGAAGCGCTCGTGGCGTACCTCGACGCGGGCGTTCCGGCCAACCTCACCAACGACCGCGGGGACTCCCTCGTGATGCTCGCCGCCTATCACGGGCACGCCGACGCGGTGCGCGAGCTGCTCGCCCGGGGCGCCGAGGCGGACCGGGTCAACGACCGAGGTCAGACCCCCCTCGCCGGGGCGGTCTTCAAGGGCGAGACGGAAGTGGTCAAGGTGCTGGTGGATGCCGGCGCGGATCCGGCGGCGGGCACTCCGTCGGCCGTCGACACCGCTCGGATGTTCGGCAAGACGGAGGTTCTGGAACTGTTCGGTACCTCCTGACCCATCTGTTCCGACCAGCTAAAACACACAAAACGGGGGAGGCGGTACAGGGCCGCCGAAATTTCGGTCGCGGCAGGTCGAAGTGCCGAGTCATCATGACGTCGTGATTCACGGACGCGATGGCTGGGCAGGTGTTGCCGCACCGCGCGGGCCGTGATGCGGCCCGCATGGGCCACTGACGAGAGGCAGAGAGAAATGGTCTACAGCAAGCAAGAGACGGCGGGCGCTCCGACGTTGTGTCACGCGGCCAGGTAGTGCGTGTTCTCCGGTTGCGTCGACGCTTGATGTGAGGCTGTTTCCCATGTTCGATCCGGTCATAGCGCCCAGCGGTACGCTGCTCGGCCTGCTTCAGCGGGGCCGTGGCGACGGCACGCTGCACGCGCTCACCGCCCCGCGCGCCGAAGCGCTCGCGGCGCTGAACCACTGTGTGCTCCGCGATCCCCGCCACGACTGGCAGGTGGAGAACCGCTCCCTGTACTACGCCCGGCTCTACGTCGACCTGCACGGCGAGCTGGACGCCGTCGAAGCGCACCTCTTCGACCCCGAGGACGTCCTCGACACCGAGGAGTCCCGCACCGGCCTCGCGCTGGCCGTGCTCGGGCACCTCGCCTCCTACGGCAGGCGGGACGCGCTCGAACTGCTGCGCAGGTACGCCGCGACCGGCTCCAACTGGGCCTGGGCCCTGGACGAGCTGGCGCTGCGCGACGACGACGCGGGACTGCGCGCCCTCGCCGCCCCGGTGCTCGCGCGCTTCACCACGGACGCCGAGGGCGAGGCCGAGCTGGCCGCCGCCGTTCGGGACGCCTTCGAGCCACGGCCCTGGCGGCTGTGGGCCGAGGATCCCCGCGAATCGATCGGCACGCGGGTGCGTGCCGCGCAGGAAACCGGCTGTTTCGACCGCTGGCAGCGACAGATGCGACCTACCGGGCCCCGTCCGGGGTGGAGCGTGCGGGCCGTCTTCGAATGGGCCCAGCAGGGCGTCGAGCGCGGCGCGTCCCTCCATGTGCCGGCCGCCCGCTGCCTGGTCGCCGTCGCCGGACCCGAGGACCGGCCGGAGATCCTCCAGGCCGCCAAGGACGGCACCGACGGAGCCCGCTGCACCGCCCTGCGCTACCTCGCCGACAGCAACGACCCCGACGCGCTGAACCTCGTCGAGGCCGCGGTCATCGACGGCACGGCGACCGTCGTGGAGGCCGCCGTCGACGCCTTCGAACGCATGCGCAGTATCGCCGCCGTCGAACGCGCCCGGGGCTGGGCCCGCCGCCCCGACCCCCTCGGCGCCGCGGCCGGCCGGATGCTGGCCTGCCGGGGCGGCACCAAGGACAGCGAACTGGTCCTCGCCGCGCTACGGGAAGCCGTACGCGGGGAAGGCCCCGACGCGCCGACGCTGTGGACCCTCGTCGACGGGACCGGACGCCTAGGCATCGTCTGCGCCGCGCCCGTCCTGCGCCACGTCTACCGTGAGACCGCCTCGTCCCACCTCCGCGGCCGCGCCGCCCGCGCCCTGGCCGCCACCGATCCCTCCTTCGCCACCGGCTTCGCCGTCGAATGCCTGTGGGACTGCGAGGAGACCACCCGCGAACTCGCCGCCCGGCACGCCGAGACCGGTGACGCCCGGGTCGTCGAACAGCTCCGCCGGCTCGCCGCCGATCCCGCCGAGGAGGCGGAGGTGCAGACGGCCGTACGAAGCCGCATCGGACCGGACACGGCTGCCATGTGACATATCACTGCAACGGACAACTGCTTCACCTCCGAAACCACGGGAACCACGGGGGATCCCGTACACGTTCCATACGCGGACGACTGCCCGTCAGGTGAACAACCGGTGACCGCCGGGGCAGCCGGGTATGGACGCCGGCTGGCCCGCTCGGGTGTGCAGGCCAACGCTCATGGGACGTTTAACAATCGGAAAGATCCACTTTGACGCGGCCACGTCCAGCGCGGCGACAACACCGGTATGCGTGTCGTCATCGTGACCGAATCCTTTCCCCCCGATGTGAACGGCGTGGCCCACTGCGCGCTCCAGACCGCCCGACACCTCGTCGATCGCGGTCACGCTCCCCTCGTCGTCGCACCGGCTCCCGCCCCCGGAAACAGGCTCGCCGCGGCCGCCGCGCCCTGCCCTGTCGTCCATGTCCCCTCCCTTCCGCTCCCGGGCTATCCCCAGGTCCGCGTGGCTCTCCCCAGCCGCAAGCTCGCCACCGCGTTGATCGACCACCGCCCCGACGTGGTGCACCTGGCCAGCCCCTTCATCCTCGGCGTCCGCGGCATGGCCGCCGCCGCCCGGCTCGGCATCCCGGCCGTCGCCGTCTACCAGACCGACCTGGCCGGATACGCACGGACCTACGTGGGCGCCGGCGAGGCGGCCGCCTGGCGGCGGATCCGGTCCGTGCACGGCGCCGCCGACCGCACCCTCGCCCCGTCCACCGCCTCGATCAGCGACCTGGAGGCACACGGGGTGCCCCGGATCCAGCTGTGGCAGCGCGGCGTGGACACCGTCCGCTTCCGCCCCGAGTTCCGCGACGAGGCGCTGCGCCGCGAGATCGCCCCGAACGGCGAGGTCATCGTCGGCTACGTCGGCCGCCTCGCCCCCGAGAAGCAGGTCGAACTCCTCGCCGGAGTCTGCGGCCTGGAGGGCGTGAAGGTCGTGATCGTGGGCGACGGGCCCGCTCAGGCCCACCTCACCGAGGCGCTGCCCGGCGCGGTCTTCCTCGGCCGCCGCACCGGCGACGACCTCGCGCGAATCTTCGCCTCGTTCGACGTCTTCGCGCACACCGGCCCCTTCGAGACGTTCTGCCAGACCGTCCAGGAGGCCATGGCCAGCGGCGTCCCGGTCGTCGCGCCCGCCGCCGGCGGCCCGATCGACCTGGTCGACCACGGCCGCACCGGGTTCCTGGTCCCGCCGCGCGACGCCGGTGCCGTACGGGAGGCCGTGGCCTCGCTCGTCGCCGACGCCGGGATGCGGGCCGCGTTCGGCCACGCCGCGCGGACCACGGTCGAGGGCCGCACCTGGGCCGCCGTCGGCGACCAGCTGATCGGCCACTACGAGGACGTGCTCGCTGCGCGCCGGCCGGTGGTGGCGGCATGAGCGGCACCTCGCCGGGGCCCCTGCGCATCGTCCGGCTGGCCAACTTCGTCGCCCCCGCCTCGGGCGGTCTGCGCACCGCCCTGCGCGAGCTCGGCAAGGGCTTCGTGGCGGCCGGGCACGAATCGGTCCTGATCGTGCCGGGCGAGCGCTACTCGGACCGGTACGAGGAGCAGGGCCGGGTCATCACGCTGCCCGGCCCGCTGCTGCCCGGCACCGGCGGCTACCGCGTCCTCGTCGACAAGAAGCGGGTGCAGAGCCTCCTGGAGCACCTCGCCCCGGACCGCCTGGAGGTGTCCGACCGGACCACCCTGCGCTGGACCGGCCGCTGGGCCCGGCGCGCCCGGATACCCGCGGTGATGGTCTCCCACGAGACCGCCGACGGCGTCCTGCGCACCTGGGGCATGTCCGAGAACATGTCCCGGCGCACCGCCGACGCGCTCAACATCCGTACGGCGCACACGTACGCGCGCGTGGTGTGCACCACCGAGTTCGCCGAGCGCGAGTTCATCCGCATCGGCGCGCGCAACGTCGTACGCGCTCCCCTGGGCGTCGACCTGACGGGCCGCCACCCCTCGTTGCGCGACCCCGACCTGCGGGCCCGGTACGCGCGCGAGGACGAGGCACTGCTCGTCATGTGCTCGCGGCTCTCCGTGGAGAAGCGGCCCGGCACCGCCATCGACGCCGTGGAGGCACTGGTACGGCGCGGCCGCCGGGTGATCCTGGTGGTGGCGGGAGACGGGCCGCTGCGCGAGCGTCTGGAGCAGCGGGTGCGGGAGCGCAGGCTGCCGGTGACCTTCCTGGGGCATGTCTCCGACCGGGACAGCCTGGGCGCGCTGCAGGCGTCCGCCGACGTCGCCCTGGCGCCGGGGCCCGCGGAGACGTTCGGGCTGGCCGCCCTGGAGGCCATGGCCTGCGGGACGCCCGTGGTCGCCAGCGCCTCCTCGGCGCTGCCCGAGGTGATCGGGTCCGCCGGCGCCACCGCGGCGGACCGCGGCGAGGCGTTCGCCGACGCGGTGGAGATGCTCCTGGAGCGGCCCTGCGACGAGCGCCGGGAAACGGCACGCGCGCGTGCCGAGTGCTTCGGCTGGGGGACGGCCGTGGAGGCGTTCCTCGCCGCGCACGACGCGCCGGTACTGTCCCGTCGCGACGAGAACGGAACGACGGCACCGGTCCGTCGTGTCGTGCCGGAGGGCGTGGCATGAGAGCGGTTCGTTTCGTGGCGCTCGGGGACTCGCTGACCGAGGGCGTGGGCGATCCCGCCGGCGACGGGTGGCGCGGCTGGGCCGCGCTGCTGGCCGGCGGACTGGCCGCGAAGGAGGTGGAGTTCACCAACCTCGCGGTCAGCGGGGCGCAGACCCGGGACGTGCTGGAACGCCAGACCTCGGCCGCCCTGGAACTGCGTCCCGACATCGTCGCCGTCGTCATAGGCGTCAACGACACCCTGCGCTGCACCTTCGACATCCACGCGGTGGCCGAACGGCTCGACAAGGTCTACGCGGACCTGACCGCGCAGGGCGCGACCCTGCTCACGGCGTGTCTGCCCGACCCCGGTTCGATGTGGGGGCTGCCGGGCGCCCTGGCCCGCCCGCTGGCCCGCCGGGGGCGTGCGGTCAACATGGTGGTGCACGCCCTGTCCGAGCGGTACGGGGCCGTCCATCTGCACGCGGCGGAGGGCGCCTGGCTCACCGACCGCGAGATGTGGAGCGCGGACCGGCTGCACCCGGGCGAGCGCGGGCACCGGCAGCTCGCCGTCCGCTTCCACGCCCTGCTCGCCCCGCTGGGCATGGCGACGGGGACGGCGCCGTCCCCCGAGCCCGAGTTCCCGCCGCCGACGAAGAAGGCGAGTGTCTTCTGGCTGGCCACGGCCGGCACCGCCTGGGTGATCAGGCGCTGCCGCGACCTGCTGCCCCAGCTGCTGCGGCTGGCCGTCGACGAGATGCGGCACCGCCGCAGGGGCACCAGCGCCCGCCTGGACCTGAGCGCGTCGGCCGCCGTCTCCGCCGCGCTGGCCGCCCTCCAGTCGCCGGAGCGGCCCGCCGATGCCGCGTGACGGGACGTTACGGGGCGTAGCGGGGCATGACGAGGTCGCTGTGGTGGTTCGGCTGCGGCGAGCGGCGGTTCAGCGACGGCGTACGGCCACGAAGCGGACCGGGATGCCTGGTACCGCCTGGGCCGCCGCCGGGAGGTCGGCGGCGCGGACCACCGCGATCACCGGATAGCCGCCGGTGGTCGGATGGTCGGCCAGGAACACCACCGGACGGCCGTCCGGCGGGACCTGCACGGCGCCGAGGACCATGCCCTCGCTGGGGATCTCACCGGGACGGGCCCGCTCCAGGGCGGGCCCTTCCGTGCGCAGCCCGATACGGTTGCTCGCCGACGACACGCGGTACGCGCGCGAGGTGAACGCCCGGACGGCCGCGGGCGTGAACCAGCCGTCCCGCGGGCCGAGCGTCACCCGCAGCACGAGCTCCGCAGGCGGGGACGGCTGCGGAACGACGTCCACGCGTGCCTGCGGGCCCACCGGTGTGCCCAGCGGCAGCACATCGCCGTCCGCCAGCGGAGCGGGACCGAGCCCGGAGAACAGATCCGTGGCCCGGCTGCCCAGCACCGGCTCCACGGCGATCCCACCGGAGAGGGCCACATAGCTTCGTACGCCGGACCGGGCCGCTCCCACCTCCAGCAGTTCCCCCGCCGGAACCACGACGGGCGCGCCCCAGGCCGCCGGACGCCCGCCCACCGAGACGGGGCACGGCGCACCGCCGACCGCCACCGCGACGGTCGAACGCGGCCGCACGGCGCACCCGTTGAGCGTCGCCTCCAGAACGGCCGCGTCCGGCGCGTTGCCGACCAGCCGGTTCACGAGCGCCGCGGCGGGCACGTCCAGTGCCCCGGAGCGGGGCACCCCCAGATGCGCGTACCCGGGTCGCCCCCGGTCCTGCACGGTGGTCAGCGCACCGGCCCGTACGACGACGAGCGCGCGGTCGGTCATGCCTCCTCCACCGGCACGAACCGCACACGTGTGCCCGGCGCCAGCAGAGCGGCCGGTACGCGCGTGTGGTCCCACAGCACTGCCTCCGTCGTCCCGATGAGCTGCCAGCCGCCCGGCGACGACCGCGGGTACACGCCCGTGTAAGGGCCGGCCAGCGCCACCGTGCCCGCGGGCACCGCGGTACGCGGGGTGGCCCGGCGCGGCACGTCGTAGCGGTCCGGGAGCCCGGTGAGGTAGCCGAAACCGGGCGCGAAGCCGCAGAAGGCGACCGTGAACTCGGTCTCCGCGTGGATGCGGGCCACCTCCCGCTCGGGCACCCGCCAGTGGGCGGCGACCTCGGCGAGGTCCGGGCCGTCGTAGCGCACGGGCAACTCGACGGCCGCACGCGCGCGTGGGGGAGTGGGCGGGACCGCGGTGGCGGCCGGTTCGGCGGCCCGGCGGGTCAGTTCGGCGGCCCGCCGGGCCTGGTCGTCGAGGCCGTCGAGCAGGACGGTGCGGGCGGCGGGCACGATCTCCCGGACCGTCAGCGAGCCCTCCGCGCGACGGCGCAGCAACTCGTCGTGCAGGGCCTGAGCCTCCGCGCCGGAGCCGACCTCGACCAGGAGGGCGTCGTCACCGACCAGGTGGACCGTCATGGGCGAGGCCGACTGCGGGCTCGTGCTCACGTTCGTGTTCACGCCCGTGTTCACGCTCCCGCTCATGCCGCTCGCCCTCGTGTCGCTCCCCCTCGTGCCGCTCGCCCTCATGCGAAGGCCGCCACGGTCACGCCTGCCGCGGCGAGCCGCGCCCGCACCCTGCGCGCCAGCTCCACGGCGCCCGGGGTGTCGCCGTGCAGACAGAGCGAGCGGGCGCGCACGGCGATGCGCGCGCCGGAGTGCGAGGTGACCGCGCCGGAGCGCGCCAGTTCCACCGAACGCTCCACGACCGCGTCCGGGTCGCTCACCACCGCGCCCTCCTGCCCGCGCGGGACCAGCGTCCCTTCGTCGGTGTACGCGCGGTCCGCGAACGCCTCGGTGACGGCCGGCAGCCCCGCCTGCTCCGCGAGTGCCAGTACCCGGGAACCCGGCAGCCCCAGGACGGGCAGCGAGGCGTCCGCGAGGAGCACGCCGTCGACCACCGCGGCGGCCTGCTCCTCGTCGTGCACGACCCGGTTGTAGAGCGCGCCGTGCGGCTTCACGTACGCCACCCGCGCGCCGGCTGCACGGGCGAAGACCTCGAGGGCACCGATCTGGTAGGCCACCTCGGCCGCCAGCTCGGCGGGCGGCACGTCCATCGCGCGCCGCCCGAACCCCGCCAGGTCCCGGTAGGACACCTGGGCGCCGATCGTCACCCCGCGCCCGGCCGCCAGCTCGCACACCCGCCGCATGGTGGCCGCGTCCCCCGCATGGAAGCCGCAGGCCACATTGGCGCTGGTCACGACGGACAGCAGCTGCTCGTCGTCGGTGAGCCGCCAGCGGCCGAAGCCCTCGCCGAGGTCGGCGTTCAGGTCGATCGAGGTCATGGATGCGCTGTCTCTCCTGTCAGGCCACGCGGTACTGCTCGTCGCGGGCGTCGGTGATGAACATCTGGCCCGGTGCGTGCGTGATGGCGAACGGCGGCCGGGAGGCCACCACCGCCGCCTGCGGGGTCACCCCGCACGCCCAGAACACCGGGATGTCGTCCGGCTCGGTGTCCACCGGGTCGCCGAAGTCGGGCCGGCCGAGGTCGGCGATGCCGAGCGCCGAGGGATCGCCGCAGTGCACGGGGCCGCCGTGCACCGCCGGGAGCAGACTGCTCTCCCGGATCGCGGCCGACAGATGCTGCGGCGGCACCGGGCGCATGGACACCACCATCGGTCCCCGCAGCCGTCCCGCCGGACGGCAGAGCCGGCTGGTCACGTACATGGGCACGTTCCGGCCCTGCTCGACATGGCGTATCGGCACCCCGGCGCCGGCCAGCGCCCACTCGAACGTGAAGCTGCACCCGAGCAGGAACGACACCAGGTCGTCGCGCCAGTACGCGCGCACGTCCGTCGGCTCGTCGACCAGCTCCCCGTCCCGCCACACCCGGTAGCGCGGCAGATCGGTACGCAGGTCCGCGCCCTCCGCGAGTTCGGTGCCGGTCGCGCCGGCGTCGGTGACGTCGAGCACCGGACAGGGCTTCGGGTTGCGCTGGCAGAACAGCATCATGTCGTATGCCCAGTCGGCGGGCACCGAGATCAGGTTGGCCTGCGTGTGACCGGCCGCGACCCCGGCCGTGGGGCCCGTGAGGCCCTCCCGGAAGCGGGCCCGGGCACTTCTCGGGCGCCACGCGTGCGCGTGCTCGTCGACGAGCACGACGGGGCGGTCCGCCGTGGCCGGGAGGTCTGCGGTGACCGGGAGGTCCTCCGCGGTCGGGAGGTCCTCCGTGGTCGGGAGGTCTTCCGTGGCCAGGGTGAGTACGTTCTCTTCCGTACGGTTCACGCCAGTTCCTTCCCGCGCGTCTCCGGCAGTCCGAACAGGGCCAGGGCCGCGAGCGCGTAACCGGCCGCGCCGAAGACCAGCGCGCCGCCGACGCCCCAGCTGTCGGCCAGGAAGCCCACCAGGGTCGGGAAGACCGCGCCCACCGCGCGGCCCGTGTTGTACGTGAAGCCCTGCCCGGTGCCGCGCACCGCCGTCGGGTACAGCTCGCTCAGGTACGAACCGAAGCCGCTGAAGATCGCCGACATGCAGAAGCCGAGCGGGAAACCGAGCACCAGGAGCAGGGTGTTGGCGCCGCCCGGGATGTTCGCGTACGCCAGCACGCAGGCCGCCGACAGCACGGCGAACAGCCAGATGTTGCGGCGCCGGCCCAGCCGGTCGGTGAGGTAGCCGCCGGTGAGGTAGCCGAGGAACGCCCCCGAGATCAGGAAGGTCAGATAGCCGCCGGTGCCGACCACCGACAGACCGCGCTCGGTCTTCAGGTACGTCGGGATCCAGGTGGCCAGCGTGTAGTAGCCGCCCTGGACGCCCGTGGACAGCAGGCCCGCGAAGACCGTGGTCCGCAGCAGGCCGGGCGCGTCGGCCGTGCCCGGGCGGAAGATCGCGGCGAACGAGCCGCGCCGCGGGCTCTGTTCGCGCACCGCGACCGCCTGCGGGGCGTCGTGCACCCGGCGCCGCACCCACACCACGAGGAGCGCGGGCAGCGCGCCGGTCCAGAACATCACCCGCCAGGCCAGGTCGTCGCCGACGAACGAGAAGACCAGCGTGTACACGATCGCGGCGAGAGCCCAGCCGACGGCCCAGGAACTCTGGATCGCGCCCAGCGTGCGGCCGCGGTGCCGGGCACTCGCGTACTCGGCGACCAGGATCGCGCCGACCGCCCACTCGCCGCCGAAACCGAGGCCCTGGAGGGCGCGGAACACCAGCAGCGTCTCGTAGTTGGGCGCGAAGCCGCAGGCCACCGTGAAGACCGCGTAGGTGACCACCGTGATCATCAGGGCGCGGACCCGGCCGACCCGGTCCGCGAACACGCCCGCCGCGGCGCCGCCCACCGCGGAGACCACCAGGGTGACGGTGGTGAACAGGCCGGTCTGGCCGCTGTCCAGACCGAAGTACGCCGCGAGCGCGACCATGCTCAGCGGCAGGGTGAAGTAGTCGTACGAATCCAGGGCATATCCGCCGAAAGCACCGGCGAACGCACGTCGGCCGCGCGGGCCGAGGGCGCGCAACCAGCCGAACGCGCCGTCCTCGGCGGTGCGTTCACCCCTGCCGGGATGCGTGCCGGAGGTCAGGGCCTGCGGTGGAGGAGTCGTGCTCATGGGCACCTCGCAGAAGAGGGACGGAGGGTGCGGGACTGAGCGGTGCGGGGCCGTGCCGAGCGTCTTGCCGAGGGTCTTGCCAAGGGGCGTACAAGGTGAGCGTGATGAGCACCGTAGGGGATCGTTCAACGATCCTTCAATACCCACGTTGTTTCGTTCCTGTGTCTGCGGTTGAATTCCGGGCATGGCAGAGCAGCTGACGGGACTGGCCGACGACCGCGCCCTCCTCGGGCGGACGAGCACCGCCGAACGGGTCTCCGACATCCTCAGGAGCCGCATCGCGGACGGTTACTTCCCGCCAGGGACCCGCCTGTCCGAGGACGGCATCGGCGGCGCGCTCGGCGTCTCCCGCAACACCCTGCGCGAGGCGTTCCGGCTGCTCACCCACGAACGCCTGCTGGTCCACGAACTCAACCGGGGCGTCTTCGTCCGGGTCCTGACCGTCGAGGACGTCGAGGACATCTACCGCACCCGCGCCCTCGTCGAGTGCGCCGTCGTACGCGGCCTCGGCGAGCCGCCGTACGCCCTGGAGAGCCTGTCGGCGGCGGTCACCGAGGGGCAGTCGGCGGCCGCCGCGGATGACTGGAAAGCGGTGGGTACGGCCAATATCCACTTCCACCGGGAACTCGTCGCCCTGGCCGGCAGCGAACGCACCGGCGAACTGATGCGCAGCGTCTTCGCGGAACTCCGCCTCGCCTTCCACGTGGTCGACGACCCCCACGCCCTGCACGAGCCGTACCTCGCCCGCAACCGGGAGATCCTGGAGTCGCTGGAACGCGGCGACCGGCGCGGCGCCGAGCGCCTGCTGGAGACCTACCTCACGGACTCCCTGGACCGGGTGGTGGAGGTCTACCGCCGCCGGGTGGACAGCGCTCCGTGAAGCGCCCCGTTCTGCAGCGCCCCTTCAGGGGCGCGGGGAACTGCGCGATCAACGCCCACCGGCCCGCACTCTGACAACCGCCCTGCAGTACCCGGCCCCGCCGGCGGAGCCCCCCCCGCGTCGTTTGGGTCGATGTCAGACCCAGGACCTAGTCTGTGCACCGTGACTTCGCCTGCATCGACGGACACCGTGCCGCCCCAGCTCAGCGCGCGGCCGCGCCCCGCACCGGGCCCGGCCGCCGACGAGGGGCTGGCGCGGCGGCTGCGTGCGCTCGCGTGCACCGCGCCGCTGCACGACCTCGACGCGCGCAAGGCGAACCTCGCCGGCGAGTACTCGGTGTACGGCATGGCCGAGGTGGCCCTCTCCGCCATCGACCTGGTCACCCTGAACATGGACTTCGACACCGGCGCCGACCACGAGCAGATCGTCGCCCGGCTGATCCCGCGCATCTCCGCCCAGACCCCGCACCGCCCGGTCGCCGAGCACGAGCGCGTGGCCCGCTGGGTCCTGGAGAACCTGATCAACGTCGGCAGCGTCGACCGCGGCTTCCGCGCGGTGTACGGCACCTTCGCGCCGGACGGGTCGTACGTCCGCCGGGACTACGACTTCAAGCTCATCGAGGAGGTGCCGGGCCCCGGCGGCACGGTGTACCTCCGCACCACCGACGAGGCGGTCAACGTCCTCGTCGGCGCCCTCGACACGGACGTCACCAGTGCCCAGATCGCCGCCGAGGTCAAGCTCGAGGTACTGATCAACCGCGGCCGGCTCGCCGACGCCCAGCTCGCCGCGGAGCAGGCCCGCTACCGGACCGTGCAGTACTCGGAGAGCCTGCGCCGGGCCCTGGAGGCCACCCGGCGCAACGTCCGCGCGGTGGACTGGCTCAACGCCGTCCCCGACATGATCGCCGAGGCCCTGGACCACGTCGCCGACCGGTACCGGCACGAGAACGCGATCCTCACCAACATCCGCAAGGCCCGCGACGAGACCGAGGAGCCCGAGAACAAGCGGCGCGCCGCCGAGCTCGTCGACATCGTCAAGGACTGCATCCGGCGGCACACCCAGTTGCAGTCGCGACTGCTGGAGGCCGGGCCGCTGTTCCGCGCGGAGCAGGACCGGCAGGCGTTCGCGACGCCCATGACGACGTCGGGGACGGACCTGTACGGGCACCTTCTCGCGCCGCTGCTGCCGTTGCCGCTGGAGCAGGCGAGCCGGGTCACGGGGGCGTTCTTCGCGCGCGGGACCGGGCTGCGGACGCCGGTGTCGGTGCGGGTGGGCGACCTCGTCGACATACTGCTGACGCCGCCGGTGGAGCGGGAGCACCTGGGTGCGGAGATGCCGGAGCCGGACCTCATCGCCACGCCGGACGACAGCCGGTTCAGCGAGGAGCAGCTGGCCGACGCCATGCGGCTGCTGGATCTTCCGGCTGACGCGCCACGCCGGCTGTCGGGGTTGCTGGCGGAGGCGCGGCGAGTCGGCGGCGAGGACCTGGCCTATCTCGTCGCTCTGCTGGCGGTGCACGCCGCGAGCCCGGCCGTGGGCACGGCCTATCGGCAGGGCGAGGAGAAACTGCTGTTCGCGGTGGACGACGGCACGGAGCTGGACGATCCCGGATTCGGGGGCGCCGATCTGATCGTGGGGACTGCTTTGCTGGATGCGGTGGGGATGGCTGCGGATCGGACCGAGGCCGCGTGATGTCGTGTGCCGGGTGCGGGTCGTCTGTGGCTGGTCGCGCCCACGCGGCGGTAGCCGCACATTCAACACAGCCCCGCGCCCCTTTCGGGGCGCTGCCCGCCGGCCCTGTTTTCAAGATCAAGGAGTTGTCGTTGTGAGCGAGTACGTCGAGGCCGAGGCGTCTGCCGGGACGGCTCACGCTGCCGTCACGCCCGCCGACGCCGCCGACGCGGCTCGGCTCGTCGCCTTCGGGTTGCAGCCCAAGCTGCAACCCGCGCGTGACCAGGAGTACACCGAGCTGCTGCGGCGGTACCGGGAGGATCCTCCGTTCGCGCGGCTCGCCGATGCCGTGGCCGCCGGGCTGGGGCTGGTGGTGCTGGAGGTGTCCCCCCGCGCGGGGATGGCCGTGGCCGCGGCCGAGGACTCGGTGTTCGCCGTTCGCATGGGCGACTACGCACGTCGCACGTCCGCGGACGGCAGCGACCGGTTCCTGCACGGGCTCGCCCATCTCGCCGTCGCCGCCCTGGCGTTCCCGCGCCCCGAGGACCTGGCCGACGACGGTTACATCGGGCGGATCACGGTCAACGGCGTCGACGCCTTCGTCCGGCAGGCCTGCCGCCGCCTGGAGGAGCGGGCCGACGAGCTGGGGGAGAACACCGACCCGGCCACGGACGCGCCCGGCCTGGAGGCCGCCTGGCGGATCTGGGCCAGACGCAGCGCCACCGGCGCCACCAAGGACGCCCGCCGGCTGGCCGGTTCCACCACCGGCATCATCGGCAAGGCGGTCGTCTTCCTCACCGACTCCGGGTTCCTCCAGCGCACCGGTGACGACCAGGGCGGCACATACCGGACGACGGCCCGCTACCAGCTCCAGGTCCGGGACATGGCCGGCAGCGCCGCCATGGCCGAGCTGCTGGAGCTCGGCGTCGTCCCGGTCACCGACGGCACGGCCAGTCTGATGCCCGCCGACGACACCGAGGACCTGGACCTGGTCTCCGACGCAGGTCTGCCGTTCCACTCCTGACCTGTTCCTGAGTAGTTCCTGAGCCGTCACCACCCTTTCCCACGTCTTACGAGAGTCCGCCATGTACGAGCTGTCCCGGGTCCGCCTCTACTCCATCGGGCCGGCCGGTGCGCGCTACGCCGACACCGTGCTGGACCTGCGGGGTGTCGGCGAGCCCGTGCCCGACCCCGCGCCGACCCAGGCGGAGTTCTTCGAGGAGGAGCCGGTCGGCCCGCCGCGCCGGCCCGCGCCCGCCGGGGTGCTCTTCCTGGAGAACGGCGGCGGCAAGTCGGTCCTGCTCAAGCTGATCTTCTCGGTGATGCTGCCGGGGCACCGGAACACCCTCGGCGGCGCCAGCTCCGGCGTGCTGCGCAAGTTCCTGCTCGCCGACGACTGCGGACACGTCGCCCTGGAGTGGCAGCACACCCTCACCGGCGAGTGCGTGGTCGTCGGCAAGGTGAGCGAGTGGCGGGGACGGCAGGTCTCCAACGACCCGCGGAAGTTCGCCGAGGCCTGGTACTCGTTCCGGCCCGGCCCCGGACTCTCGCTGGACAACCTGCCCGTCGCCGAGTCCACCGCCGTACGGCCGCCCGTCGAGGGAGCCTCCGGCGCGCAGGGGCGGCGGCGCACCATGAAGGGCTTCCGGGACGCCATCACCGAGGCGAGCAAGTTCTATCCGCATCTGGAGGTGCACTGGGAGGAGATCCACGACCGCTGGATCGAGCACCTCGGCGAACTCGGCCTGGACCCCGAGCTCTTCCGCTACCAGCGCGAGATGAACGCCGACGAGGGCGAGGCCGCCGGCCTCTTCGCGGTGAAGAAGGACTCCGACTTCACCGACCTGCTGCTGCGGGCCGTGACCGACACCCGGGACACCGACGGGCTCGCCGACCTGGTCGGCGGCTTCGGCAACAAGCTGGGGCGGCGCGCCGAGCTGATCGCCGAACGGGACTTCACCGCCGGGTCGGTGGACCTTCTCGGGCGGATCGTGGAGGCCGCGGAGGCGCGGTCACGCGCGCGTGACATCCACGCCGGCGCCGAGCGCCGTACCCGCACGCTGGCGCGGCGGTTGTCCGCGCGGGGTGCGCAGGAGCGGGTGCGCGCCGCCGACCTCGCCCAGCGGGTCACGGCCGCCGCCTACGCCGTCACGCACTCCGAGGGCGCCCGGGAGCGCAGCGCGCTGATCGCCGCCGAACTCGCCTACCGGCACGCCTCCCTGGCGCTGGCCGTCGGCGAGAAGTCCGCCACCGCGCAGAAGCGCGAGCTGGCCGACGCGCGCACCCTGCACTCCGCCTGGCAGGCCGCCGAGGCCGTGCTGCGCCACCGCGCCGCCGCCGACCGCGTCGCGCGCGTGGCCGCCGCCATCCAGGAGGCCGAGCGGGACGCGGCCCCCGCCCTCGCCGCCCGTGCCAAGGCCGCCGTCGAGCTCGTGCGGGCCCTGCACGCGGCCGCCGAGAGCGCCGAACACCTCGCCAACGAGGAGGAGGAGCGGTCCGCCGCACTCCAGGAGGTCAGCGACTCCGCCCACCGGGACTCGACCTCGGCCGCCACCGAGGCACAGCGCGCCCGCAGCGAGGTCGGTCACCTCCGGCAGCGGCTCGGCGAGGTCGAGCAGGAGACCGCCGAGGCCGTCCGCGCGGGCTGGCTCGACGACAGCGCCCCGGACGCCGACCCGGCCCGGGCCGCGCTCGCGGCGAGCGACGCCGAGAAGACCGCCGTGGCCGCCTGGGACACCGCCCGCGAGGCCTCCCGCAGGGCGAGCGAGCACGCCCGCGAGGCGGCCTCCGCGGAGTCCCGCGCCGAACTCACCGCCGCCCGCGCCGCCGACGCCGCGACCGCGGCCGAGCGGACGTACGACTCCGAGAAGCGCCTGGCCGAGAGCCTGGCGGCGGAGGAGCGGCTCACCGAGCTGCTGGGTCTCACCGGCTCGCGCACCGCTATTCCGCGGCCCCGGCACGAAGACGGCGACGACAGGCTCACCCCCGAGGAACTCGACCGGTTCGCCGACGAGTTGCGGGAACTGCTGGACGACGCCGTCGGTTCCGCCGAACGGCACCTGTTCGAGCTGCGCACCGCGGCCGCCGACGACTCCCGGATCCTCGGCGCCCTGGGCGACGGCGGACTGCTGCCGCCCGGCCCCGACGTCCTCGCCACCGTCGAGTTCCTCGGCGAACACGGCATCCCGGCCCTGCCCGGCTGGCGCTACCTCGCCCAGGCCGTCGACCCCGCCGACCACGCGCGCGTGCTCGCCGCCCGCCCCGAGCTCGTCGACGGCGTCATCATCACCGACCCCGACACGCACGCGCGTGCCCGCGAGACACTCGGCGAGGCGGCCCTGCTGCCGCGCTCCGCGGTCGCCGTCGGCACGGCCGCCGCCCTGCTCGCCCCGACCCCGCCCGCCGCTGACACCCCGGGCGACGTGTTCCTCGTACCGCCGAACCCGGCCATGCACGACGAGCGCGCCGCCGACGAGGAGCGGCAGGCGCTGCGTGCGCGGGCCACCGAGCGCGACGAGGAGATCCGGGCTCTCGCCGCACGGCTCGGCAAGGACCGCGAGCTGGCCGCCCGGCTCGCCTCCTGGCGCACGGGCTGCCCGGCCGGACGGCTCGTGGAGCTGGCGCAGGAGGCCCGGGACACGCGGGTGTTCGCGGAGGAGTCCGAGGCCGAGCTGGCCGAGGCGCGGACCGTGCGCGCGGAGACCGAGGAGACCGCCGCCGAGGCCGCCCAGGTACGCGACGAACGGCAGGAGGCCGCCCAGCGCGCCCGGCGCGCGGCTGACGCCCTCGCCGGCCTCGCGTTCCGGCTGCGCGAACGGGCCGGCTGGCAGGTCAGACTGCGCGAACTCGCCGACGAGGCCACCGAGTCGGAGGCCCGCGCCCAGTCCTGCCTGGAGCGCGCCCGCGTCGCCGACGAGGACCGGCGCGCCGCCCAGCGCGCCGCCGACGACGCCCGCCGCACCGCCCGCGCGCTGCGCGCCGAGCGCTCCGAGATCGCCGGCGCCCCCGACGACGTGCCCGAGACCGACGAGGACGCCCCCAAGTCCTCGCTGCCCGCCCTGCGCGAGGCCTACCGGGCCGCCTCGCAGGTGTACGAGAAGGTCGGCGTCGGCGCCGACCTGCGCGCCGAGCAGGCCCGTTCGGAGGGCGACGAGAGCGCCGCGCTCACGGAGCTGGAGCGGCTCAGCAACAAGGTCCGCACCCGCGCGGAACAGCTGCTCCAGTCGCCGGACGGCGCCGACGGCCCCTCCCGGCAGGCCGCCGCCGCCCGCGCGGAGGAACTGGTGCAGCTCCTGGAGACCCGCATGTCGACCGCGAGCGAGCAGCTCGGGCGGCTCCGCGGCGAGGCCGAACGGCACGCCCCCGAGGACGGCGAGGCGCACACCGAGCTGCCCGAGGAGCTCCAGCCGCGCGACGCCGAGCACGCACAGGCGCTGCTGCGCACGGCGACGGCCGAACTCGCCACCCGCACCGAGGCGTTGGCCCAGGCCCGGGAGGCGCACGTCGAGCTGCTGGACACGCACCGCGCGGCCGAGGACGCGGCCGGCGGCATCGAGGAGATCGCCGCCATGCTCCGCGACCTGCTGCGCGAGCACACCGCAGAGGAGGAGCAGGAGGAGCCCGAGCCGTACCCCGGCAGCCTGGAGGAGGCCCGGCACTCCGCCGCCGAGGCCCGCAGGTCGCTGCGCGGCTGCGCCGGTGACCTGTCCGCCGCCGAGGCCGCCGTCCGCGAGGCGAGCGACGTCCTCGTGCGGCACGCCAACGCCACCCGGTACGAGGCGGTACGGACCCCCGCGCGCCAGCAGATCCGGGAACTGCCCGCCTCCGCGCTGCCCGAGCACGCCCAGAAGTGGGCGGACGCCTTCGCGCCCCGCCTGCGGGTGCTGACCGACGAACTGGCCCAGCTGGAACGGAACCGGGACTCGATCGTGGACCGGCTGCGCGGGCTCGTCGAGTCCGCGCTGGCGACCCTGCGCTCCGCCCAGCGGCTCTCCCGGCTGCCCGAGGGGCTCGGCGAGTGGTCCGGGCAGGAGTTCCTCCGTATCCGCTTCGAGGAGCCCGACCAGGCCACGCTCAGCGAGCGGCTCGGCGAGGTCGTCGACGAGGCGACCCGGGCCGCCGTGAAGAAGAACTCCGACCTGCGGCGGGACGGGATGTCCCTGCTGCTGAGGGGAGTCGCGGCCGCGCTCCAGCCGAAGGGCGTCGCCGTCGAGATCCTCAAGCCGGACGCGGTGCTGCGCGCCGAACGGGTGCCGGTGGGGCAGATGGGTGACGTGTTCTCCGGCGGACAGCTGCTGACCGCGGCCATCGCCCTGTACTGCACGATGGCCGCCCTGCGGTCCAACGACCGGGGCCGGGACAAGCACCGGCACGCGGGAACGCTGTTCCTCGACAACCCCATCGGGCGCGCCAACGCGACCTACCTGCTGGAGCTCCAGCGGGCCGTGTCGGATGCGCTGGGCGTGCAACTGCTGTACACGACCGGCCTGTTCGACACGACGGCACTGGCCGAGTTCCCGCTCGTCATCCGGTTGCGGAACGACGCGGACCTGCGGGCCGGCCTGAAGTACATCAGCGTGGAGGAACATCTCCGGCCCGGGCTGCCGCAGCAGCCGCAGGCGGGAGAGGCCGTGCACAGCGAGATCACCGCCACCCGGATGTTCAAGAAGCCGTCGGCCTGACGGCCCCCGCTACTCCGCCGGATACGGATGACCCGATACGGATCCGGCGGGCTCAGGGGTGTGTCAGCTGTCCGGCCTGGCCGCCCCGCCGCCGTATCCGCTCCTGTTCACGAGCGGCGGCCCGCTCCTGCCGCCGGGCCGTGCGCCGCTCGCGGCGGAGCGTGCGGGCCGTGCTGCTCGGCTCCGAGACCACGCCGTTGCGCTGATTCCACACCTGACGCGTCACCAGGACGTCGACCGCGCTCCAGGTGGCCACCACCGTGCTCGCCACGCTGCTGATCACCATCGGGAACGCCAGCCAGGACTCCGCCATCGTGCAGAAGAACGCCACCATGGCCAGCGTCAGCGTGACAGCGATGATGATCACCGCCCGCACCGCCGACGTCCGCACCGGATCCGGCATCCGGTACCGCTTGGCAGGCTCCTCGACCCACAACGGCCGGTACTGCGGCTGCTGTTGTCGCACCGTCGGGCGCGCCGCCGTACCGTCCTCGGGCGCCATGCGCCGCTGAGCCGTCCCCATCAAGGTGTCACTCCCCACCGCCAGGCAAGCCCTCGCACCGGTGTCCGACGACCCCGGCTCCCCAGTGGCTGCCCGGCTTGCGCTGTTTTACGCCGCCCGGATGGGAGATGCGGCACCTGTGGCCGAATCTGCACCCATCACCCGCCTACAAGGACGAACGAACTCGCCCGATGATTCCCAACCGGGGAAAAATTCCGGCCAACTGATCCTTCGTGCCGTTCCCGCCCCACTCGCGTGAAGTCGCCGCGATCGCGGTGGCAATCTCCCGCAATGCCCGGACAACTCATCCTGTCTGTCCGCCATGTCCCGGCTGCGAGGCGGAAGTTCACCGTCCGGACAGTTCTTCGAGTTATCCGTGTGACGGTAGTAGGCTCGCGCCGTTTGTTGACGTACATGTGTACCCCCGGCCGGTGGGGGTCGAGCTGGGGGAGGCCATGCGCTTTCGCGGGAAGTCGATCCGCCGGAAGATCGTGGCGCTGCTTCTCGTGCCGCTGGTGTCCCTGACGGCCGTCTGGGGCTTCGCGGCCGTGCTCACGGGACGCGAAGTCACCCACATGTTCCAGGTGTCGTCGATCGTCGAGGACATCGGCTACCCCACCGAGGACGCGGTCCGCGCCCTCCAGCAGGAACGCAGGCAGACCCTGGTCTACCTCGCCGACCCGCGCGCGTCCGACGCGCTCACCGCGCTCGACCGCACGCGCGCCGCCACCGACGAGACCGTGGCCGAACTCCGCAGGAACGCCCGGGAACAGCAGGTACGCGACGGCCTGGACGCCGACGACAGCGAACGCCTCACCGCCGAGCTCGACGGTCTCGACGGCATCGACCCGCTGCGGCGCAGCGTCGAGCAGGGCACCGTGGACCGCGCCCAGGCCCTCGCCCTCTACGACGCCGTCGTCGACCCCTGCTACCTGCTGCTCGGCTCCCTCGACGGGACCGACGACGTCGAGATCGACAAGCAGGCCCGCGCCCTCGTCAACATCACCCGCGCCCGCGAGCTCGTCTCCCGCGAGGACGCCCTGCTCGGCTCCGCCCTGGTGGTCGGGAAGGTCTCCCGCGAGGAGACCCGCGAGATCTCCGACCTCATAGCCCAGCGCACCCTCCTCTACGACATCAGCCTCCCGGTGCTGCCGGCCAGTGAACGCGACCGCTTCGACCGATTCTGGAGGAGCGCCACCACCGCCCCGCTGCTGGCCGCCGAGAAGTCCGTCCTCGCCGCCGGGTCCGGCATGCCGAACGACGTCAGCGCGAAGAGCTGGGACACCACCGCCGGCAATGTGCTCGAAGAACTGCGCACCCTCGACGACCAGGTCGGCAACCGCTTCGAGGACCGCATCCGGCCTGTCGCCGTCAACGAGTTCGTCCAGGCGGCCGTCGTCGGTGTCCTCGGCCTGGCCGCCGTGCTGTTCTCACTGGTCATGTCGGTCAGGGTCGGCCGCAGCCTCATCCGTGACCTGCGGCTGCTGCGCCAGGAGGCGCACGAGGCGTCCGGGGTCCGGCTGCCCAGCGTGATGCGCAGGCTGTCCACGGGCGAACAGGTCGACGTGGAGACAGAGGTCCCGCGCCTGGAGTACGACAGGAACGAGATCGGCGAGGTCGGCCAGGCCCTCAACACCCTGCAGCGCGCCGCCGTGGAGGCCGCCGTCAAGCAGGCCGAGCTGCGCTCCGGCGTCTCCGAGGTCTTCGTCAACCTCGCCCGCCGCAGCCAGGTCCTGCTGCACAAGCAGCTCACCCTGCTCGACACGATGGAGCGCAGGACCGAGGACACCGACGAGCTCGCCGACCTCTTCCGCCTCGACCACCTCACCACCCGGATGCGCAGGCACGCCGAGGGTCTCGTCATCCTCTCCGGCGCCGCCCCCTCGCGGCAGTGGCGCCGGCCCGTCCAGCTGATGGACGTGGTGCGCGCCGCCGTGGCCGAGGTCGAGGACTACGAGCGCATCGAGGTCCGCCGGCTGCCCCGCGTCGCCGTCACCGGCCCCGCCGTCGCCGACCTCACCCACCTCGTGGCCGAACTCCTGGAGAACGCCACGGTGTTCTCGCCGCCGCACACCGCCGTGCAGGTCCTCGGGGACCGCGTCGCCAACGGCTTCACCCTGGAGATCCACGACCGGGGTCTCGGCATGGCGGCCGAGGCACTCCTGGACGCCAACCTGCGGCTCGCCGAGACGCCCGAGTTCGAGCTCTCCGACACCGACCGGCTCGGCCTGTTCGTGGTCAGCCGCCTCGCCCAGCGGCAGAACGTCCGCGTCTCGCTCCAGCCGTCCCCCTACGGCGGCACCACGGCCGTCGTCTTCCTCCCCGACGTCCTGCTGACCGACGACGTCCCCGACACCAACGGGGTCGGTTTCCGTCTCGACCGTGACCGCCCGGCCAGGGAGGCCGAACCCCAGGAGGGCCGCGTCACCGCGCCGGCCCAGACGGCGGCAGAGCGGCCAGGGCTGCCGGCCGCGCTGCTGGACGGCCCGGTCGAGCTGGAGGCACCCGTCGACCTGGACGCCCTGGAGGACTTCCCGGGAGCCCTCACCGACGACGACAGCGAGCGCGGCGGACTGTTCCGCCCCCGCCGCTCCCTCGCCCGCGCCGACGACATCACGCCCGCCGTGACCGAACTTCATCAGCCGGCCCGCGAGACCGCGGACGGCTTCGGCGACGAGCACCCCGGCGGCCCGGTACCGCTGCCCCGGCGACGGGCCCCCAAGCTGGTCAGCTCGCACGGCAAGCCCGTCACCGAGCAGCGCTCCCGCCGCGTCGAGCCGGACGGCCGGGAGGACCGGGACGGGCGGGACCGGGCGGACCAGGGTCGCGCCGAACCGGGCGGACTCGCCCCGCTGCCCTCCCGCCGCCGCACCGACCCGTCCTCGCACCGCGCCATCGGCTCGGCCGACCGTGCCGTCGGTTCGGCCGACCGTGCCGAGGAACGCACGGCGCCCCGGGCCGGCGGTCCGGCCGAACCCTCCGGACCCCCCGCCCTGCCCCGCCGCACCCGCCGCTCCGCGATCACCGCCGGCAGCGGCACCGACGACTCCGTCCCGCCCCTCGGCAGCACATCCCCGGAAGCCGCCTCCGGCACCCGGCCGCTGCCCAGGCGGGTACGGCAGGCCAACCTGGCCCCACAGCTGCGACAGGAACCCGCAGCCCCCGCCGTGCGCGAGCCGGACCCCGTCGAGCGCGACGCCGACGAGGTCCGCAGCCGCATGGCCTCGCTCCAGCGTGGCTGGCAGCGCGGCCGTGCGGAGAACGCCGAGGACGACGGTTCCCGGAACAGCACAGCACAAGGAACGACTAAGGGGGACGGTCGATGACCGATCCGAAGGCGACCGGCCACACGGCGACGAACAAGGGCGAGCTGAACTGGCTGCTGGACGAACTCGTGGACCGGGTCGCCAGCATCCGCAAGGCCGTGGTGCTCTCCGGCGACGGCCTGCCCACCGGTGTCTCCAAGGACCTCAGCAGAGAGGACAGCGAGCACCTGGCCGCCGTGGCCTCCGGCTTCCACAGCCTCGCCAAGGGCGTGGGCCGCCACTTCGAGGCGGGCAGCGTCCGGCAGACCGTCGTCGAGCTCGACGACGCCTTCCTGTTCGTCACGGCCGCCGGCGACGGCAGCTGCCTCGCCGTCCTCTCCGACGCCGACTCCGACGTCGGTCAGGTCGCGTACGAGATGACGCTGCTGGTCAAGCGGGTCGGCGTACATCTGGGGTCCGTTCCGCGTACCGATCTGCCCTCGGGCGGGTAGTGGGATGACATGAGCGGAGACGGTCAGGGAAGAAGTCACTGGTTCGACGACGAGGCCGGACCGGTCGTCCGTCCGTACGCCATGACACGGGGCCGCACCACCAGTGCGGCCCAGCACCGGCTCGATCTGATCGCGGTGGTCGTCACGGAACCGCACGTGGACGATCCGGACGACGACCGGACGCTGTCCCCCGAGCACGTGGACATCGTCGAGCTCTGCCGCGACGCCCCGCAGTCGGTCGCCGAGCTGGCTTCGGAACTCGATCTGCCCGTCGGCGTGGTCCGGGTCCTCATCGGAGACCTCGTCGACGGGGAACTCGTCCATGTCAACCGGCCGGTACCCCCGGCCGAGCTGGTGGACGAGAGTATTCTGCGCGACGTGATCAACGGCCTCCGGGCGCTGTGACCGGCGCGGAAGCGGAGTAGTGACGTGACAGGCTGGCAGTTCTGGGTCGACCGCGGCGGTACGTTCACCGACGTCGTCGCGCGGCGCCCGGACGGCCGGCTGCTCACCCACAAACTGCTCTCCGAGAACCCCGCGCGGTACGCCGACGCGGCCGTGGCCGCCGTGCGCGAACTCCTCGACGGCTCCGGCGACCCCGTCGACGCCGTCCGCATGGGCACCACGGTCGCCACCAACGCACTTCTCGAACGCAAGGGCGAGCGCACCCTCCTCGTCATCACGCGCGGCTTCCGCGACGCCCTGCGCATCGCCTACCAGAACCGCCCCCGCATCTTCGCCCGCCGCATCGACCTGCCGGAGCTGCTGTACGAACGGGTCGTCGAGGCCGACGAGCGCGTCGCCGCCGACGGCACCGTCCTGCGCGCCCCCGACCCGGACGCACTGGCGGGCCCGCTCCGGGAGGCGTACGACGACGGGATCCGCGCCGTCGCCGTCGTCTGCATGCACAGCCATCTGTACCCCGCCCACGAGCAGGCGATCGGCGAGCTGGCCGCCCGCACCGGCTTCCCGCAGATCTCGCTGTCCAGCGAGGTCAGCCCGCTGATGAAGCTCGTCCCGCGCGGGGACACCGCCGTCGTCGACGCCTACCTGTCGCCCGTGCTGCGCCGCTACGTCCGCCGGGTCGCCGACGAACTCGAAGGCGTACGGCTGATGTTCATGCAGTCCAACGGCGGGCTCGCCGAGGCCGGGCAGTTCCGCGGCAAGGACGCCATCCTCTCCGGACCCGCCGGCGGGATCGTCGGCATGGCCCGGATGTCGCAACTCGCCGGCTTCGAGCGGGTCATCGGCTTCGACATGGGCGGCACCTCCACCGACGTCTCCCACTTCGCGGGCGACTACGAACGGGTCTTCACCACCCAGATCGCCGGCGTCCGGCTGCGCGCCCCCATGCTGGACATCCACACCGTCGCCGCGGGCGGCGGCTCGGTGCTCCACTTCGACGGCTCCCGCTACCGCGTCGGCCCGGACTCGGCAGGCGCCGCCCCCGGCCCGGCCTGCTACCGGGGCGGCGGCCCGCTGGCCGTCACCGACGCCAACGTCATGCTCGGCCGGATCCAGCCGGCCCACTTCCCCCAGGTGTTCGGGCCGGGCGGGGACCAGCCGCTGGACGCCGGACTCGTCCGCGACCGCTTCACCGGGCTCGCCCGGGAGATCCGCGAGCGGACCGGCGACGACCGCACCCCCGAACAGGTCGCCGAGGGCTACCTGAGCATCGCCGTGGCCAACATCGCCAACGCCGTGAAGCGGATCTCCGTCCAGCAGGGCCACGACGTCACCCGCTACGCCCTCACCACCTTCGGCGGGGCCGGCGGCCAGCACGCGTGCATGGTCGCCGACTCGCTCGGCATCCGCACCGTCCTGGTGCCGCCCATGGCGGGGGTCCTGTCCGCGCTCGGCATCGGGCTCGCCGACACCACCGCCATGCGCGAACAGTCCGTCGAGGCCCCCCTGGAACCCGCCGCCATGCCGGGCATCCGCAAGACCGCCGACGACCTGGAGGCCGCGGCCCGCGCCGAACTCCTCGCCGAGGACGTCCCGCAGGACCGCGTCGAGGTCACCCGCCGCGCCCAGCTCCGCTACGACGGCACCGACACCACCCTCACCGTCGAACTCACCGAGTCCGACGCGATGAAACACGCCTTCGAAGAACGTCATCGCGCCACGTACTCCTTCACGCTCGACCGCCCGGTCGTCGTCGAAGCCCTCTCCGTCGAAGCCACCGGCATCACCGAACCCCCCGATCTCTCCGCCCTCGCCCCGTACGGGGGCGGCCCCGCCGCACCCGAGACCGTCCGCCTCCACACCGGCGGCGCCTGGCGCGACGTACCCCTCCACCGCCGCGAGGACCTGCCCCCCGGCGAGACGGTCACCGGCCCGGCGATCATCACCGAGGCCAGTGCCACGACCGTCGTCGACGACGGCTGGCGGGCCGCGGCGACCGACGACGGGCATCTGGTCATGGAACGCGCGACGGTCACGCAGAGTTCCGATCTCGACACGAAAGCCGACCCGGTCCTGCTCGAGGTCTTCAACAACCTGTTCATGTCGATCGCCGAACAGATGGGCGCCCGGCTGGAGTCGACGGCCCAGTCCGTCAACATCAAGGAGCGCCTGGACTTCTCCTGCGCCCTGTTCGACCCGGACGGGAACCTGGTGGCCAACGCCCCGCATATCCCCGTCCACCTGGGCTCCATGGGCACCAGCGTCAAAGAGGTCATCCACCGCCGCGGCGCCTCGATGCGGCCCGGCGACACCTACGCCGTCAACGACCCCTACCACGGCGGCACCCACCTGCCCGACGTCACCGTGATCACCCCGGTCTTCGCCACGAAGGGTGACCGGATCCTCTTCTACGTCGCCTCCCGCGGCCACCACGCCGAGATCGGCGGCATCGCCCCCGGCTCGATGCCCGCGAACAGCCGCACCATCGACGAGGAGGGCGTCCTCTTCGACAACTGGCTGCTCGCCGAGAACGGCCGGTTCCGGGAGACCGAGACGCAGCGCCTGCTCGCCGACGCCCGCTACCCGTCCCGCAACATCCGCACCAACCTCGCCGACCTGCGCGCCCAGATCGCCGCCAACCGCAAGGGCGTCGACGAAGTCGGCCGGATGATCGAGGAGTTCGGCCTCGACGTCGTCCAGGCCTACATGCGGCACGTCCAGGACAACGCCGAGGAAGCGGTCCGCCGGGTCGTCGACGCCCTGGACGACGGCGCGTACGCCTACGAGACCGACTCCGGCGCGGTCATCCGGGTACGCGTGCGCGTGGACCGCGACAACCGGCGGGCCACCATCGACTTCACCGGCACCTCCGCCCAGCTCGGCACCAACTTCAACGCCCCGTTCGCCGTCGTCAACGCGGCCGTGCTGTACGTCTTCCGCACCCTCGTCGCCGACGACATCCCGCTCAACGACGGCTGTCTGCGCCCCCTCGACATCGTCGTACCGCCCGGTTCCATGCTCGCCCCCGAACCGCCGGCCGCCGTCGTCGCGGGCAACGTGGAGACCTCCCAGGCCATCACCGGCGCCCTCTACGCGGCGCTGGGCGTCCAGGCCGAGGGCTCCGGGACCATGAACAACGTGACCTTCGGCAACGAACGCCACCAGTACTACGAGACCGTCGCCTCCGGATCCGGTGCCGGCGACGGCTTCCACGGCGCGAGCGTCGTACAGACCCACATGACCAACTCCCGGCTCACCGACCCGGAAGTCCTGGAGTGGCGGCTGCCCGTCCGCCTCGACGAGTTCGCCGTACGGCGCGGCAGCGGCGGCGCGGGCCACTGGCACGGCGGGGACGGTGCGGTGCGCCGTATCCGATTCCTCGAACCGATGACCGTCTCCACCCTCTCCCAGCACCGCCGTGTGCCGCCGTACGGTATGGCGGGCGGCGCGCCCGGCGCGCTCGGCGCCAACCGGGTGGAGCGGGCCGACGGCACGGTCACCGAACTCGGCGGCAGCGACGCCGCGGACGTCGGCCCCGACGACGTACTCGTCGTCGAGACCCCGGGCGGCGGCGGATACGGACGCCCGGCACCCGGCACCCGAACCCCTCAACGACCCCAGCAAGCAGGAGAAGAGAACGATGATCTTCGGGCGATCTGAGCGCGGCAAGCCCCCGGTCGAGCCCGTCACGCTCAAGATCCTCGTGGCCGGCGGCTTCGGCGTCGGCAAGACGACCATGGTCGGCGCGGTCAGCGAGATCAGGCCGTTGCGCACCGAGGAACTGCTCACCGAGGCCGGGCGACCGGTCGACGACACCTCCGGCGTCGAGGGCAAGCACACCACCACCGTCGCCATGGACTTCGGCCGCATCACCCTGCGCGAGGACCTGGTGCTGTACCTGTTCGGCACGCCCGGGCAGGAACGGTTCTGGTTCATGTGGGACGAGCTCGCCGAGGGCGCGCTGGGAGCCGTCGTGCTCGCCGACACGCGCCGCCTGGAGGACTGCTTCGCGGCCGTCGACTACTTCGAGCGGCGTTCCATTCCCTTCCTCGTCGGCGTCAACTGCTTCGAGGACGCGGCCCGGTACCCGGTGGAGTCGGTGCGTCAGGCCCTCGACCTCGACCCGGACGTACCGGTCGTGCTCTGCGACGCCCGGGACCGCGAGTCGGTCAAGGAGGTGCTCATCGGCGTCGTCCGGCACGCGATGGCGTACGCGGCGGGCCACCGGCAGTCCGTCACCGGCTGACCGGCGGCGGCACGGCCCGTACCCCCGCCGACCGGGGTACGGGCCGTGGTCCCGGGGATGGTTACTCGCCGTCCTCCAGCCAGCCGAAGCTCTTCTCCACCGCCTTGCGCCAGTTCGCGTACTCGCGGTCGCGCACCGACGACGCCATGGCGGGCGTCCACTCCACGTCCTTCTGCCAGTGCGACTTGAGCTCGTCCAGGTCGTTCCACACACCGGTCGCCAGGCCGGCCGCGTAGGCGGCGCCCAGGCAGGTCGTCTCGGAGACCCGGGGCCGGATCACCGGTACTCCGAGGACGTCGGCCTGGTGCTGCATCAGGAGGTTGTTCCCGGTCATGCCGCCGTCCACCTTCAGGGTGGTGATCTGCACCCCGGAGTCCTGGTACATGGCGTCCACGACCTCCCGCGTCTGCCAGCTGGTCGCCTCCAGGACCGCGCGGGCGAGGTGCGCCTTCGTGACGTACCGGGTCAGCCCGGTGACGACCCCGCGGGCGTCGGAGCGCCAGTAGGGTGCGAACAGGCCGGAGAAGGCGGGCACGATGTAGGCGCCGCCGTTGTCGTCGACGCTCGCCGCCAGGGTCTCGATCTCGTCGGCGGAGCGGATGATGCCGAGCTGGTCGCGGAACCACTGGACGAGCGCGCCCGTGATCGCGATCGAGCCCTCCAGGCAGTAGACGGGCGCCTCGTTGCCGATCTTGTAGCCCATCGTCGTCAGCAGCCCGTTCTTGGACGGCACCGGCCGGTCGCCGGTGTTGAGCAGCAGGAAGCTGCCCGTCCCGTAGGTGTTCTTCGCCGTGCCGACGTCGTAGCAGGCCTGGCCGAAGACCGCCGCCTGCTGGTCGCCCAGCGCGGAGGCCACCGGCACCCCGGCGAGCTGGCCGACGGCGGTGCCGTACACCTCGGCGGACGACCTGATCTCGGGGAGCACCGCCTCGGGGACGTTCATCGCGGCGAGGATGGCGGGGTCCCACTGGAGGGTCTCCAGGTTCATCAGCATGGTGCGCCCGGCGTTGGTGACGTCGGTGACGTGCCGGCCGCCGTCGGGGCCGCCGGTGAGGTTCCAGATCAGCCAGGAGTCGATGGTCCCGAAGGCGATCTCACCGCGCTCGGCCCGGTCCCGCAGCCCGGGCACGTTGTCCAGCAGCCAGGCCGCCTTGGGCCCGGAGAAGTAGCTGGCCAGGGGCAGGCCGGTCTGCTCCCGGAAGCGGTCCTGGCCGTCGCTGCCGCCGAGTTCGTGGCACAGGGCCGCCGTACGGGTGTCCTGCCAGACGATCGCGTTGTGCACGGGCTTGCCGGTGGCCCGGTCCCACAGGACGGTCGTCTCCCGCTGGTTGGTGATGCCCAGCGCGCTCAACTGGTCGGGGCGCAGCCCCGCGTTGGCGAGCGCCCCGGCCACCACGGCCTGCACCTTGGACCAGATCTCGGTGGCGTCGTGCTCCACCCAGCCCGGCTTGGGGAAGATCTGGCGGTGCTCGCGCTGGTCGACGGCGACGATCGCGCCGCCGTGGTCGAAGATGATGCAGCGGCTCGACGTGGTGCCCTGGTCGATTGCGGCGACGTACTTCTCGGCGGTGTCCGTCATGGGTACCCCTTGGTCGCTGGGTCGGAAGGCTGCGTGGGTGGAAGGGCCGCGGCGGGCCGTGGGCGCGTCGGGCCGGAGGACCGCGCCGAGTCAGAAGGCCGCGTTGTAGATCAGGCCCGCGAGGACCCCGCCGACGAGGGGGCCGACGACCGGGATCCAGGCGTAACCCCAGTCCGAGGTACCCTTGTTGGGGATCGGCAGGAAGGTGTGCACGATCCGGGGGCCGAGGTCACGGGTCGGGTTGATGGCGTAGCCGGTGGGGCCGCCGAGCGACAACCCGATGCCGACGACGAGCAGCGAGACGACCAGCACGGTGGTGCCGGACTCGCCGAGCCCCTTGGTCAGTCCGAACGCGAGGATCGGCAGGACGAGCGCGATCGTCGCGATGATCTCGGTGACGAGGTTGGCCACCGGGTTCCGGATCTCCGGGATGGTGGAGAAGATGCCGAGCGTCGGCGTCGGCTCCTCTCCCGACTCCTCGTCGGGCACGTTGGCCTGGAACTGGGCCAGGTAGACGAGATACGTCAGGACGGCGCCCAGTATCGCGCCGACGAGCTGGCCGAGCAGGTAGACCCAGACCTTGCCCCACTTCCCGGTGTCGACGGCGATGCCGATGGTGACGGCGGGGTTCAGCTGTCCGCCGGAGAGGGGAGCGGCGGTGTAGGCGCCGGCGAGGACGCCGAATCCCCAGCCGAACGCGATCACCACCCACCCCGAGGCCCGGGCCTTGGAGTGTCTCAGGGTGACCGCGGCGCAGACCCCCGCACCGAACAGGATCAGGATGGCCGTACCGATGACCTCGCCGACGAATATGTCTCCGTTGCTCATGGCGGCTCCTAGGGCGCTGGCCGGGGATCGACCCCGGCGCTCCGAGCAGGAACGGTTCCCTTGGCGACGTCAGCCGAAGGCAGGGAAGGTCCCGCGCCCCGCCCGGCGTCTGTGACGAGCGTGCCGTGGCGGCCGAATCGCCCATGGGGAGCGGGCCTGGAGGCAGGAGCGGCCCATGGCGCAGTGCCTGATTACGCCGAGAATGTACGGCGATGTCGACCGACACCGGAAGTTTTCACCGGCACCAGGGGAGCGTCAAGGTCGCCGACGGCAACGATGACACGCAACCCGCGGGAGAGCAGTTCTCACGGCTCCACCGCCGCGTACCCGGCCTGGGCCGGGTACGCGCCCGAGCCGCGCCGGATCTCGTACCCGGGCAGCCCCGCCCGCCCCAGCACCCAACTCGCCCCGTGCAGTGCCTTGGCGGCCTTCTTGAGCGGCGCCAGACACGCGGCCGCCTGCCGGTGGTCGGCCACACCGCCGGGACCGCACACGACGGTGGCCAGGGACAGCGTCACCGGACGCCCGCCCGCGGACCAGGGTGCGTCGAGCAGGGCGGCGACCCGATCCAGCCCCGCCTCGTCGGCGAGCACCAGGAAGTCGTCCCCGCCGATGTGCCCCACGCGCGCGTGCCCTACGGCGGCCTCCTGCAAGGCCCGCGCCACCGAACGGATCAGCTCGTCGCCCGCGGCGAACCCGGCACCGTCGTTCACCTGCTTGAAGTGGTCGATGTCCAGCCAGCTCAGCGCGAAGACCCGGCCGTCCGCGAGCCACCGGTCCACCTCGCCCGTGATCGCGTCCGAACCGGGCAGCCGCGTCAGCGGGTTGAGCCCGGCCGCCTCCTCGACCCGGGTCTCGGCGAGTGCCCGGACGAGGTCGGCGAGGCGTACGACGCCCATGCAGCGCCCGAACCGGTCGACGACCGCCACGTCGTCCGAGGTGCGGTCCCGGCCGCCGACGGCCACCACGTCCAGCACCTCCCAGGCGGTCGCGTCGACGCCGACGGTGCGCGGTGCGTCGCCCAGCTTGAAGGCGGGGCGGTCCGCGTACAGGGCGTGCCCGTAGCGGCCGGACATCGACAGCAGGAAGCGGGAACGGTGCACCGACCGGACGGGGGTGCCCGTCTGGTCCACCAGGAGTACGCCGGAGACGTCCGGGGAGCCGGTCAGCAGCGCCCGCACCTGCAACGCGGAGGCGGTGACGGGCAGGAGCGCGGCCGGCCGGATGAACTCCCGCACGTACGGCCCGGAGTGCGGTGTCGGCACTGTGGCGGGGGCGGGCGGCGGAACGTACACCTCCGCGACCGGGATCCGGGCGGGTGGCGCGAACAGCTCGCCCTGGGCCAGCTGCGCCCCGGCCGACAGCGCCGCCGAGTACTGGAGTTCGGTCTCCACGCCCTCGACGGCCACCAGGGCGCCGAGTTCCTCGCACAGGGTCCGCATCGCCCGCACCGCGGCCGGCCGGGCGAGCAGCGAGGCGTCGAGCTTGACCAGGTCGGGGGAGAGGTCGGTGAGCAGCCGCAGCGGCACGTCCCCGTCGCCGATGCCGTCCGCGCTGATCCGGAAGCCCAGGCCGCGCAGCGCCGCCACAGCCTCCAGCAGGGCCCGCTGCGGCACGTGCGTGTACGGCGGGACGATGTCCAGGGTGACCTCCCAGGGCATCCGTCCTGCCTCGCGGATCGCCTCGGGAAGCGGTCCGATGCCGCCCAGGTCGGCGAGGGTGGCCGCGAAGACGTTGATGTGCAGCGGCAGCAGGGTCTCCTTGCGGGCCGCCGCGCGCAGGGCCAGCACGGCCAGTCTGCCGTCGAGTTCGGGATCGCGGCGGGCTTCGGCGAGGATGTCGCCGGTCTCGGGGCGGGCGAGGATCTCCAGTGCGGCGATCCCGCCGGTCGTCAGATTGACCACCGGCTGGAAGGCGAAACGGAGAGCATCCGTCCAGGTGCGCACGGGAGCATGATGACGCCGCCGGCGTACGCCCAGGGGCAGTTCATGAGACGTTCACGCACCCTTTCGGGGTGCTCACACAGGGTAGGGACCTCTGCTGTCACTCCCGTCCCGTCAGCGCACCGCTATCACGGACGAGCCGTGTCCGAACAGCCCCTGGTTGGCCGTGATCCCGACGCGTGCGTGCGCCACCTGCCGGTCGCCCGCCGCGTCCCGCAACTGCCAGGTCAGCTCGCAGACCTGGGCGATCGCCTGGGCCGGCACCGCCTCCCCGAAGGACGCGAGCCCACCGCTGGTGTTGACCGGTATACGGCCGCCCGGGGCCGTCGCGCCCTCGCGCAGCAGCTTCGCCGCCTCGCCCTCGGCGCACAGCCCCAGATCCTCGTACCACTGCAACTCCAGCGCGGTGGACAGGTCGTACACCTCGGCGAGGGACAGCTCCTCGGGGCCGACGCCCGCCTCCTCGTAGGCGGCCCGTGCGATCGACGCCCGGAAGGTCTCCGCCGCCGGCTCCACCACCGCCGCGGAGTCCGTGGCGATGTCCGGCAGGTCCAGCACCGTGCTGGGGTAGCGCGGGGTCACCGTGGACACCGCGCGGATCCGCACCGGACGCGTCACCCCGTGCCGGCGCGCGAACTCCAGGCTGGACAGCACCAGCGCGGCCCCGCCGTCGGACGTGGCGCAGATGTCCAGCAGCCGCAGCGGATCGGCGACCACCTGGGAGGCGGCGACCTCCTCGGCGGTGACCCGCTTGCGGTAACGGGCGTACGGATTGAGCGCCCCCAGGGCCGCGTTCTTCACCTTGACCAGGGCGAAGTCCTCGGGGGTGTCCCCGAACACCGCCATCCTGCGGCGCGCGTACAGGCCGAAGTACGTCGGATTCGTCGCCCCCAGCAGCCGGAAGCGCAGCCAGTCGGGGTCGTCCGGCCGGTCGCCGCCGGCGGGCCGGAAGAAGCCCTTGGGCGCCGCGTCCGCGCCCACCACGAGCACCACGTCCGCGAGGCCCGCGAGGATCTGGGCCCGCGCCGCGGCGACCGCCTGGGCCCCGGACGCGCACGCCGCGTACACGCTCGCGACCCGCGCCCCCTGCCAGCCCAGCGCCCTGGCGAAGGTCGCGCCCGCCACATAGCCGGGATAGCCGCCACGCACCGTGTCCGCGCCCACGATCGAGCCGATGTCCCGCCACGCGAGTCCGGCGTCCGCGAGCGCCGCGCGGGCCGCCGCCGTCCCGTACTCGACGAAGCTCCGCCCCCACTTGCCCCAGGGGTGCATGCCCACGCCGAGCACCGCCACGTCCGCCGTCATGCCGTCACCCCCGTCGGCCGCCAGTGCCAGGTCGTCCAGGTCGTCTCCGCGTCCTCGCCCAGGACTCCGGGGACGGCCTCGACCTCCATGCCCACCGCCAGATCGGCGACGGTGATCCCGGGAACCGCCTGTCCCAGCACCACGATCCGCTCGGACTCCAGCTCCACGGCGATCAACGCGTACGGCTCCCACGGAAGTTCCGGGTCACTCACATAGGGTGACGGCGGACGGTATCTGCTGTCGGTGTACGACCAGATCCGTCCGCGCCGGGAGAGCGGGACCTCCTCCAGGTCGCCGCCCGCGCAGTGGGGGTTGCGGCAGTGGACGTCCTCGCGCGGGAAGAAGACCGAGGCGCAGGCCGTACAACGGGTTCCCAGCAGCCGGAATCCGTCCCCCTCGTCCGTGAACCAGCCGTCGACCGCCGGTGTGCGTGTACGCGACAAAGCCCCTCCAGGACACCAGATCTGACGGAACGTCAGAAGTGTGCCACGGGCCGCCGGAATTGGGCAGGCCATGCCGGCGTACCCCGCGGCCCCGCCCGCATCGGGTTCCGGGTCGCCAGGTGTCGGTTCACTTCCGGAAGGGGGCGTTCCAGTGACCGTAAGACGCCGTTCTCCTGATCGGATAAAGTCCGCGCGTGTCCGAAAATCAGCACCCAATTGCCAACTCCGCTCCGGGCTCGCACTGTTCGAGCTGCGGAGCGGCCTACGGAGAGGGAATCTCCGGCTGGCCCCGCACCTGCCCGGCCTGCGGCCACGTCGCCTACCGCAACCCACTGCCGGTGGCGATCGCCCTTCAGCCCGTCTACGACACGAAGGGCACCGCCCTGGTCGTCATCACCCGCACCGTGGCCCCCGCGCGCGGGGGCACCGCGCTCCCCGGCGGCTACGTCGACGACCGCGAGGACTGGCGGCACGCCGTCGTCCGGGAGCTCAAGGAGGAGACGGGCATCGACGCGGCCGCCCGCGACGTACGGCTCGTCGACGCCATGAGCTCGCCCGACGGGCACCTGCTGCTGTTCGGACTCCTCCCGGAGCGCCCGGCCGAAGGCCTCCCGCCGTCGGGCGCGACCGACGAGACGGAGGGCTGGCACCTGCTGCGCCGCCCCGAGGAACTCGCCTTCCCGCTGCACAGCGTGGCCGTACGCGCGTGGTTCGAGGGCCGCTACTGAGCCCTCCGGCTCATCCCAGCCCCCTGACCCGGACGGGACGGGACGGCTCGCGCACGCCGTTCTCGTCCTCGCGCCGGACCACCACCCGCCGGCCCTCCCAGCGGGCGACGTAACGCTCGATCTCCGGCTCGTCCCAGCCGTCGCCCGTGTCCGGCACGACCAGCCCGCCGCCCGTCCGCCCCCGGGCGGGGGCCCACACCTCCAGCAGCGTCCCGCCGTCCTCGTCCCGCACGGGCAGGACGGCACCCGCGCGTGCCAGCACCGGGATGCGCGACAGCGGGGCATCCACGAGCACCTGCCCCGGCCCCTCGTACGCCTTCTCGGTCACCGTGTCGTACCAGCGCCCGCGCGGCAGCTGCACCGCACGCCGGTCGGCGCCCGGATCCAGCACCGGAGCCACCAGCAGTGCGTCGCCCAGCAGGAAGGCGTCCTCGCAGTCGCGCAGCGCCCGGTCCTCCGGCGCCCCCCACCACACCGGCCGCGCGTACGGCGCTCCGGTCCGCCGGGCCAGCTGCGCCAGCGTCATGAAGTACGGCAGCAGACGCCGCCGTTCGAGCAGCGCCACGCGCGCGTGCTCCAGTACCTCGGTCCCGAACTCCCAGGGCTCCCGGCGCCCCGCCCGCATGCTCGCGTGGGTCCGGAACAGCGGCAGGTACGCGCCCAGCTGGAACCAGCGCAGAAACAGCTCAGGCGACGGGCTCCCGTCGAAACCGCCCACGTCAGGACCCGAGTACGGAACCCCGCACAGCCCGAGCCCCAGCACCAGCGACAGGGACGCGCGCAGCCCCGGCCAGCCGGTGGCGACATCGCCGGACCACGTGCCCCCGTAGCGCTGCACACCGGCCCAGCCCGAGCGGGAGAACAGGAACGGCCGCTCCTCGGGCGCGAGTCCGCGCAGGCCCTCGTAGGCAGCCCTCGCCATGCAGAGCGCGTAGACGTTGTGCGCCTCCCGGTGGTCGCCGCCGCGGCCCTCCAGAGCGTGCCGCGCCGACCGCGGCAGCGTCGACTCGCCGAACGCGCTGAAGGACGTCGGCTCGTTCATGTCGTGCCAGAACCCGGCGAAGCCCAGCGCGAGCCGCTCCTCGTAGAGCCCGCCCCACCACGCGCGCACGCGCGCGTCCGTGAAGTCGGGGAAGACCGTCTCCCCGGGCCACACCACCCCCTCCACCGTCCGCCCCGCCGGATCACGGACGAAGGCGTCGAGCGCCGCTCCGCTGTCGTACACCGCGTTGCCCTGCTCGGCCTTCACCGCCGGGTCGACGATCGACACCAGCCGGATCCCGTCCCGCCGCAGCTCCTCCGCCAGCGTCGGCAGCTTCGGGAAGCGCTCGTGATCGACCGTGAACACCTGATGGGCGTCGTAGTGGTCGATGTCCAGATGGACGGCGTCCAGCGGCAGACCGCGCTCCTGGTAACCGGCGACGATCCGCCGCACCTCCTGCTCGCTGCCGAAACCCCAGCGCGCGTGGTGATGGCCCAGCGCCCACGCCGGCGGCAGCGCGGGCGCGCCCGTGAGCGAGGCCCAGGTGTGCAGCACGCGCGCGGGGGTGCCCACCATCACCCAGCAGCGCAGCGGACCGCCGTCCATCCGCAGCTCGCACCGCCCGGCCCGGTCGTGCCCGGAACCGGCGCCCTCCTCGCCTTCCAGGAGCGTCACCGTCCCGTCCCAGGAGCTGTCGTGGAACACCAGATGCGCCGCCGCGTCCGCCACCACTATCTGGACCGGCATGGTGATGTACAGCGGATCGTCTCCGGGCCCGAAGGCGCGGCCGGGATCGGTGTTCCACAGCCGGTACGTGCCGTCCCGCAGCCGTGGACCCGAGGCGCGCCCGCCCAGACCGAAGAACCGCGCGTCCGCGGCCACCTCCGACCGCTGCACCCAGCGCGCCGCACCTCCGCCCACCGGCTCCCACCACCGCGGCGGCAGATCCCGCCGCAGCATCACGCCACCGGGCGTGCACACCTCCACCGCACCGTGCCGCGAGACGCTGACCGTCACCCGCTCCGCCACGACCCGCCAGCCGCCGTTCGTGTCCGGTTCGAGGACCGCCCGCGGATCCGGCTCCGGGCAGCGCCCCGCGAGCGCGTACGACGGCTCGGGACCGGCCCCGTCCCAGCCCCAGAAGACCGCCCCGTTCACCGCGACCGTGATCCGCAACTCGGACCGGCTGAACCGGATCACACCGCCGCCCGGCCCCGGCTCCGCGTCCTGTACCGGCCCCGGCACCCGGGCCCGCTCGGCGCCCCGCGGCGGCAGCCCGGCGGCATCGATCCGCTTCCTGCGCCACGCCGCCCGTACGGTACGCAACCCCTGAGCCGCCCTACTCGAACCGACCACTCTTACCGAACGCACCAGGTCACGACCGTCCATACTGCTCACCCTGCCACTCAGCGCTCCACACACGCGTGCCGTTCAACTGCCGTTCACCCGTGCCGGGACCACATCTTCACGACACGGACTATGTGGAGCGCACCCTGGTGTAGAAGTCGATCACATGGCATCGTCCCTGTCAGCCGCGTCACGCGCACACCCCAGCCCGTGCGCGTCCCACGCACACAAAGCGCAGAAGCCCGGGAGCCGCCCCATGTCGACCGCGAACCCCCAGCCGCTCTGGCGGCCCGATCCGCAGCGGATCGACCAGGCACGCATCACCAGGTTCCAGTCCTGGGCGGCGGAACACCACGGAGCCCCCGCCGACGGCGGGTACCCGGCCCTGCACCGCTGGTCCGTCGACCACCTGGACACCTTCTGGAAGGCCGTCACGGAGTACTTCGACGTGCGGTTCTCGACGCCCTACGCGCGCGTGCTCGGCGACCGCGCCATGCCCGGCGCCGAGTGGTTCCCCGGCGCGACCCTGAACTACGCCGAGCACGCCCTGCGTGCCGCCGCCACCCGCGCGGACGAACCCGCCCTCCTGTACGTCGACGAGACACACGAACCCCGCCCGGTCACCTGGACCGAGCTGCGCCGCCAGGTGGGCTCCCTGGCCGCCGAACTCCGCGCCCTCGGCGTCCGCCCCGGCGACCGCGTCAGCGGCTACCTCCCGAACGTCCCGCAGGCCGTGGTCGCCCTCCTCGCCACCGCCGCCGTGGGCGCCGTCTGGACCTCCTGCGCCCCCGACTTCGGCGCCCGCAGCGTCCTGGACCGGTTCCAGCAGGTAGAACCCGTCGTCCTGTTCACCGTCGACGGCTACCGCTACGGCGGCAAGGAACACGACCGGCGCGAGATCGTCGCCGAACTCCGCCGCGAACTGCCCACCCTGCGCGCCGTCGTCCACATCCCGCTGCTCGACACCCCGGCCCCCGAGGGCGCCCTGGACTGGTCGGCCCTGACCTCGGCCGACACCGAGCCAGAATTCGAACAGGTCCCGTTCGACCACCCCCTCTGGGTGCTCTACTCCTCCGGCACCACCGGCCTGCCCAAGGCCATCGTCCAGTCCCAGGGCGGCATCCTGGTCGAACACCTCAAACAGCTCGGCCTGCACTGCGACCTGGGCCCCGAGGACCGCTTCTTCTGGTACACCTCGACCGGCTGGATGATGTGGAACTTCCTCGTCTCCGGCCTCCTCACGGGCACCACGATCGTCCTGTACGACGGCAGCCCCGGCTACCCCGACACCGGCGCCCAGTGGCGTGTCGCCGAACGCACCGGAGCCACCCTCTACGGCACCTCCGCCGCCTACGTGATGGCCTGCCGCAAGGCCGGCGTGCACCCCTCCCGCGACCACGACCTCTCCCGGGTGAAGTGCGTCGCCACCACCGGCTCCCCACTGCCCCCCGACGGCTTCCGCTGGCTGCACGACGAGTTCGCAGCGAGCGGGGCCGACCTCTGGATCGCCTCCGTCAGCGGCGGCACCGACGTGTGCTCCTGCTTCGCGGGCGCCGTACCCACCCTCCCCGTCTACACCGGCGAACTGCAGGCACCCGGCCTCGGCACCGACCTCCAGGCCTGGGACCCGGCCGGCCGTCCCGTCATCGACGAAGTGGGCGAACTGGTCGTCACCAACCCCATGCCCTCCATGCCGATCCGTTTCTGGAACGACCCCGACGGCAGCCGCTACCACGACAGCTACTTCGACACCTACCCCGGCGTGTGGCGCCACGGCGACTGGATCACCGTCACCTCACGCGGCTCGGTGATCATCCACGGCCGCTCCGACTCCACGCTCAACCGCCAGGGCGTGCGGATGGGTTCGGCGGACATCTACGAGGTCGTCGAGCGGCTCCCCGAGATCAAGGAATCCCTCGTCATCGGTATCGAGCAGCCCGACGGCGGCTACTGGATGCCCCTCTTCGTCCATCTGGCACCGGGCGCGGTCCTCGACGAGGCCCTGCTGAACCGCATCAAGCAGGCCATCCGCGAACAGCTCTCGCCCCGGCACGTCCCCGACGAGGTCATCGAGGTCCCCGGCGTCCCGCACACCCTCACCGGAAAGCGCATCGAGGTCCCGGTCAAGCGCCTTCTCCAGGGCACACCCCTGGAGAAGGCCGTCAACCCCGGCTCCATCGACAACCTCGACCTGCTGAGCTACTTCGAGGACCTGGCCCGCAAGCGCGCCTGACCTTCCCGCGGAGCGCGCTCACCCGCCGTAGGTGGCCTCGGACTCGCCCAGCACGGCGGCGAAGTCCGAGGCCAGCCGCGCCGCGTCGGCCGGCTCAAGACCGGCGGTCGAGATCCGCACCCCCGGCCCGGCCGACAACCGGAAACGCGCCCCCGCCGCCACCCACCAACCGTACGAGCGCAGCCCGTTCACCACGGCCGACTCGTCCCGCACCGGCACCCACAGGTTCATCCCGCTCGCCCCGTGCGACCCGATCCCGCGCCCGGCCAGCTCCCCGGCCAGCGTCTCGCGGCGCAGCACGTACGTCGCACGCGCGCGTGCCACCAAGGCGCGCGTGCCCGGATCCGTCATCAGCCCGAGCACCGTCTCCTGTAGCAGGTGACTGACCCAGCCCGAGGTCAGAAGCAGCAGCCCGTCGTGCCGGGCGAGCGAGACCGGATCGCACACGGCCGCCGCCCACCTCAGGTCCGTGCCCAGGAACTTGCTCACCGTCCGGACGTGCACCCAGCGCGCGAGCCCCGCCCCGGTCAGGGAGTGCAGCGGGGCGTCGGCCACCGAGGACGCGTGATCGTTCTCGATCACCAGGACATCGGGTTCCTCGCGCAGCACCCCGGCCAGGGCATCCCTGCGGGCCACCGAGAAGCAGCCGCCGTACGGGTTCTGCGCCCTGGGGCTGCACACCACGGCGCGCACGCCCGCGCGCAGCGTGGTGCGCAGGGCGTCCGGACGCATCCCCTCGTCGTCCACCGCCACCGGCACGATCCGCAACCCCAACGCCGGGACCAGGTCGAGCAGATGGTGGTATCCGGGATCCTCCATGGCCACGGCGTCACCGGGCCGCAACTCCACGGACAGCAGCCGGCCGATCAGATCCAGCGCGCCGTGCGCGAACGTCACGTGTTCCACCGGCACGCCGTCCGGGCCCAGCCAGTCCCGTACGGCCTCCTCCAGCCGCGCCAGCCGAGGCGCCGAACGGTGCGACCGGGCGCCGGGGGAGAGCGTCGAGGGCGGCACCAGGCCGGGCAGCAGCGCGGGATCGGGATGCCCCCCGGCCAGGTCCCGGAGCCCTTCGGGAACCCTGGGTGGACGCCTGGACGCCACTGCCGGAGCCGACGCCACCACGGTGCCGCCCCGCCCGCGCGTGACGACGATCCCGCGCCGGCGCAGCTCCTTGTACGCCGTGGCGACCGTGCCCGGACTCACCCCCAGCTCGTCCGCGAGCCGCCGCACCGGCGGCAGCGCCGCCTCCGGAGCCAACGCGCCCTCGGCCACACCCCGCTCCACGGACGCGGCAATTCCCTTGGCCGTCGTACCGGTGATCCCATATTGTGTTACCACGTTGGCAAGTATGTATCAATACATAATTGACGGCAAGGGGGAGCATTGACAGCGAAGCCCGGTGCGACCGCGCGGCGCCGCCGCATTCCCGGAGGCCCCGACGGACGCCGCATGCTCGCCGTCACCCTGGTCGACCGCGTCGGCAGCGGCCTGTGGGCATCGGTCTCCGTCCTGTACTTCACCTACGTCTCCGGCCTCTCCCTCGCCGAAGTCGGCACCCTCGCCGCCGTCTCCGGCGCCATCGGCATCGCCGGCGCCCCACTCGGCGGCCGCATCGCCGACCGCCTGCCCCTCACCCGCGTACTGATCGCACTCCAACTCCTGCGCGCCCTCGCCTCCTTCGCCCTGCTCACCACCCACGACCACGCCCTGCTGCTCGCCGTCTCGGCGGTCGGCGCCCTCGGCGACCGCGCGGCCAACGTCCTCACCAAGCTCTACGCCACCCGTATCGCCGGACCCGACCGCGTCCGCTACCAGGCCCTCAACCGCACCATCGCCAACGCGGGCTGGGCCCTCGGCGGTCTCGCCGCCGCCGCGGCCCTGGCCCTCGGCACCACCACGGCCTACCGCTGGCTCCTCGCGGGCGACGGCCTCTCCTTCGTCGCGGCCGCACTGCTCACCCTGCGCTGCGGCGAACCCCCGTCACCCTCCCGGGTGGTGGCCGACTGGAGGACCGAGCCGAAGACCGAGAAGCCGGCCAACCCCTGGCGCGACCGCACCTACCTCGCCTACGTCGCCACCGACACCGTCCTCTTCCTCGACGACGCCGTCTTCAAGGTCGGCCTGCCGCTCTGGATCGCCCACAGCGACCGCATCCCCCACGGCCTCGCACCGCTGCTGCTCGTCCTCAACAACGTGATGGTGGTGGGACTCCAAGTCCCCCTGGCCCGCTTCGGCACCACCAGCCGAGCCGCCCGCCGGCTCCTCGTCCCGCTCTCCGCCGCCTTCGCCCTCGGCGGCATCGCGATGGCACTCTCCGCCGACGGCGGAACCGTCACGGGCATCCTCCTGCTCACCGCCGCGGCCGCCGCCTTCACCGTCGCCGAGATGCTCCACGCCACCGTCTCCTGGGAGCTCTCCGTCGCCCTGGCACCCGGCACCGCCCTGGGCGCCTACCTCGGAGTCCACGGACTCGCCCAGTCCGCCCAGCGCAGCATCGGCCCACTCGCCGTCACCGCCGCCATCGCCACCGGACCGCTGGGCTGGACCGCATTCGGCACCCTGATCGCTCTGACCTGCACAATCCAGCACCGCCTGGTCCGCGACCGACTTCCGCACCCCCCATTGTCAGTGGCGCCGATTACTGTGAGTGAGCATTGATCGACCGCTCACAGGGGGAACCATGGCGCGCACCGACCACCGGACCATGCGACGCGTCCTGCGCCGCGAAATCGCCGGCACCATCGGCCTGCTGACCGACGAGCACGACTTCCGCGCCATGCGGCGCTACCGCACCTTCACCTTCGACGACCACCTGACCTACCTCCGCCAGATGGAAGCCCTCCTCAGGACCCGCGCCGCCGAGGGCACCCACACCACCCTCGCCCTCTTCGACCCCGAGGAATACGCCGAGTTCTGCACGGCCACCGGACTCGACCCGGACAACCCGGCCAGCCGCACCCGCTTCACGGCCGAACTCGCGGCCACCGGCGCCACCGTCCCCTACGACGGCCGCCCCCTCACCGACCTGGTCCCCGCCCTCGTCGACGAGGCGGTACGCCAGGCCACCTGGGAGTACGCCAGCACCCTCCTCGCCCGCCTCGGCCCCTGTCCCACCTGCGGAGAGGACGTCGGACGCGCCGCCTTCACCCGCGCCTCCCACTTCCTCACCCGCATCCTCGACACCGCCCCGGCAGGCAACCGGCACCTCGTATGCAGCGTCTCCGGACCACCCGAAACCCTCGTCACCGTCCTCCACGCCGACCAGAACACCGAGGGCACCACCCACCTCGACGAGGCCGAAGCGCTCGAATTCACCAGCGTCCTCGCCCTCGGCCTCGCCACCAACAGCCCCGGCGGACTCGTCATGCGCACCACCGCCCCCGGCACCCCCGACCGCGTCTACGGCTGGCGACTGCGCGGCAGCAACCTCGCGCCCCTCACCGCCGGCGAGGTCTTCGACGCGTACTGCACCGACGTCGATTCCGGAGAGCTCATCTCACCGGAATCGGACGTCGACTACTGCGCACCGCCCGACCTCGGCGACCAGGAGACGGCACCGGGCCACCACCACTGAAACCACCAGGGGCGCCCCACCCACAGGTGGAGCGCCCCTGAAAAGACAGCCGATCACGGCCCTGGCCGACTACTCGCCGGACAGCACCGCCTGAGCCGCCACGCGGGCCTCGTCAGCACTGTCGGCGGCACGCGCGGCCACCGCGGCCCGCTCGCACTGCGCCAGCGTGTACTTGGCCAGCATCGCCCGGACATAAGGAATCGACGCCGCGCCCATGGAGAGAGAGGTGACGCCCAGACCCGTCAGAACACAGGCCAGCAGCGGATCCGACGCGGCCTCGCCGCACACACCACAGCTCTTGCCCTCGGCCTTCGCCGCCTCCGCAGACAGCGCGACCAGGTCGAGCAGCGCGGGCTGCCACGGATCCTGCAGCCGGGACACCGCACCCACCTGACGGTCCGCGGCGAACGTGTACTGCGCCAGGTCGTTCGTCCCCAGCGACAGGAACTCGACCTCCTGGAGCACCGAGCGCGCCCGCAGCGCCGCCGACGGAATCTCCACCATCGCGCCGAACTTGGCCCGCAGCCCCGCCTCCCGGCAGGCGTCCGCGAACGCCTTCGCATCGGCACGGTCCGCCACCATCGGCGCCATGACCTCAAGGTGGACCGGCAGCCCCTCGGCCGCCTTCGCCAACGCCGTCAGCTGGGTGCGCAGCACCTCGGGGTGGTCGAGCAGCGTCCGCAGCCCGCGCACGCCCAGCGCCGGGTTCGGCTCGTCCGCCGGAGTCAGGAACTCCAGCGGCTTGTCCGCGCCCGCGTCCAGCACCCGCACGACGACCCGGCCCTCCGGGAACGCCTCCAGCACCTGACGGTAGGCCTCGACCTGCTTCTCCTCGGAAGGAGCACTCTTGCTGTCGTCCAAGAACAGGAACTCGGTACGGAACAGACCGACGCCCTCGGCACCGGCCTCGACCGCCGCCGGCACATCCGCCGGACCGCCCACGTTGGCCAGCAGCGGCACCCTGTGCCCGTCCGCGGTCGCACCCGGGCCGGTCGAGGCGGACAGCGCCGCCTTCCGTTCGGCGGCCGCCGCCTCCAGCGCCGCCTTCTTCTCCGCACTCGGGTTGACGAAGATGTCACCGGTGCTGCCGTCGACGGCGATCACCGTGCCCTCGGCGAGTTCCCTGGCACCCGGCAGCGCCACCACGGCCGGCACACCGAGCGCCCGCGCCAGGATCGCGCTGTGGCTCGTCGGCCCGCCCTCCTCGGTCACGAAACCGAGCACCAGGGTCGGGTCGAGGAGCGCCGTGTCGGCCGGCGCCAGATCCCGCGCCACCAGCACGTACGGCTCGTCACTGTCCGGGACACCCGGCATCGGAACGCCCAGCAGTCGGGCGACGATACGATTCCGCACATCGTCCAGGTCGGCCACCCGACCGGCGAGGTACTCACCCGCCGCGGCCAGCAGCTCGCGGTACGCGGCGAACGCGTCGTACACGGCCCGCTCGGCGGTGCTGCCGACGGCGATCCTGCGGTCCACGTCGGACATCAGCTCGGGGTCCTGCGCCATCATGGCCTGCGCCTCGAGAACCGCCTGGGCCTCGCCGCCCGCCAGGTTGCCGCGCGCCGTCAGGTCGGCGGCCACAGCGTCCACGGCCTGACGTGCCCGCCCCTGCTCCCGCTCCGCCTCTTCCGCGGGAATCCCCTTGGCAGGCGGCTCCAGCACCGCCGTCCCCATGTGCCGAACCTCGCCGATCGCCACACCGTGGCTCACGCCGACGCCTCGCAGCGTTGTCTCCATCTCACCCGTCTCCGATAGTGCGGCGGGTCCCGCCGCCGCGGTGGTTGTCGTGGTCGCCGCCTGCTCCGTTAGTACGGCGGCAGGGCGGCGGGGTCGTCGGTCCGGGACGCATCAGCTCCAGGCGAAGAGGGTGTCGCCTGCCTTCACGTCACCGTCTTCGCGGAGGTCGGAGAGAGAGTCGGCAGTGGCCTCCAGGGCCACTACGGGGCAGACCGGAGACTTGCCGGCGGCCTCGACCTCGGCCGGGTTCCAGCGCACCACGGCCTGGCCGCGGGTCACGGTGTCGCCCTTGTTGACGAGGAGCTCGAAGCCCTGTCCGTTGAGCTGCACGGTGTCGATACCCAGGTGGGTGAGTACGCCGTGGCCGCTGTCGTCGACCACGACGAACGCGTGCGGGTGCAGAGAGACGACGACTCCGTCCACGGGCGCCACGACCTCGGAAGGCTCACGCGGGGGGTCGATGGCGGTACCCGGGCCGACCATGGCCCCGGCGAAGACCGGATCCGGCACTGCGGCCAGTCCGACGGCACGTCCTGCGAGAGGGGACGTCACGGTGGTCATGGGAGGCCTCCCAGAAGTGGAGCTGCTTACGGGCCGTCACTGCGTGTCCCGGACGGCACTGAGCAGCAGCGTATGTCATATGAAGTGGCGGTTCCGCTTGGAAGGTACCAGCTAGTGGTCTAGACCACCACCCTATTCGATTTGCACGCCCTTCGGGGCTCCGTGTACAGTCGTACTCCTGCTTGAGACCAGGCGGCGCGATAAAGCGTTGCTACTCGGCAGCACCCAAACTTGTCAGATCCTAACTCGGGATCATCTTCCGCATGCCTGCGGGAGGGTGGTCAGAGCGACGGAAAAACACTGATAGAGTTTGGAACACCGAAGGGAAGCCCGGAGGAAAGCCCGAGAGGGTGAGTACAAAGGAAGCGACCGTTCCTTGAGAACTCAACAGCGTGCCAAAAGTCAACGCCAGATATGTTGATACCCCGTCTCCGGCCGTCATGGCTGGGGCGTGGTTCCTTTGAAACAAACACAGCGAGGACGCTGTGTGCGAGGGGATTATTCCTCCTCTCGCACCGCTCTCGTGTGTGTCGTCCCGATTACGGGAAAACATTCACGGAGAGTTTGATCCTGGCTCAGGACGAACGCTGGCGGCGTGCTTAACACATGCAAGTCGAACGATGAACCACTTCGGTGGGGATT